>JAEZBR010000043.1 GCA_023426935.1 Bacillota bacterium | reverse complement strand
GATGAAGATGAGGATGAAGATGCGGAAAAAGCCGATGATGGTGAAAAAGGGTCTGAGACGGAAGTCACGGAAGTAGCGATTTCCAGCGATGATATTCCGACCATTAATATTCATGATCCGGTCAAATTATATTTAAAAGAGATTGGTCGTATTCCCTTATTGAGTCCCAAGGACGAAGTAATAATTGCCAAAAAGAGTCAGCAGGGCGATAAAGAAGCGCGTAATTTATTAATTAACAGTAACTTACGTCTAGTCGTTTCCATTGCCAAGAAATATGTCGGTCGGGGTCTATTATTCTTAGATTTGATTCAGGAAGGGAACATGGGATTGGAAAGAGCGGCTGGTAAATTCGATTATACTAAGGGCTTTAAATTTTCGACCTATGCGACTTGGTGGATCCGACAGGCAATCACTAGAGCGATCGCCGATCAAGCTAGAACGATCAGAATTCCCGTTCATATGGTTGAGACGATAAACCGTCTAAATCGGGTTCAAAGACAATTAATTCAGGAATTGGGTAAAGAACCGACCGCAGAAGAAATTGCGGAACGGATGGGGGATATTACGCCCGAAAAAGTTCGTGAAGTTCAAAAAATATCCTTGGAACCGGTATCTCTGGAAACACCGATCGGGGAAGAAGACGATTCCCATTTAGGTGATTTTATTGAAGATAAAGATGCGCAGTCTCCGGTAGACTATGCGAATAATCAATTATTAAAAGATGAGATAGATAATTTGCTTTCCGGTCTGGCAGAAAGAGAAGAAAGAGTATTGAGGCTAAGATTCGGACTTGAAGATGGTCGGGCAAGGACTCTTGAAGAAGTCGGAAAAGAGTTCAATGTAACCAGAGAAAGAATCCGACAGATTGAGGCGAAAGCATTACGGAAGTTAAAACATCCTAGCCGGTCAAAACGGTTAAAAGACTTTTTATCAAAGAATTAGAATAAGAGGTGAAAGATGCTGGAAATCAAATCTAAAGATCCTAATTTAATCAGAGCAACCAAAAAGATTACGATGGAAATAGTTAATAATCAAATTGACAATGATTCTTTGTCATTGATTATCGACGAATTTAACTTAAACGATACCCAGGGCGAAGAACTTTTCGAATGGTTAGAGAATAATAACATCTTGATTAAAGATGAGGACAATGGTTCAACAGATAGTACCGATACAAATTTTAATCCGCATATTTTAACTAGAGAAGAAGAAGTTGAATTGATGAAGAAAGTTAAAGGTAAAGATCCTAAAGCTAAGGATGAAGCCTTACAACAACTAATTGCCTGTAATCAAGGCTTAATTAGATTTGTGGTCAAATATTATCATGGGCGGGGTATGTCCGATGAAGATTTGATTCAGGAAGGAAATATCGGTTTACTAAAAGCTATCGATAAGTATGATTATACTCGAGGACTTAAGCTTGCGACTTATGCGACCTGGTGGATCCGTCAATCCGTTTCTAGAGCCGTCGCAGAACAAGCAAGAACAATTCGCATCCCGGTCAGAATGATTGATACAATTAATCAATTAAACCGCACCCAAAATTCGCTCAGTCAAAAATTAGGACGCGATCCGTCCGAAGAAGAACTAGCGGCAGCTTTAAAGACCTCGGTTAGTAAAATCCGAGAAATTCAGAAATATGCCGAAAATCCGGTTTCTTTAGATAGTCCGGTTGGCAGTAACGGTGAGGATAAGGATTCCCAAGTCCTCGATTTTATTGCGGATCCCAAGACAACCGATTCTACTTCGAAGTATTCTGACGCTGAACAATTGAAAGCCGAAGTTGAAAAAAGCTTAGAAATGTTAAAACCGCGAGAAGCACAAGTTTTAAAAGATCGTTTTGGGATCGATACGCAACATGCTTTAACCTTAGAAGAAATCGGAAAAAAACTGAATATCAGCCGGGAAAGAGTCAGACAGATTGAGAATACCGCCTTAAGAAAATTAAAAAACCCGCGTCTTTCCAAAGCCTTGAAAGCTTTTGTGGATGAAGACTGATGCACACTAAAAGAATAAATACGCTTCTCAACCTGATCGATTCACAACGATCGGTTTTAGATATTGGGACCGATCACGGTTATTTACCGATATCCCTCAAGAAAAGAAATCCTAAACAAATAATCGGTGCTTCTGATTTAAGCCCTTGGCCGTTACAAGCAGCCAAGAAAAACTTTAATAAACATGATTTAAACGATATAAAGACCTATTTAAGCGATGGTCTGACTAACATTACTGATCCTTATCAGATTATTGTGTTAAGCGGTCTTGGAACGCATACAATTATGTCAATTTTAGAAAAAGATCCGCAATATTTGGCTAAAGTCGAAGAGTTGATTCTAGGTACTAATTTAGAAGTCCCGGAATTACGCAAATGGTTAGTTCAACATAATTATGAAATCAGCGAAGAGGCAATCGTTTCCGATTATAAATACTATGAGTTTATTAAAGCGATACCGACTAAAGAAAAAATAGGATATACGAAAGCCGATTACTTATTCGGACCGTATCTACGTCGCCATCAGAACGAAGCGTTCTTGGATAAATGGCTCGGAACGTATCAAAGAAATAAATTGCTTCTATCGAAATTAAAAAATCATCCGGAAAGGTTTTCCGAAATTGATAACGAACAAAAATTGATTCGTCAAGAATTAGGAATCAAGTCAGAGATTTAAGACTTTCGATTACTTGAGCGACTAAATAACTAGGGGTACTGGCACCGGAAGTAATGCCTAAACTTTTAAGTGAAGAAATAGCCTGAAGATTTAACTGATCTTTTGATTCAATCATGGTTAAATATTTCGGATGTTTCGTTTCGGCTATTCGATATAACTGCTTGGTATTATTGCTCCTAGGATCACCAATAATGATATATCCTTCATAATCGGGACTGTTTAAGATTGCTTGTTGGCGCTTAGTAGTTGCATCACAGATTTCAGTCTGAATAAGCGCATTAGGAATCCGTTTCTTCAAAATCTCAAACTGCTGCTGGGTGTCTAGAATCGAAAGAGTTGTTTGGGTCGTAATGAAATAAGCTTTATGTTCCAAATTAAAATCGGTGGCGGTTTTAGGCGAATCGATTAAGTGAATATGTTCGGGATCTAATGAAATGATTGCTTCAGCCTCCGGATGTCCGGCTTTGCCTAAATATAAAATCTCATAACCTGCCGCTAGTTTGTCTTTGATGATTTTTTGAGTCTTGGAAACATTCGGACAGGTCGCATCGACGATTTTAAAACCTAAGGTAATTGCAAGCTGTTTCAGTCTATTATCTGTCCCATGAGCCGTTAGAATCAGAATTCCCGGCTTAATAGTTCGTAGTAATTCCTCTTTATCATTATTCAAGGTATCTAAGGTAATCAAATTTAAACTCTTAAGCTCATCCACGACATAGCGATTGTGTACAAGCATTCCCAAGATATAGATCGTGGTATTGGGGTTATCATTAGCGGTCTTCTTAGCAATCTTGATTGCTCTAATCACTCCGAAACAGAAACCCTGAGGTTCAATTCTTTCAATTAACATTATTTTCTCCTAATGGCATCATAGCATAAAAATCAAGCATCTAGTATAATAAAGCAGAAAGAGGCATATATGGACGATATTAAAGAACTAAACTTAAAACCAGAAGTACAGAAATATTTAAAACAACTAGAATTTAACGAATTGACTCCGATTCAGAAGAAAGTTATTCCTTTAGCTTTGAAAGGAAGAGACATCATCGGAATCTCGGATACTGGGACGGGGAAAACTCATGCTTATTTATTACCGATTTTTAACCAGATTAAGGTAACCGAAGATAAGATTCAGGCGGTTATTATTGCTCCGACTAGAGAACTTGCTAGACAGATTTTTGAGTTTGCTAAAGAATATGAGCAGGTTGAGCCTAATATTAGAATCTATTTATCATCTTCCGAGATTAATTTAGATCATGCCAAGAATCTAACGGTTCAACCGCATTTAGTCATTGGCACCCCAGGAAGACTAAGAGACGAATTTTTGAAAGCAAATCGTTTAAGACTAGACAGCACGGATATTTTAGTAATTGATGAAGCGGATATGACGATGGAATTCGGTTTTGCGAAAGAGATTGATGAAATTGTCGTACATTTAAAGACTAAATTACAGATCATGGCTTTTTCGGCAACGATGCCCCAAGTTTTAAAAGTATTCTTAAATAAATATTTGCACAATCCGGCAACGATTGTTATTAAGAACGACGAAAACTATTTTGCCAACGTTAAACATTGTTTGATTCCGGCTAAACATCATACATATATCGAGACGATGTTAAGAATCTTACCGGGCTTCAATCCTTATCTTTGTTTAATTTTTGCGAACACCAGAGAATTAGCCAGTGAGTGTGCCAAAGCGATGCGCGAAAGAGGCTACAAAGTAACCGAAATTCATGGTGATTTAACGACTAGACAACGTAAGAATGCGATGAAGTCGATCACCAATGACGCAACGCCGTATATCGTTGCGACGGATATCGCTGCACGGGGGATCGATATTCCCGGTGTTTCGCAAGTTATATCTCTAGGGTTCCCGGAAGCAATCGAATATTATATTCACCGGGCTGGCAGAACCGGAAGAATTAAGCATGAAGGTACTTGTTACGCGATTTATAACGAGCAAGATGGCCCAGCAATTCGCGAATTACAGAAAAAGGGTATCAAATTCGAACATACCGATTATCGGGGTGGAAGTTGGCACCAACTAAAACCTTATGGATATAAGCGTAAAAGACCTTTAACGCAATTAGACAAGGACATTAAAAAAATCGCCTCCAAGAAACCCAAGAAGGTTACCCCCGGTTATAAGAAGAAACGGGCGGCGGCGATTGATAAGCTTAAGCGCAAGCATAAACGAGAGATTATCCAGGCTAGTATCCGACAGCAGGCACATGAAAAGAATCGTTTAAAACAACGGGAAAAGTATAAGAAAGATTAATTATTCTGCTTAAGATAGTTGTTAATTTCTTCCTTCAGGACCGGTACAATCTGATCCTGAGGGATTTTTTTAATTATCAGACCTTTTCGGAATAAAAGAGCTTCATTGACGCCTCCGGCGACTCCAATATCCGCTTCTCTAGCTTCCCCCGGTCCGTTGACTGCACAACCCATAATCGCAACTTTAATATGTGTATGAATCGTATTCAGGTATTCATCCATTTCCTGAATGATTGGTAACATATCATAAGAAGTTCTTCCACAAGTCGGGCAACTGATCAATTCCGGGGTATTCTTGATCAGATGAAAATTATTCAAGATTTTTTTCGCGACCGGGATCTCTTCTTCAGGTTTTCCGGTTACGGAAACCCTAAGAGTATCTCCGATGCCTTGAACTAGAAGACTGCCCATAGCTAAACTAGATTTAATCGCAGAATCTAAAAGCGGTCCTGCTTCGGTTACGCCTAAGTGTAAAGGGTAATTCCACTTGGCAGCGGCTAGTTGATAAACCGCAATCGTGGTAGGAACATCGGACGATTTGAAAGAAAGACAGATATCTTTAAAACATAATTGTTCGAGAATATCGAGATGTCTTTGCGCACTTTCAATCATTCCTTCCGGAGTGACATGACCGTATTTCTCTAATTCGCTTTTCTCTAAAGAACCACTGTTGATTCCAATCCGGATTGGCAAATGATGTTCCTGACAAGCCCTCGTGACTTCTTTAACCTTAGATAAGGAACCAATATTACCCGGATTAATTCTGATTGCATCAGCACCAGCTTCGATCGCAGCTAAAGCTAAATGATGATCGAAGTGGATATCCGCAACTATTGGCATTCTTATTTCCTTTTTAATTTCCTTAATCGCTTTGGCATCTTCGATGGTTGGAATTGCGAATCTGATGATCTGACAGCCTAAGTTTTCTAAATTACGACATTGTTCAACGGTCGCAGCGATATCTTGGGTTTTAGTATTAGTCATTGACTGAATAATGACTTGATTTTGACCACCAATCTGAATGTTTCCGACCATAATCGGTCGGGTTTGGGTTCTTTGTGACATTACATTACCTCTTTTTAAAATTATACCGCAGTTAGTAGATAAAACCGTGACAAAATTAAAGGTGAATGTTATAATCACTACGCGCAATGAGGAGGATTAGCCGTCAATGAGAGAAAACATAACCTTAAAATGCAGCGATTGTGGTGAAGAAAATTACATCACTACTCGTAATAAGCGGAAACAAACCGAAAAAATGCAAGTTAAAAAGTACTGCCCGGTTTGTCGCAAAATGACGTTACATAAGGAGAAGAAATAAGCCGACATAGTCGGCTTTCTTTATTATTATGACAGATGTAATTACTTTACCGGTCGGAATTTTTCAAGCCAACTGTTATCTCTTATTCAGTAAGAATGTGATTGTCGTAATCGATCCATGTGGTGGATATCGAAAGATAAAACAGAAATTGGACACTTTCCAAGAATATAAAGTTTTAGCGATATTGCTTACACATGGTCATTTAGATCATATTGGAGCAGTTGATGAACTAGTAAAGGATTATCATTGCCCAATCTATTTATCTAAAGATGATGAAGTCTTAGCGAAAGATCCGGATTTAAACAAATTATATGAACGGAGTAGTCAGATAATTTCACCGATTAAAAATTATCCAGTTGGCAAACTTACATTGGGATCCTTCACTTTTGAGATTTATGATACTCCTGGTCATACCGCCGGAAGTGTTTGTCTTAAGTGGCAGAATTATTTATTTACCGGAGATACTCTATTCGCTGGTGATGTTGGTAGGACTGATCTTTATAGTGGCAGTGAGACGGCCTTAAAGAGTTCACTTAAATTAATCTCCGGATTAAATCCCGAATTGATAATATATCCTGGACATGGTGAAAGTTCCACGCTGGAAAAAGAATTGTTGACTAATAAGTATTTATAAGACCTTCGGGTCTTTTTTTTAGGAAAATTTGTAATCCTTGCGTAAATATCCGTAGAGGGATAGCGATGGACAAACGTTTTGAAGAATTGATCGAGATTATTCTGGCTGAGAATATCAGTGATCTACATTTTACCTTAGAAAAAGAGTTGACGATTGAAGGAAGGGTCGGAAGGGAATTTATTAAGATTCCTCAGAAACCTAATGATTCCCAGTTGTTATATTTTTTACAGTATTTGGCTAATCTAGATCTCTCCCAAAAAAGCAATCCACAATCAGGATCTTTTGAATATACTTATCAGCAGAATAAATATGCGTTCCGTTTCGCGTTCTTACAAACTAATGGAATTATGTCGGGGGTTTTAAGAATTCTAAACTTTCGCGAAGCGATAACTCTCAATAATTTAGTATTAAAAGGAACCCAGAGAGCATTGTTCAAAGCTTGGACGCAATATGAGAATGGTTTAATTCTTATAAGCGGACCTACCGGCTCCGGAAAAACAACAACTGCTTATTCTTTATTAGCAAGCATGAAATCGCGAAAAGTATATACCTTGGAAGATCCCATCGAAATCTATCATCAGGGTTATGTTCAGATTCAAATAAATCCAGCCGTTGGTCTAGATTATGATAACGGGATCAAACAATTATTGCGCCATGATCCAGACGTCATATTGATCGGTGAAATCAGAGATGAGAAAACCGCTAGAATGGCCTTTCGCTGTGCCTTAACCGGACACTTGGTCATTACAACGATCCATGCTTCTAGCTGTATCGGTGCCATTAGCCGCTTAGTTGAATTGGGTATAAGTAAACTAGACCAGCAGGATGTAGTTAAGGGAATTGCGAATCAACGCTTAGTTACACTTTCAAACGGATTAAAGAGGGTAAGCCTATATGAAATATTTTCTAAAAACGATCTTGAAGCGTATTTCAACCAGCAAAGAAAAGGTCTGCCAACCTTCGCGGCCGAAATCGCCTACGCCTATCAAAAACATTGGATCACCTTGGAAGAAGCCAAAAAAGTTATCTTTTAGTCTGTATCAATGGGAAGTAATGGGATTCTTACTAGAGGAAAATCGTCCGTTGGAAGAAATTTTAAATATCTTAAGCCAAGACGGGAACGAAGAAACGATAGATTATCTTTATCAAAGCTTAAGAAAAGGTCAAACATTAGAAACTGTTTTACAAGGAATCAACGGAAAGATTCCCCAACAGGTAGTCTTCTTTCTTCACTTTCTACCTTTTGCGCAAGCTATCAAACTTTCGCTGGAATTAACAAAATTTGAAAAAAGTCTAAAGAATCGATTATCTTCGATCCTTGTGTACCCTTTATCTTTAGCGGCCATGGCTTTTGGCGTTTTATTCTTATTTACTTATTTTGTTTTACCCAGCATCTTAGCGACTTTTGAAGGTCTTAATATGGATAATAAATTATTAGTTAGTTTAATTGAGGTAATGAATATTATTTGTTATCTGATTCTCGGGATAACTTTATTCGTCGGTATTACTTATCTAATCCTAAAAAAGAAAAATAAAGTTTTAAATCTTTGGTTATTTCTTCATCGCTTCGGATTAGATAAAACGAATAAAAGGTATGTTTCATATATCTTTGCCCGCTATTGGCAAGAGTTATTAAAAAGAGGCCTATCGACCAAACAAGCCTTAGAAGTTTTGGTTAAGTTTCAATCTAAACCGGAAATTTCGTTTCTAGCTTCACAGTTTATTCAAAGTTTTTCTTCCGGAAAAGATTTTAAAAAAACTGTTGAGAATTATTATCTCGATTCACGTTTTATTATCATTTCGCAAATGGGATATGAAGTTAATTCGTTCCCGCAAGCTCTCAATGAATACTGTGGTTTAGTGGAAAAGTGGATTGATAACAAATTACATCAGGTTTCCGTATTAGTTCAAATTTTCGCCTATGGTTTTATCGGCATAATTGTGATTATGGTCTACCAGGCAATGATGATGCCTTTGTCATTATTAGAGACAATATGAAAGGAGATTTATGAAAGGTTTTACGGTTTTAGAAATGATTATCGTCTTAATCGTTATCAGTGTCGTTTTCATTCTAACCTTACCGAATATTCAACAGAAGCGTTCGATCATCAATAACAAAGGTTGTGACGCTTTAATTGAAGTAATCAACTCGCAGATTTTAATGTATGAACTAGATCACGACACGACTGATGTCACTTTGGAGGAATTAGTAAATGAAGGCTACCTTAAAGAATCACAGAAGACTTGTCCTGGTGGAAAAACAATTGAGATTGAAAACGGGCAAGCAAAAATCAAATAAAGCTGGTTTTACTTTATTGGAAAGTATTTTCGTTATTTCAATTATGATTGTCTGTTTAAATATCAGCGTCTATTTGTTGCCTAAGAATAAATCGTTAAGATTACAGCCATTGATCATTGTCAGCGAAGTTTTAAAGAAACAGACCGAGGCGATGTTAACCAATGAAGAAACGGAAGTATATCTGGATGGTGATTCAATCGATGAGATTCCTTTAAACGCCGATTTGGATGGAAATGATATTACGATTAATGGCAAAGGAAATGTCAACATGGCCCAAACGATCACTCTTTCCAATGAGATATCTTTAATTGAATTGAAGCTTTGGTTAGGAGCCGGGAGGATGGAATACGATGAAATTGAAAGCTAATTTAATGATCGATGCTTTGTTAGGCTTAACAATCATGTTAATATCGGTCAGTTACTTAGATTTATTGATTACCAGTTATTATCGGGAGGAGAGTAAAACCATTGAAATGTATGATTACACGCAAGAAGAATTGCCTTGCGATATCTGGTGTAAAACGGGGCTTTACGACTATTGAGATGATTCTAGCTTTAGTCATGATTGGAATTTTAATGCCGCTAATGACGCAAATGGTTTCGATGTTTTCGTTGATCCAATATGATTCCTATAGCCAACTTGAAGATCAAGTCGGGATTGAACAGTTAAGAATTTATCTAGCCGGAGGAATTATTTTAGATAAATCAGATTCAGAAATAATATATCTAAAAACCAAGAAGGATACTTATCGGATCAAAGAAGTTAATAATAAATTACTGATGCAAGAAGGTTCTTTAACCTTTCTAAACGGAATCAGTAATCTGGAATTTTATATCGAAGGTGATTTCGAAATGATGCGATATCAGAAAAAAGGTCAGACTTATGAGACATGGATCGGTTTTCCTCAATAGTTTCGTATCTGTCGTAGCCTTAGCCATCATGATTTTTGTTTTTACTTTAGGCAGTTATCATTTAAGCATTCTGAAGAATATTTATGAATTAAAAGAAAACCTGAATAAGCTAGATAAGCAAGTCTACTTAGAGGTTTTAGTGATGCAAAGACTCAAATATGCGGTCGAAACAATGGATTACAATGAGGACGAACTTGAATTTGAGGGGACAATTGTCAATATAACCTATGATTTTGAAGATATCACTGTGGTATATTCATGTGAAGATCGTGAATATACCAAGTATTATCACTATGACCTTAACTCTAAAACCTTGGAAATAGTAAACGAATTACCTTAATTTGCATTAACAAATCACCTTAGTTTTGTTATAATGAGGAACGTAAAAGCTAAGGAGAGTTATTTTCATGATTATTGTTAATGATTTAAAACCGGGTACGACCTTCATTTATGAAGGTGATATCTATCAATGCATTGAATTGTCTTTGAATAAAACGGCGATGCGGAAGATGGTTGTTAAAGCCAGATCCAAGAATCTCCATACCGGAACGATTATTGATTGTGTCTTCAACGGCGGTGAAAAGGTTGAACCGGCACATATTGATAAAAAGGCCATGAATTACCTTTATCAGGATGGCGAGAATCTCGTCTTCATGGATAATGAGACTTATGATCAGATCGAGATTCCTTCTTCAAGATTGACTTGGGAACTCAATTTCTTAAAGGCTAACGATACAATCAATATTGAAATGTATAATGGCGAGATCTTAGGTATTATTCTACCGGACAAAATGAATCTAAAAGTTACGGAATGCGAACCGGCAGTTAAAGGCGATACGGCTACTAGTGCGCAGAAAAATGCGACCTTAGAGACGGGTTGGACGCTTAAAGTTCCGTTATTCATTAAAGAAGGCGAAATGATTACAATTAGTACGATCGATGGAAAATATTCCAGCCGTGCCAAAGAAGAGTAATTAACTACCCCGCAAGGGGTTTTAATTTGAGTATTTAGTTTATGCAGTCAAGTAAATTTACTTGACAGCTATATTTTGTAATGATAATATCATTAAGGAAAAAGAGGAAAAAGAAATGGCAGTAAAATTACGTTTAACTAGAATGGGTATGAAGAAACAACCATATTATCGAATCGTTGCCGCTGATTCACATCGGGCAAGAGACGGTCGCTTTATTGAGCAGATCGGTCGTTACAATCCCCGCAGCAATCCTGTCGAAATCGTTATCGATGAAGAAAAAGCTATGAAATGGCTGAATAACGGGGCTCAACCGTCCGATACTGTTAGAAATATGTTATCGGAGAAGGGCATTATTAAAAAATTTAAGGATGCTAAGAAGTAATCATGATTGATTACGAACAGGTCTTATTGAATCTAGTAAAACCGATTGTTGAAAATCCGGATTCCGTCAGTGTTAAAAAGATGGAAAGCATCAACGATAATGAAATCTTATTATATGTTTATGCAAAAGATTCGGACATTGCGCGTTTGATCGGTCATAAGGGCAACATGGCTCATTCAATAAGAGATAGTTTAGCCATTGCTTCTCGTAAAGAGAATAAACGGGTCGTCGTAAAATTTGAAGCTTACTAGGATGCTTAGGCATCCTTTTTTGGAGAAATATGAAACTTTGTCTAGTCGGTGAGAGTATCGGAACATTTGGGATAAAAGGTGAGCTCAAGATTAAGAGCTATACCGATTTTTCGCAGTTGCGTTTTCAAAAGGGTAATAAACTTATTTTTGTCATAACGGAACCTAAACAAACGATTTTAACGATTTCTACCGTTAGATTTCATGCCGGAAATTATTTAATTTCATTTGAAGGATTAAAGGAGATTAATTTAATCGAGCCTTATGCGCATGCAAAAATATATATTGAACAAGACCAGCGTCAGCAATTAGCGGAAGGGTCGTATTATCCGGATGAGATCATTGATTTTAGCGTTTTTTACCGTAATAAATTTCTCGGTAAGATTACGGAAATCGAATTTACCAAAGCGCATCCTTTAATTAAAGTAATTAATGACGACAATACACATTTGATTCCTTTTGTCCCCGCCTATATTAATAAGGTGGATATTTCCAAGAAAGAGCTTGAGATCAATCCGGACGAGGATATCCTATGAAGATTACGATTCTGACTTTATTCCCGGAAATGTTTGATGGTTTTCTAAATACTTCGATTATTCATCGGGCAATTTTAAAAGGATTAGTTAAGATTGAATTGATCGATTTTCGAGCTTATTCTTGGGATAAACATCATAAAGTCGACGATACGCCTTATGGCGGAGCGCCGGGAATGATTTTAGCTATTCAACCATTATATTCTGCCTTAAAAGAATTAAAGAATGATAATTCTTTAGTTTATCTAATTAGTCCGGAAGGAAAAACCTTCGACCAAAAAATGGCACATGAATTAAATGAGAAGAGTAAATGTTCAGACATAATTTTAATTTGTGGTCATTATGAAGGCTTCGATGCGAGAATCGAAAAATATATCGACGGTAAGATTTCTTTGGGAGACTTTATCATTACCGGTGGTGAATTAGCCGCAATGTGTATTTCCGATGCGATAATTCGGTTAACTGACGGTGTAATCAAGAAAGAAAGCAGTAATGATGAATCATTCGAAAATACGCTTTTGGAACCTCCTCAATATACAATGCCGGTGGAATTCGATGGTCAAAAAGTTCCGGAAGTACTGGTTTCCGGGAATCATGCCTTGATTAAGAAATGGCGTATCGAACAATCTTATTTACGAACCAAAAAAGAACGTCCGGATCTCTGGGAGAAATACGAACGTTCATTAAATGATTCGAATAAAAAAGACTAAATTAATCAAAATCATTGCTGGGTATCTGATAACTGGCAATGATTTTTTCAGCACATTTGAGTCCGTCGATAGCACTGGAAACAATACCACCGGAATATCCGGCACCTTCTCCCGCAGGGTAAAGTCCTTCAATCGGTGATTCTAAAGTAAGAGAATCACGTAAAAAACGAATCGGGGAACTGGTCCTAGTCTCAACGGCGGTAATTAAAGCTCCGTTTTTCGTAAAACCAGGCATAATTTTTTCGGTATGCAGTAACATCTCTTTTAATGGCTCATCAATCTTACCTGGGAATAGGCGATGTAAATCGACGTAATTAACCCCTCTAGGATAAGTAGGATGGATTGTTGTTTCTTTATTATGTTTAGAAGAATCTAAGTAATTACCTACGGTTTGAATCGGGGCTTTTCCCTGACCCAATAAATAAGCTTGGTGTTCTAAATTTCTTTGAAAAGCGACACCGGCTAATAAATCATCACCATAATCAGAAGCATCTACTTGTACTACTAAAGCACTGTTGGCGTTTATTCCGTCTCTAGAAGCATAACTCATGCCGTTAGTAACGATTGTTTCGGGTTCACTTTCGCCGGCAACCACATAACCTCCCGGGCACATACAGAACGAATAGACTCCTTTATGGTTTTTGGCATTATAAGCTAAGCGATATTCGGCACTGGGAAGATTGGAATAATCCGGGACCATCCGATATTGGCGCTCATTGATATAGGATTGTAAGTGTTCGATTCTAACCCCGACTGCGAAAGGTTTATTGACTAACGGAATCTGTTTATCTACTAACATCTTAAAAGTATCTCTGGCGCTATGACCTATCGCTAAAATAAGGTTATTAGTTGTTATAGAATGGCCGTTACTCAAATCTATCGATTCCAATTGATTATTTTTGATATGTAGTTGATCTAAACGGGTATTGAATAAGATCTGACCACCAGATTGAATGATTTTATCTCTGATTGCCTGATTAATCTTGTATAGATTATCGGTTCCTAGATGCGGATGATTATAGTATGCAATCTGAGTATCGGCACCGAATTTAATCAGCTGTTGCAAAATCATTCCGACTCGATAATCTTTTATTCTGGTTGTTAGTTTACCATCAGAAAAAGCACCGGCACCGCCTTCTCCGAATTGAACATTGGTTTGTAGATCCAAGGCGGTGGCATGATGCCAATAATCGTCAACGATCTGTTTTCTTTCCTCAATCTTAGCTCCGCGTTCAATTACGATTGGCCGATAACCTTTTATTGCTAAAGCTAAGGCTGCCGCCATTCCACAGGGCCCGAAACCGACGACAACGATCGGATTACTCAGACATTTAGAACCAGGAAGAGGTAAGGAGTACTCAGGTTTTTTTTCGATTATTTGAAACTGCGGATGACAAGCAACGAATTCTTTTTCATCAGATAATTCTAGACTGATCAGAAATAACCAATTAGGTTGATAGTTTGATCTCAGATCCAATGATTGATGAATGATTGAAAAACTAATAATTTCCTGATCCGCTAAACGATATTTCTGCTTAATTAAATTATAGATATCGGGTTTAGAATTACTTACTTTTACTTTTATCGAAAGACTTAACATATGACCTTCTTTCCGGTCTAATTGTGACATTTTTAAGCTAAACTGACAATCAAAACCTATTGAATCACGCAAATGTCTATGGTAGAATTATAAAGCTTTGTAAGAAGCTTATCCGGTTCCGCTGGACATCAATTGATCTAAGAGTCGGGGATTAACGAAAAGGAGAGTTCTAAAATGAATCTAAGTATTGTTGAAAAGGTTACCCAATCCCAACTAAAAAAGGATGTTCCGGATCTAAGAACCGGAGCCGAGGTAAGAGTGCATGTCCGGATTAAAGAAGGGGATAAGTCTCGTATTCAGGTTTTCGAAGGCGTGATCATCGGAATTAAGGGTCATGGCGTTGCCGAAAACTTCACCGTACGTAAAGTATCTGGTGGTATCGGCGTTCAGAGAATCTTCCCGATTCATTCACCGGTCATTGAGAAAATCGAAGTATTACGTTACGGTAAAGTTAGAAGAAGCAAATTAAACTATCTACGTGGCCGTTCTGGTAAGAAATCTAGAATCGTTGAAAGTAAAAAGTAAAGGAAACCGGCTAATACCGGTTTTTTCTTAAAATGAGCGAAAAGAAAAAAGTAAACTGGCTGAAAGAAACTGTCGACATTACCAAGAACTTCATTTTTGCATTGTTGATTGTTTTGTTATTGACTCATTTTATAATTCGTCCGGTTCAGGTCAAGGGACCAAGTATGTATCCTACCTTACAGAATAATGAGTTGGGATTTACTAATGTCATTAAGCGAAACACGCAAAAGATCACTAGGTTTGAAGTCGTAATAGCTTTATTGGACAATAAGGAACAGATTGTTAAAAGAGTGATTGGATTACCGGGAGAGACCCTGGAATTTAAAGACGATGTACTTTATATCAATGGGGAAGTAGTCGAACAGTCTTTCTTGGATGACGAATATGTTGCGACTCAAAAGTCGATGACGCAAGATAAACTGTTTACTGAAGATTTTGGGCCGATAACTTTAGGTGACGATGAATATTTCTTAATGGGTGATAACCGCCTGCATAGTACCGATTCGCGATATTTCGGAGCCTTCACTTCTGATAAGATAATCGCTTGTTCAGTATATGTTTGGTGGCCGCTAAATCATTTTAAGGCCGTATAAATTATTTATCGAAATATTTTAGAATCAAAGGAATGAGGTTAAGATGAGCGAGAATAATCGAAAAATTAATTGGTATCCCGGTCACATGGCTAAAGCGACTAGGGAAATCAAGGAACAATTAAAAAATATTGATTTGATAGTGGAAGTTTTAGATGCTCGGATTCCTTTATCGAGCAGTAATCCGGAACTAGAAAAGATTGCGGTAGGTTTTCCAAAGATTATCATGTTGAATAAAAAGGATAAAGCCGATGATAAAATCACTAAATTATGGTTGAAGGCCTTAAAAAAAGACAACAACGAAGTTATTGCGGTAAATGCGTATAAAGATGATCTAAAAAAACAACTTAGCACAATCGGAGAATCGTTGATTAAGAAAAAACGGGAGAAAGAATTAAAAAAGGGAATTAATCCTTTAGCGATCAGAACTTTGGTGGTCGGGATTCCGAATACTGGTAAATCAACCATAATTAATAAAATCGCCGGGCGGAAAGTTGCCCAAAGTGCGGATCATCCTGGCGTTACTAAAAGATTAGCTTGGATTAAAACGGATTCCAAACTGGCTTTATTGGATACACCCGGTATTCTCTGGCCGAAAATTGACGATCCGAAAGTCGGTCTGCGTTTAGCAATCACCGGAGCGATTAAGGATGAAATTCTTTCGACGGAGGATCTGACTTTTTTTGCGCTTGATTATTTAAGTAAGAATTATCCGGAGAATCTAAAAGAAAGATATAAATTAACGGAATTAGGTGAACCGGAAACAATCTTGCAAGCAATTAGTAAAAAGCGGGGAATGCTGAGAGCCGGAGGCTTGATTGATCGAACCCGTTGCGAAGAAATGTTAATTAAAGAGATTCGGGATGAAAAACTCGGCCGAATTAGTTGGGAAAAGCCAGAATGAGTGCCGGTAACCAATACGAATTAAAACAATGGGCTTTAGGTAAAACTTTAGTTGGGATTGATGAAGCCGGACGAGGGCCTTTAGCCGGTCCTTTATTGGTCGCGGGAGTTATTCTGCCACCTTATTTTGAATTGCCCGAGCTTGACGATTCAAAAAAATTAACTGAAATTAAGCGAAATAAATTATTTAAGATAATTGTTTCGCAAACCAAATATTATCTAGAAATCGTTCCGGTAGAAGATATCGATACTTATGATATCTATCATGCGACCAAAAGAGCAATGATTAAAATTGCCGAAGATGCTGAGGCACCGTTAGTTTTAACCGATGCGATGCCTTTAGAAATCTCGAAGCCGCATCTTTCATTGATTAAAGGCGATCATTTAAGTATGTCGATTGCGGCAGCAAGTATTATCGCTAAAGTAACCAGAGATCAGCTTATGTATGCCTATGACGAATTATTCCCCGAATATGAATTTAAGAATCATAAGGGTTATCCGACCAAAAAGCATCTCGAGATTATGAAAAATAAGGGGTTATTACCTTTCTATCGCAAATCTTATCGACCGGTAAAAGAACTTTTATAGGAATATTTTAGTTTAGTACGTAAAGAAGAATATGACTTACGAACAAATACTCTATGCTTTGACCTATAAATACCGGGGAAACTATCGTTTAGTCAAGAACGCTTTATTAAATAATGTAGTTCCGGAAATGATTACGATGAAAGAAAATTGTTTATTTTATGGCTCGAAAGAATATCCAAAAGAGTTATATGACTTAGAAGAACCACCCTGGGTCTTGTTCTATTCCG
The DNA here is from genome assembly GCA_023426935.1 of Bacillota bacterium. Taxonomy (GTDB): domain Bacteria; phylum Bacillota_I; class Bacilli_A; order Erysipelotrichales; family Erysipelotrichaceae; genus RUG11872. The sequence continues at coordinate 22,914 of JAEZBR010000043.1, read as the reverse complement.
GTAATCTAAAATTGCTGAATAAGCCTAAGGTTGGGATTGTTGGCAGTCGTGAAGTAACCTCTTATAGTAAAAAAGTCACGGAAGTCTTAGCAAAGACATTGTCTGAAAAATATGTTATTGTGTCCGGGATGGCAAAAGGAACTGATGGTATTGCCCAACTAAATGCCAAAGAAACGATTGGAATCTTGGGTAATGGTTTGGATGTCATTTACCCGAAGGAAAATAGGGAGTTGTACCGAATAGTCAAAGAAAAAGGTTTATTACTAAGTGAATATCCTTTGGGAACGGAACCCCGCAAAGAATACTTTCCTTATCGTAACCGCATCATCGCGGCTTTATCTAGTAAGATAATCATCGCTGCGGCTAGAGAAAAAGGAGGTACGATGGTAACTGTCGAACATGGAATTAAATTAGGAAAAGATATCTATACCGTACCATATCCGTTTGGTTGTTCCGTCGGTAAAGGTAATAATCATTTGATCGAGGAAGGGGCTTTAATCATTACTGATTACGAGGAATTAAAAGCGCTATAATTGACAAGATAGAAAAAAACAAGATAATAAATAAGACTATAAGGAGGAGAAAACGTGAAAGGTTTAGTAATTGTAGAGTCACCAGCAAAATCAAAAACGATCGAAAAATACTTGGGAAAGGATTATACCGTTACCGCCAGTAAAGGTCATATTTGTGATTTGGCAATCAAAGGTAAAGATGGTTTAGGTATCGATGTTGAGGATAATTTTAAGCCCACCTATGTCTTAAATAAAGATCGCAAGGATACAGTTGCGGAATTAAAAAAATTGGTCGCCAAAGCCGATACCGTATATCTGGCAACCGATCCGGATCGGGAAGGGGAAGCAATCTCTTGGCATCTGGCCAGAGAACTAAAGCTAGACCAAGACGCCAAGACCAGAGTAGTATTTCATGAAATTACGAAAAATGCGGTCTTGGATGCTTTTAATAATCCTAGAACAATCGATATGAATCTAGTTAGGTCCCAAGAATCTCGAAGGATTTTGGATCGAATCTTAGGATTTAAACTTTCAAAACTTTTACACAGTAAGATTAAAAGTAAATCAGCCGGTCGGGTTCAATCGGTTGCTTTAAAACTGATTGTTGATCGTGAAGATGAAATTAAAGCCTTTAATCCGGAAGAATATTGGACTATCAGTGCTCAGTTTAAGAAGGATGAACAGGAATTTGAAGCCGAATTGACTAAGGTCAACGGTAAAAAGCCGAAGATTACGAACAAAGAAGCTGCCGATCAGATTATTAGTGACAGCAAGAATCCTTTTAAGGTTAGTGATATTGTTTCAAGTGTAAAGAATAAGAGCCCTCATTTAGTATTTACAACTTCTTCTTTACAGCAGGAAGCCAGTATTAAACTAGGTTTTCCGGTAAAAAAGACGATGCGTATTGCCCAGGAACTTTATGAAGGCGTATCAATCAATGGCGATCTCAATGGTTTAATTACTTATATGCGTACCGATTCGACCAGAATGTCTCCTGAATTTATGGCCGCAGCCTCGAAAATGATCAAAGAAAACTATGGTAAAGAATATTCCGGTTTTTATCATCAAAAGAATGACCAAAATGCCCAGGATGCCCATGAAGGTATTAGGCCTTCCCATTTAGAATTTGTACCGGAAGACATCGTAGGTTCTTTAAGCAGTGATCAATATAAACTATATCGTTTCATCTATTATCGGGCTATTGCCGCTTTGATGGCGAATGCGAAGAATGAAGTTAATACAATTACTTTATCTTCAGGCGTAAACGATTATACCTTAAATGGTCATACCCAGATTTTTGATGGTTATTTAAAAGTATATAGTCAATACGAGACTTCCAATGATGTAATTCTGCCGGAATTAAAAAAGGATGAAAAGTTGGATGCGAAAAAGGTTGAAGGAAAACAGCATTTTACCGAACCTCCTTTAAGATATTCGGAAGCCAGATTGATTAAAGAAATGGAGAAAAACGGAATTGGGCGTCCGTCAACTTATGCGGATATAATCGATAAGATCCAAACCCGTGGTTATGTTATCTTACAAAGAGCAAGCGACGGTTCTAAGACAAAGGTCTTTATCCCCACCGAACAAGGGGATCTGACCTGCCGAAAATTAGAAGAATATTTCAGTTCGATGATCAATGTTAAATATACCGCTGAAATGGAAAACGAATTAGATAAGATTGCCGAAGGTAAAGAAGACAATGTCGAATTTGAACGGGAATTTTATAACAAATTAATACCCTTGATCGATAATGCGAATAAGCATATGGAAAAAATCGAACCGGAAAAGATTGGTGAGAAATGTCCGGAATGCGGTAAGGATTTAGTAATCAGAACCGGACGCTATGGAAAATTCATTTCCTGCAGCGGTTATCCAGAATGCAAGTATCATCGTCCGCTAGAAGAGAAGAAAAAAGCGGAAACAATTGTTTTAGATGAATTATGTCCGGAATGTGGTTCACCCTTAGTTAAACGTAAGAGTAAATATGGCAACTGGTTCATTGGCTGCAGTAATTTTCCTAAATGTCATTATGTCAGGAAAGATGAATCCCAACCGCAGACTTTCCATCGCCATTGGAAGAAAAAGAAGAAATGAAAGTAAATGTTATCGGTGCGGGTTTAGCCGGTTCGGAAGCTACTTATCAGCTAGCGAAACAAGGAATCGAAGTTAATTTATTTGAGATGCGTCCTAAAGTATCTTCACCAGCACATTCTACCGCTAATTTTGCGGAGTTAGTCTGTTCAAATTCTTTACGTTCGAACGAAATCACCAATGCGGTCGGTTTATTAAAAGCAGAGTTACGAACGCTAGACAGTTTGATTATGAAAGTAGCCGACCAGACGGCATTACCTTCGGGCAGTGCTTTAGCGGTGGATCGGGAAAGCTTTAGTCAGATTATTACTACAACTATCAAAGCTTTACCGCAGGTAACCGTAATTAATGATGAAATAACCGAAATTCCTCAAGGCCCTACTATTATTGCGACCGGACCTTTAACCAGTGATAAACTCCTGGAAAGTTTAAAAAAACAGACTGGCGAAGATAATTTTTATTTTTTCGATGCCGCGGCTCCGATTGTTACCAAGGAATCTTTAAATTTAAATGTCATTTATGAAAAATCCCGTTATGGTTATGGCAATGCCGATTATTTGAATTGTCCGTTTAATAAACTTGAGTTTATAAAGTTTTATCGTGAATTAATCCTTGGTGAAACAACTCCGATACCTTCCTTTGAGAAAGAAATCTACTTTGAAGGTTGTTTACCGATAGAAATAATGGCTAAAAGAGGCGAACAGACTTTATTATTCGGACCTTTAAAACCAGTCGGATTAGAAATGCCTAACGGCAAAAGACCTTATGGCGTTGTTCAGTTGAGAAAAGATAACGCTACCGGTTCGTTATATAATCTTGTTGGGTTCCAAACCCATTTAAACTTCCCGGAACAGAAAAGAATTTTCAGAATGATTCCAGGATTGGAGAACGCTGAATTTGTCCGTTATGGTGTGATGCATCGCAATACTTATGTCAATGCACCTAAAATTTTAAAGCCGACTTATCAAACTAAGATGCGTGAAGATTTGTTCATAGCCGGACAGTTTTCCGGCGTTGAAGGATATATTGAGTCAACTGCTTCAGGGATGTTGGCCGGAAGGAATATGGCTAATTTAATGAATGATAAAGAACTATTGGTTTTACCTAAAACAACAATGATCGGTGCAATGGCAAATTACATCACGACCGCTAATCCTTTACACTTTCAACCTATGAATGCGAATTGGGGTATCTTTCAGTCCCTCAATAAAGATCATCTTAAAGATGCGGAAAATTCGTTATCCCTCCTTAAAATGCTTTAGAATATAGTCATGGATGAACTGTTAGAAAGTTATTTGATTTATCTTAATCGGATAAATAGTGGTTCGGAACATACCCGGGATGCTTATAACCGGGATATTTCGCGTTTTATTAAGTATCTTAAAAGTGAAAATATTCATGATTTTAAAGAAGTCGACCGGTATACCGTTAATGACTATTTAGCGAAATTGAGAAGTGGGGAAGCTAACGATCAACGTAAGATTGGCAAAGCAACCCTAGCCAGAAACATCAGCTCTTTAAGATCCTTTTTTCAATATCTGGATAATAACAGCGATATAAGTGCTAATCCGTTTTCTAGTATTAAAGTTTCTCGCTCTAGTCGCAAATTACCTGACTTTCTTTTAGTTGATGAGATTAACAATTTGCTAGATATCTTTGATCTAAATGATCCTCAGCAGTTGCGTAACCGACTTGCGATCGAATTAATGTACGCCTCCGGGTTACGAGTAAGTGAATTAACTTCATTAAAAATCAGTGATATTGATTTTGAACAATTAGTTTTAAGAATTGTCGGCAAGGGTTCAAAAGTTCGCATGGTTCCTTTCTATGAGAAATTGGGTGAAAGAATCAAAGCTTATATTCCGTTTAGAAAAAATCAGAATTCCGATATTTTGTTAGAGAATAATCAAGGTAAACCTTTAACAACCAGAATGATTCAATATATTCTCGACGATGCAGGTAAAAAAGCTTCATTAGCGATTAGAGTGCACCCCCATATGTTAAGACACAGTTTCGCAACTCATTTATTAGATAACGGAGCCGATTTAAGAGTTGTACAAGAATTATTAGGACATAAAAATCTTTCGACGACACAGATCTATACCCACGTGACTGTTGATAAACTTAGGGAAACCTACCATAAAGCGTTTCCGGAAAAATAAAGGAGAAACTATGGAAATATATCTGTTGATTGGCATGAGCATAATTGCCGGACTCTTATTAGTGCTTATTATTCTCCAGCAACAAAAACCCAATAATCTCCAAATTGAAGAAACCCGAAAAAATCTAAGCGAACAAATTTTTAATCAACAACGAACGAATAATGAAAACATGCAGAATCTTCAAACGGTCATGCATAATTCATTAAAAGAGCTCAACGAACAATTAGATAAACAGACTTTGAATAACGCGGCACAGCTTGCAAAATTTCAGGATAGTTTCTCTACGGCTTTGGCCCATTTAAATCAAAATAATTCTTTACAAGCTGATTTGCAGACTAGAAGAATTACCGAAGCAGTTGGTAAATTACAGGATAGCAATGAGAAACGCTTGGATCAGATGCGGCAAACAGTCGATGAGAAATTAAGCACGACTCTGAATAAGAGCTTATCGGATTCTTTCAAGAATGTCTCCGATCAATTGAATTCTTTATATAACTCTTTAGGCGAAATGAAACAATTATCGACTGCGGTAACCAGTAATGTTTCTTCTTTGAATCGAGTCTTGACTAATGTAAAAGCCCGAGGTACTTGGGCTGAAGTACAGTTATCAAATATTCTCGATCAGACGATTCCGGGAATGTATGTAGAAAATTATTCACCGAATCATGACGGAAATAGAGTTGAATTTGCGGTAAAAATTCCTAACGGTACAAACAAGGAACAATACGTATATTTACCGATTGATTCTAAATTACCAATGGAAGATTACATTCGTTTAACCCAAGCGATTGATAACAATGACCCAGATAGAATTAATCTAGCGCGTAAAGAATTAGAAAATCGGGTTATGAGCGAAGCCAAGATGATCACTAAATATATCAATATTCCGGTAACTACTCCTTATGCGATTATGTACTTAGCTACCGAAGGTTTATATGCGGAGATTGCTTCCAATAAGGATGGTTTAGCCGAAAAGATTCAAAGCACTTACAAAGTAATGATTGCCGGGCCAACTACGATAACTGCTTTATTGAATTCCCTAGCTTTAGGTTTTAAAGCGATTGCAATAAATGAGAAAGCGGATGAAGTACGATTATTATTAGAAGCCAGTAAATCACAATATGCCAAGCTGGAAGAACTATTAGTCAAGGCCAAACAAAAGATTGATGAAGCCGGACAAACAATTGACAAAGCCAGTGACCGCAATCGAGTAATCGAGAAGAAATTACACAATGTCAGCACCATTTCCAACCAAGAAAGCGAACAGCGTCTGGGATATCTAGAAGATGAGGAAAAATAAGCGGTTTTTTAAAGATAAAAGAATGTTATTTGCTTGTTTATGACTAGCGATTATGGTAACATAATCCCGGTATCCGTAAGCGGATATACATCGCACATCGGGGATTTCGCATTCCGTGCTTTGAGAAAAGTCATTGCGTTTGGAACCGATGGAGGCACAACGGAAATGGAGGACTATTAGTCAAATGTCAGTTGTAACGATGAGGAAGTTATTAGAAGCAGGAGTTCATTACGGTCATCAGACACGTAAATGGAATCCAAAAATGAAACCGTATATTTATACGGCTAAAGCAGGGATTTATATTGTTGATTTAAATAAGACCTTGGAGAAGTTGGATACTGCCTATGCGGCGATGAAGGCTATTGCGGAAAAGGGTGGCAAGATTTTATTTGTCCGAACTAAACGTCAGGCTCAGCCGATTGTACTCGAAGAAGCCTTGAGATCTGGTTCGTTCTATATCAATCAACGTTGGTTGGGTGGTATTTTAACTAATTTCAAGACAATTCAGAAACGGATCAAACGTTTAATTGAAATTGAACAGATGGAAGAAACCGGTTCAATCAATAATTATCCGAAGAAGGAACAGGCGTTAATCCGTAAGGAAGCCGCTAAACTATCTAATTTCTTAGGTGGCATCAAAGAAATGAAGAAGATTCCGGATGCAATCTTTGTAGTTGAACCGATGGAAGAACATAATGCGGTAGCGGAAGCTAAAAAATTAGGAGTCCCGGTCTTTGGTATTTGTGATACTAACTGTGATCCTAATATGATTGATTATCCGATTCCGGGTAATGACGATGCGATTAAATCAATCAAACTTTTAGTTGCGTTAATGGCTGATGCCATCATCGAAGCTAAGGGTGGAGTTCTTGAAGTAGCTTATACGCCGGATGAACAGCCGGAAGTAACGATGTCTGATGTTATTATCAATGTCGATGCTCAAAATGCCGAGAATGAACGCCGCCGTAAAGCAAAGATGGAAGAAAGAAGAAAAACCATGGGTTCTCACGATTTCCATCGTGGCCCAAGAAGATATGACAATGCTAGACCGGCAGCGGCCGCTACAACTAGTAGTCCGGTAGCTACTCCGGTGGCTGAAGCTCCTAAGCCAGAGGTAAAGGAAGCAAGTAACGAAACAAAAGGAGAGTAAGATGCAAGTAACAGCAACAATGGTTAAAGAACTTCGGGATCGTACCGAAGCGGGTTTTATGGATTGTAAGAATGCTCTAGTCGCCAGTGATGGCGATATGGATAAAGCTATTGACTGGTTAAGAAAAAAAGGAATCTCCAAAGCTATCAAAAAAGAAGGTCGCGTTGCCGCTGAAGGTATCGCTAAGATCATTGCTGAAGGTAATACGGCGCTATTAGTTGAAATGAATTCCGAAACCGATTTTGCCGCAAACAATGTCCATTTTGTGGAATTGGTTGACGCTGTATCGAAAGCAATATTTGAAAAGAAACCGGAAAATGTTGAAGCTGCTTTAGAGATGAAAGTCAATAACGGAACTTTAAAAGATTTGATTACCGATGCGACAGCAATCATTAATGAAAAATTAAGCTTAAGACGTTTCCAATTCATCACGAAGGCTGACGATGAGGAATTCGGCTTGTATACTCACATGAATAAGCAAGTCGTTGCCGTATCGGTTGTAAAACCGCAGGATGCACAATTAGCGAAGAATATTGCGATGCAGGTAGCGTCCATGTCTCCGACTTATGTATCTGAAGATCAGATGCCATCGGATTTAGTGGCTCATGAGAAAGAAATCCAGACGGCATTGATGAAGAATGATCCAAGCAATGCGAATAAACCACAGGCTATCTTAGATAAAATGTTAGCAGGTAAAGTTTCCAAGTCCTTAAAAGAAATGTGCTTAGTCGATCAGGAATTCATCTTCGATAATTCCCAAAAAGTCGGTGCATATCTGAAGGAAAATAAAGCTACCGTCGTTAAATTTGCCAGATATCATGTTGGTGAAGGTATTGAGAAGAAAGTCTAATGTTACGCTGAAGAGGTTGCTAAAGTATTTGGCTAAGTGATTCAAGGGGGGTTAGAAATAGCCCTTTTTTTTTCCCTTATTGTACTGACTAATAGATTTGGTATAATTAAATTACAGGAAAGGAAGAATATAATGTACAAACGTGTTTTACTGAAATTGAGCGGTGAAGCCTTAAGCGGACCTAATAAAATCTTAGATGCGGAAATGTTAAATAAATTGGCGATCGAGATCAAGAAAGTTTGGGAAACCGGAACCGAAATATCAATTGTCGTCGGAGCTGGAAATATTATTCGCGGTAAGATGGCTGAAGAATTGGGTATGGAAAGAACGCAAGTCGATAATATGGGAATGCTGGGAACAACTATCAATGCCTTAGCGATTCAAAGTGCTCTGGAAAACTTAGAGATTCCTACTAGAGTTCAGTCAGCAATCAAAATGGATCAAATCTGTGAACCATTTATTCAAAGAAGGGCAGTTCGTCATTTGGAGAAAAAGCGGATTGTTATCTTCGCAGCAGGTACCGGAAGTCCATTCTTCTCGACAGATACCGCTGCAGCCTTAAGAGCAGCGGAGACTAAATCCGAAGTTATCCTAATGGGCAAGAATGGTGTTGATGGTGTTTATTCTTCCGATCCGAATAAAGATCCCCAAGCGGTTAAATTTGATCATCTTACCTATATGGACTTAATCAAAGATTCCTTAAAAGTTATGGATCAGACGGCGATTACGATTTGTATGGAAAATCAGATTGACTTAATTGTCTTTAACTTAAATGATGTAGCAAATATTAAACGTGTCGTTGATGGTGAAAAAATCGGTACAATAATTACCAAGGAGGAACATAAAAATGGATGAAAGAATTGAGAATTGTAAGCCCAAATTAGAAAAAGTGCTTACGAATCTTCAGGAAGGTTTCAAAGAGATTAGAACTGGAAGTGCCAACCCCAATATGCTCAGCAAGATTTCAGTTGAGTATTACGGGGCAATGACTCCCCTTAATCAGGTAGCTAGCATCTCCGTAGTTGAAGGACGTCAGCTCTATGTTAAGCCTTTTGATCCAAGTTTAATCAAAGAAATCGAAAAAGCCATCTTTTCGGCAAATATTGGTTTGACCCCGCAAAATGAATCTAATGCGATTCGGATCAATGTTCCTAGACTTACTGAAGATCGACGGAAAGAATATGCAAAACAAGCCAGTAAGTATGCCGAGGAAGCTAAAATCGCTGTTCGTAATGTTCGCCGTGATGTTGTAGATGAAATCCGCAAGGATAAGACCGTTCCGGAAGATCTGCGTAAAGCCAACGAAGAAGAAATGAACAAACTTACGGAACAGTATAATAAGAAAATTGATGATATCTTAGATAAAAAGACCAAAGATATCCTTAGTATTTAATGTCTGAGTTAGTTCCCCAACATTTAGCAATTATCATGGATGGAAACGGCCGCTGGGCTAAGAAACAAAACAAGCCCCGCAGTTATGGCCATTACATGGGAACGGAAAATGTTCGAAATATTGCGATCGCCGCAAATCATGCCGGGGTTAAGTATCTAACCCTATATGCTTTTTCAACGGAAAATTGGATTCGTCCAAAAGAAGAGATTAATTATTTAATGGGAATTCCGGCCATCTTTTTTGATTCATTCTTAAAAGAATTAATGGCAAATAATATTAAGATTTCGACGATTGGACAATTGGAAGCTTTTCCGGAAAATACCAGAAAAGTATTTGAAGAAGCAATCAAAGATACTTCCGGCAATACCGGGATGATTCTTAATTTTGCGATGAATTATGGCGGTCGAAAAGAAATAGTTTTAGCGATGCAAAAAATAGTTGAGGATAAGGTTCCCGCTGATCAAATTACCGAGGAACTAATGAGCAAATATCTGATGACATCTAAGATGCCCGATGTCGATTATCTGATTCGAACTTCAGGTGAATATCGTATTTCGAATTTCTTACTATGGCAGATTGCTTATGCCGAAATGTATTTTACTGATGTCTTGTGGCCGGATTTTGATGAGAAACAACTATTGCTGGCTTTAGATGAATACAAGAAACGCCATCGTCGTTTTGGAGGATTAGATCATGAAAACTAGAATTAAAACTGCTGCGGTGTTAATTGCAATCTGTATTCCGGTTTTCATTATTGGGGGTTATCTACTGGATGCGACAATGGCACTCGTCTTTGTGATCGCAAGTTATGAAGTAGTCCGAATTTTTAAGAATACTTGGCCTAAATTTACCTTATGGTTTATCCCTGCGCTGACGGCAGTTTTAGTAATAATGACAATTTTATATCCAGAGTACAGTTTTATCGGTATTTTCTTCTTACTATTACTGCTGATTGTTTTACCAATCATCAGTCCAGAAGTTAAAGTCTCAGATGCAGCAATTGTCGTTATGTTACAACTGATAATTGTTTATGCAATTATGGGTTTCAACGGATTACAAAAAATCTCTAACTGGGGACTATTATGTGTGGTTATCGGAGCCTGTATGACCGACACCGGAGCTTACTTTGTCGGCAGCTACCTAGGAAAACATAAACTCTGCGAACGAATCTCGCCCAAAAAGACCATTGAAGGAGCAATCGGCGGTTTTATTACCGGCTCAATCAGTAGTTTCTTAGCATTTTACCTAATTGCTAAGATAGACCTATTTTCTAGTCTGATTATCGGAGTAATCATCGGTATCGTTTCTCAGATTGGCGATCTTTTCTTCTCAACGATCAAAAGAGAATATGGAATTAAAGATTACGGTACTATCTTACCAGGACACGGGGGAATGCTTGATCGAATCGATTCCATCTTATTAGGATTGGTCTGCTGCTACATGGTGATGACTTTAAGGGTCTTAATATGAGAATGAGAATAATCATTTTAGGCGCATCCGGCTCCATCGGAGCTCAGGTTTTAGATGTAATCAAACAGTATTCTGAGCAATATGAATTGTGCGGTGTAAGTGTCGGATTAAGGACTGATTGTCTTGATTCAATCATCCAGGATCATCAAATTAAGTATATTACGGTTAAGAATCAAAACGATCTTGAACGTCTACAACCTAAATATTCAAATATCCGTTTTTTTTGTGGCGATGAAGGATTACTGCAGTTGATTAATGAATCTTCTTGTGATTTAGTAATCAATGCTTTAATCGGCTTAGTTGGATTAAGACCGACTTTGGAGACTTTAAGACAACATAAACAGTTGGCCTTGGCAAACAAAGAATCTTTAGTGATTGGCGGAAAATTAGTTACTTCACTAGCAAAAAAGAATAACATCTTAATTAGGCCCATCGATTCAGAACATTCGGCAATTTTCCAGTGCTTACAGGGTAATAAAATTTCACAAGTCAATAGACTAATCATTACCGCTTCCGGTGGTTCATTAAGAGATGTCGACCGTTCTCAATTAGCGAAAGTTACGGTTGATCATGCTTTAGCCCATCCGACTTGGAGTATGGGAAAGAAAATCACGATTGATTCGGCAACGATGATGAATAAGGGTTTCGAAGTAATGGAAGCTCATTGGTTATTCGGCATCCCTTATTCCCAAATCGAAACGATTTTGCATCCGCAAAGTGTCATTCACTCAATGGTTGAATTTCAAGATCATTCTTTACTAGCTCAATTAGGAGTCCCGGATATGCGCATCCCGATTCAATATGCTTTAATGAATCCGGAGCATTGTCCTAATACTTCAAACACTTTAGATTTAAAAGAAATTGGCGATTTACGATTTGAAGAACTTTCTTTTAAACGATATCCATTATTAAAGCTCGCTTACGAAGTAGGCGAAAAGGGTGGAAATCTCGGTGCAATTTTAAATGGTGCCAATGAAGCCGCAGTCGAATTATTTTTGAATAAAAAGATTAATTTACTTCAACTTGAAGGTTTAATTCAAGATACGATATCTTTATCCTTGAAAGATAAACATTTTATTGAAGGTCCGGATGAACAACAGCTGATTGCTTCCGATCTTTGGGCATACCATTATGTGAAGGAGAAAATTCAATGAACACCGTCATCACCATTTTATGTTTTATCTTAATGTTAAGTGTAATTATTCTTATCCACGAATTTGGACATTTTATCTTTGCCAAAATATTCAAAGTATATGTTTATGAGTTTTCTTTAGGTATGGGACCGCAGTTACTAAAATGGAAGGGCAAAGAAACAATTTATTCATTAAGATTACTGCCAATCGGTGGTTATTGTGCGATGGCCGGCGAGGATGATAAAGAAAATCTCCGGGATGTTGCCAATAAAATCGAAGTCCCCAAGGAACGCACTATCACTAATATTCATTGGTTTAAAAAAATCATGATTATGTTTGCCGGACCGGCAATGAATTTTTTATTAGCCTGGTTAATCTTTATTGGAATCTATGCTAATGTCGGTTATAAAGTTATCAATCCTCCGGCATATGTTAACGGAGTAGTTGAAGGTTCCCCAGCTCAAGCCGCTGGTTTTGAGTATGGCGATCAAATCGAGAAAGTAACTTACTCTGACGGAACTTCGATTATTCCCAAAGATTTTTACGATATTATAAACGAAAATCTCTATCACCACGATGAAATGATTTATACCGTTAGTCGTAATGGTGAAACAATCGATATCACGGTGACGCCAATCTATAATGAGACTGATCAAAAATACGAAGTCGGCATTATTTTACCGGAATCACAAACGGAGAAACTCGATGGTATTGGGGTTATTAAGGCCGCAACTGATTATTTCGGTGATGCTTCTACGTTGATTTTCAAGGTTTTCAAGAAATTATTCCGCGGTATCGGATTAGAAAATCTAAGTGGTCCAATAGGGATTTATTCAGCTACGGCAACTGAGTTACAATATGGCTTTACTTCCTTTATGGCTTTAGTAGGAGTCTTGTCGCTAAACATCGGTATTGCCAACCTGATTCCAATCCCGATGTTTGATGGCGGAAGGATTCTTATTACCATCATTGAAGCAATAATCCATCGCCCGCTACCACCAAAAGTAGTCAATATTTTAATGTCGGCATCCCTAATTCTGATCCTGCTGTTATTTGCATTTGTCACCTATAACGATATTGCCAGATTATTGTGATCAGAAGTACTTTTTGATTCATTGTCAAGCGTTGAAACTCAATAGTTATTCAAGTATAATTACACAAGTAATGTGAGGCCATAAATGTTCTTAAAACGTATCGAAATGCAGGGATTTAAATCGTTTGCCGATAAAACGGTAATAAGTTTCAATAGTCAGATTACCGGCATCGTTGGTCCTAACGGTTGCGGTAAAAGCAATATAAATGATGCGATACGTTTTGTCTTAGGTGAGCAATCACCTAAGTCTTTGCGTGGCAATAATATGTCTGATGTCATCTTTTCCGGTTCCAGTAATCGTAAAGCGGTCAATTTAGCCGAAGTAACCTTAGTTATCGATAACAGCAAGCATACATTGCCTTCTGATTATGAAGAGATTGAGATTACCAGAAGATTGAATCGCTTGGATAATACCGGAGAATATTTAATCAATAACCAACAAGTAAGACTGAAAGACATCATTGATTTAACTTTAGATTCGGGTTTAGGACGCGAATCTTTAGGAATTATTACTCAAGGTAATATTAGTGCTTTCGCGGAAGCTAAACCAATCGATCGAAGAGGATTCTTCGAAGAGGCAGCAGGAGTAGCCAAATATAAGAAACGAAAACATGATTCCGAGCTTTCACTAGATCGAACACAAGCCAATCTAGAACGCTTAAGTGATATTGTCGAAGAGATCAGCAAACAAGTCGAACCTTTAAAGCGTCAGGCAAAAAAGGCGGAAAGTTATTTAGAAAAAAAAGCGGAACTAGAAAAAATCGAAGTTGCGGTTTTAGTTGCGGAAATACAGAATTATGATAAAGAAATCAGCAAAGCATCTGAGAAACTACGCAGCATGGAAGCAGAGAAACTTATCGGTTCAACGCAAATTATGAATTTAGAAAAAGAGATTACCGATTTAAAAAATGAACAACGTCAGTTAGATTCAGATATCGGTGGTCTGCAAGAACAACTGATTAAGGTAACTGAAGATATTCAAAATTTGGAACTAAGAAAAGTCGAAATTGATGAACGAAGAAAATATCAATTGGAACATGCTGCCGATGCGGAAAAAATCGCCCAGCAGAAACAAATTGTTGCGGAAACCGAATTTGCCTATAAGGATCAGAAACAACGGTATTTGAATAAACAAGCAGAACTTGAATTAGCGAATCAAAAACTTGAACAGTTGAATAATCGTTTAAATAGTACCCGTAATGAATTGCAACGCTATAACGAAAACCTCCGTCGTCTTGAAAATCAACGCGATATTTTAAAAGCTCAAGCCGCTTCTCCTTATCAGTTTCAACAAGGAGTCGCTGCGATTGTCAAAGCCAAAGAAAGTTTACCGGGAATTTTAGATGTTGTTGCGGATGCCATTAAACCGACTGAGAATTATGAGATGGCAATTTCGACTTCTTTAGCTGGGGCAATGTATCATATTATTACAACTGATGAATCGGCTGCCCGTAATGCGATTGGCTTTTTAAAACGCAATAACAGTGGCCGGGCAACTTTCTTGCCCTTAAACGTTATGACTCCCAGTTATGTCAGTCAAGAAGTTTTAATCGTCGCTAAAGATTTGAAAGGCTATTTAGGAACCGCAAAAGAATTTGTCCAATACGATCCGACTTATGAAAATATTGCCGGATATTTATTAGGTTCAACTTTAATTACCGATAATTTAGAGAATGCTAACGAATTAGCCAGAAGAATTCATTATTCTTATAAGATTGTCACTTTGGAAGGAGATATCGTCCATCGGGGCGGTTCGATGTCCGGAGGTTATCAAAAGAATTATTACTCGCCTTTAACTATTGAATCCCAAGCAAAAAATATTCAGCAAAAATTAGAAGAGACTAAGGCTTTAGGTTCTAATCTCCAAACTAACTATGATGAATTAAATAATAAAGTTAACGGAATTAATGACGAAGTATTAACTAAACGGATTGAGTTCGCAAAAATGGATCCGGTTTTAAATAATGCAAAAAATAGTTTTGAAGCTGCTAAAGCGGAATATGAACGTTTGAATCCTAACGATAAATCAGAAATCGAGAAATCCGCTAATGATGATCTATTAAGTCGTCTTAATGGTTCTTATGCGAAACGAGATGAAATTTCTACTTCGATTCGACTAAAAAATGAACGACGGATCCGCAGTTCAGCAGAGGTCGAACGAAAGGATAATCAGATTCGCACCACCCGCAGAGATTTAGCGGCATTGGAAGCGGATGACCGGCAGTTGGAATTAGATAAAACCAAAGCCGAGACGCAGAAAGAAAACAGTTTGATTCGCTTGAATCGGGAATATCAAATGACTTTAGAACACGCAGAAAAACTATCTTTCGATATTGATTTGGAACAATCGAAACAGAAGGTCCTAATTTTAAGACAGCAGATAACTAATCTGGGAAGTGTTAATTTAGAAGCACCAGAACAGTATAAAGAAATCAATCAACGTTATACTTATCTCAAGGAACAATATGACGAATTAGTCGCTTCCAGGCAGAAAATTCTCGATGCGATCAAAGATATGGATGAATTTATGGTCAAGCAGTTCAAAGAGACTTTCCAAAAAATCAATGAAGAATTACCAAGTGTTTTTGTGAAATTATTCGGTGGAGGTAAAGCGAAACTCGTTTTAGAAGATCCGGACGATTTGTTAAATACCGGGATCGATGTCGATGTTCAACCTCCAGGAAAAGCAATCCAGAATATTAGACTGTTCTCCGGCGGTGAAAAGAGTTTAATCGCCATATCGGTTCTCTTTGCGATCCTTAAAGCACGTCCGATTCCCTTATGTTTATTCGATGAGATTGAATCAGCGTTAGACACCAGCAATGTCGATCGCTTTGCGGCTTATCTGAAAGAATTCTCCACCGATACCCAATTCATTGTGGTGACGCATCGAACCGGAACTATGGAAAAATGTAATGAATTGTATGGCGTAACAATGCCTAGTCAAGGCGTTTCCCAAATGTTGAAAGTTAAGATGTCTGATGCGGTAGAATTAGCAAACAAAAATGCAACTTCGGGAGCGAATGTCTGATGGGAATTTTCAGTAAAATTAAAAATCGTCACGATGAAAAACTAGACCGTTATTTAGACGGCTATGAGAATACCCGTAAAGGTATCGGAGCAACCTTAGGAGCTTTATTCCATAGTTTTAAAGGCGTTTCCGATGATTTCTTGGAAGATATGACAAAGATTTTATTACAAGCCGATGTCGGTCCTAGTACGACGTTAAAAATCGTTGATTCTTTAAGAAATGAAAATAAGCATGAAAAAATTGTCAGCGTTGAAGTAATGAAAGAGAAGATGATCGATGAGCTAGAGAAGATTTATCGACCCGAATCCGTCACGGAAATCCATTACTGTTTAAACGCTCCAACCGTTATTTTAATTGTCGGCGTCAACGGCGTAGGGAAAACGACCTCGATTGCTAAACTGGTTAAGTATTATCAGGATCAAAATAAAACCGTCGCTTTAGCCGCAGGAGACACTTTTAGGGCAGGGGCGAGGGAACAACTGCAATTATGGGCAAATCGCTTAAAAGTACCTTGTATTGCGGGAAAAGAGAAAGCTGACCCTGCTAGTGTGATTGTCGATGCCTGTCACTATGTTAAAGATCATAAAATCGATATTTTATTATGCGATACGGCCGGTCGTCTACAGAATAAGAACAATCTGATGCAGGAATTGGAAAAGATAACCAGAGTAATCAATAAGACTTTACCAGGACAACCTTATGAATCATGGTTAGTTATCGATGCCAATAGCGGTCAGAATGGTTTAGGCCAAGCCGAAAGTTTCCAAAAGATTGCTAAAGTTACCGGAATAATTCTGACCAAAATGGATGGGAATGGAAAAGGCGGAATTGTTTTGGCTATCCGGGATAAACTAGGTTTACCGGTACGTTTTGTCGGAACCGGCGAAAAGGTCGAAGACTTCGCACCGTTTAACTACGAAACCTACTTTAATTCATTATTGAGAGGTATCGATGATGAAAGTGCTTGATAAAACCCAAAGAATGAATGATTTATTGGATCAATATGGTAAACTATTAACGAAAAAGCAGTATGAAATCATGCATTTGCACTATCAGGAGGATCTTTCGTTAAGCGAGATCAGCGAGGAATTAAATATCAGTAAAGCCGCGGCTTCCGATACGATTCGAAAATGTGAACTGCGATTAGAAAAATTAGAATCAGAGTTAGGTTTAATTATCAAGAGTGAACAACGTAATATAATATATGAGCAGTTAAATCTTATTACTCCAGCTAATCAGAAACTGGTTAAAAAATTACAGAATCTAGAAACATCAGAAATCAAGGAGGATTCAGTATGTCAAAAGTAATGGCGGTAAATGCCGGAAGTTCATCATTAAAGTTTTCATTATTTCAAATGCCGCAAGAAGAAGTGCTTACCAGTGGGATCTTTGAAAAAATCGGTCTGCCGATGGGTATTTTTACCATCAGGGTCCAAGGTAAGAAAATCACTAAAGAGTTGCCATTAAAGGATCACAGTATTGCGGTCGATATCTTATTGAAATCCTTAGTCGAATATGGAATAGTCAAAGATATTAAAGAGATTGATGCGGTAGGGCATCGAATTCTCCATGGCGGAGAAATCTATGGCGGACCGGCTGTTTTCAATGAAAAGGTTGTTCAGGATATCAAGGATCTGACCGAATTAGGTCCCTTACATATGCCAGCAAACCTCATGGGTTATGAAGTTTTCCATAAAGCATTGCCAGATGCCGGACAGATTGGCGTCTTCGATACTTCTTTCCATCAAACAATGCCACCAGAAGTATACTTATATCCTTTACCATATGAATGGTATACCGAATATAAAGTAAGAAGATATGGTTTTCACGGTACTTCTCATGAATATGTTTCTAAGCGTTGTGCTCAATTGATGAATAAAGATGTCAAGGATCTCAATATTATTACCTGTCATTTAGGTAACGGTGCTTCTTTATGTGCCGTAAAAGGCGGCAAATCTTACGATACTTCAATGGGATTTACCCCTTTAGCCGGAATTATGATGGGCGCTCGCTCCGGCGATATCGATCCTTCAATCATATCTTATGTGATCGATAAAACCGGAATGACTCCTGATGAGATGACCAATACTTTGAATAAAAAATCCGGAATGTTAGGAGTCTCTGGGGTTTCTTCGGATGCCAGAGATGTCGATAAAGCAGTAAAAGAGGGTAATCCTCGAGCAATATTGGCTCGGAAGATGTATGCGGTTAGGTTAGCGGAAACTATCGGTGGTTATTTTGCGTTATTAGGTCATGTAAATGCACTGGTGTTTACGGCTGGTTTAGGCGAAAACGATTTCGCGGTTCGTAAAGAAGCTTTGGATAAAGTAGCTGAAGCCTTACAAATAAAATACGACGAGAAGCTTAATGAAACGGCTAGAGGTAAGGAAATGAAGATTTCAACTCCGGATTCCAAGATTGAAGTCTGGGTCATCCCGACCAACGAAGAATTAGTCATTGCCCGCGATACCGTAGAATTATTAGGACTATAAGATGTTTGACGGCAAACAGTTTTTAAGTTTAGTAGCTCAAAATCCTAGGATTGCTGTCTTTAGGCATATTCACCCCGATTATGACGCTTTAGGCTCTCAACAGGCGGTAATTTCTTTTATCAAACATCGTTTTCCGGAAAAAGAAGTATTAGCCGGCGGTAAAGATAACAGTTTGGATCCGAATTTTATCCCAAATCCGGTTACGATTGATCCAAAATGGTTAAAAAAAGCCCTGATGATCGTTGTCGATACTAGTACTTTTGATCGTATCGATTATAAAGGAACCTGGGAAATAGCTAAGGATCATCTTTTTATCGATCACCATCATTCTTCAATGCCTTCGGCCGATCCTCATTATTTAATCAAGACGGCAGCTTCGAGCTGTTGTGAAATCCTGACCGAATTATTAAGAGAAGCTAATGAAGGAAAACCGCTAGAAACTTCAACTGCTTCTTATCTTTATGTCGGTTTGATTGCTGATTCATTACGTTTCTCAATCAACACGACAACAAGTAAAACCTTAGAAATGGGTAGTTATTTACTGAACAGTGGTTTAGATGTCAACGAACTGAATAATCAAGTCTTCGGAGTTAAACTGGAACTTTACCGGTTCTCAAATTATCTGCGAAGTATTGCTGATTATTCAAATCCCAAATGCGTAACCTGCATTGTTAAGACTGATGATTATGTTAAATATGGAATCGATGCGAATGAGGCCAAAACTAAGGTTTCCATCTTTGGTGAAATTTTAGGAATTAAAGTCTGGGCTTTATTTGTGGAAGAACAGAAAGGTATTTATAGTGCATCATTGCGTTCCCACACCCTTAATGTTCGGAATATTGCCGAAAAATATGGTGGCGGTGGTCATGATTGTGCCGTTGGGATTCCGTCTTTGACTTTTGAACAATGTGAAATGGTTATTAAGGAATTAAGAGAATTAGTAGCGTAAGAAATCGTTCTTCCTGACTTGATTATGATAAAATTAAGTCATGGGAACCTTACTATACAATCGTACCTGTTTTAGTTTGTTAAAGAGTACTTTACGGATTGAACAGTTAAAGCAGTTTGCGAGTGAAAATGGTTATCAAGCAATCGGCATCTGTGATCAGAATGTCCTTTACAGTGCTCAAATTGCCCGTAATGTTTTTAAAGATTCCAATATTAAAGTTATTTATGGTCTAGAAATACTCATTGAAGATCTTAATGAACATTTTACTTTTTTACTTTATGCTAAAAACGATGAGGGTTTTAATCAGTTGGCACAAATATCCAGCATTATTAACATTGAACACCGTAATTTAACCCTAACTGAATTTAAAACTCATTATCATGATCTAGTCGCAATTTTGTTAGATACTTCGGAAGATATCTTTAAAGAACTAAGAAATCGAAATTATTCGCAATTGCAGAATAAATTATTACATTTTAAAAATGAGCTTCCTGATTGTTTTTTAGGCTATTCACGACCTAACGATCCCGTCTGGTTAGAAGGATATGAACATTTGACGAATATTAGCACTTCTATCAATCTACCATTAGTCGCTTTATCCTTAGCACTTTATGAATACAGTGATGATTTTGCTGGTTATAAAGCTTTGATGGCGATCGATCAAAATCTGACTATAAACGCATCTGGGTTAAAATTTGAACGCGATAAGGAACTATTATCGCCGGAACTGCTGATGAATTATCCCAAAAATTCTTTAGCTAATACTGATCTGATCGCCAACGAGTGTAAGGTTACTTTTACCAAAGATAAAGCTCAATTACCTATCTATGACTGTCCTAAAGGTCTTGATTCACAGGTTTATCTCTCTCTGTTAAGTAAAAAGGGTCTGCAAAAGCGTTTCAATAATCAAAAAGTTCCATTAGAATATGAAAAACGCCTTAATTATGAGCTACAGGTCATCGGAAAAATGGGCTTTTCAAATTATTTTCTGATAGTTTATGATTTCATCTTATTCGCCAGACATCAGAAGATCAATATCGGACCGGGAAGGGGAAGTGCCCCTAGTTCCTTAGTCGCTTATTGTTTAGGCATTTCACATGTCGATCCGCTTAAATACGGCTTATTATTTGAACGTTTTTTAAATCCGGAACGAACGTCAATGCCGGATATCGATACGGACTTTCAAGATGACCGTCGGCAAGAAGTTATCGAATATCTTAAAGATAAGTACGGTAGCCAACATGTCGCTCATATCTCGGCATTCGGGACTTTTGGCGCCCGACAGGCAATTCAGGATATCGCCAAAGTTTTGGATTTATCAAGCCGAGAAGTTACGGCAATCAAGCGGGCTATTCCAAATTTTAATAAGATTACTTTGGCTGATTCCTATAAGAAATCACCCAGTTTTCAAAGATATATCGATTCCGATCCGCGTTTCCAAGAGTTGTATCGTCTTTCTACTTCAATCGAAGGACTACCCCGAAATTTAACTACCCATGCAGCAGGTATTGTCCTAAGTAAAGATTCCTTGAATAAATTCGTGCCTTTAGTGTCTTCAGAAAACCAAATTACCGCAACCCAATATACTTATGAATACTTGGAAGCTTTAGGCTTAATCAAGATGGATTTATTAGGCATTATCAACCTTACGATCATCGGGAATGCTGTAAACGAGATCAATGAACATGAAAAATTGGATATTTTGAAGATTCCGTTAAATGATGAAGCTACATTCAGCGTTTTTAAAAATACTGATACGCTCGGGATTTTCCAATCGGAATCCGAAGGAATGAAATCTTTACTTAAGAAAATTCAGCCTGAATCAATCCAGGATATTTCATTGGCTTTCGCATTGTACCGACCAGGGCCGATGCAAAATATCGATGAATATTTAAAACGTCGAAATAATCCTTCCTTGATTGTTTATCCGCATCCGGCATTAAAACCGGTATTGGAAGAAACCTGTGGTATTATCATCTATCAGGAACAGATCATGCAGGTATCGCAGATCATGGCAGGCTTTTCGTTAGGAAAAGCCGATATTTTAAGAAAAGCGATGAGCAAAAAGAAAATAGAACAGATTACGGCTCTAAAAAATGAATTTATTAATGGCTGTCTTCGCAATGGCTATGACCCAAAGACGACCCAGGAAGTTTATGAACTGATTGAAAAATTCGCCTCATACGGTTTTAATAAATCGCATTCGATTGTTTATGCTTTCTTTGCTTATCAAATGGCTTATTTAAAAGCTCATTATCCGCTTCCGTTTTATCGTTCTTTGCTGAATAACTGCATCGGTAAAGAAGAAGCGACTGCCAAGTATCTTAATGAATTGAAAAAACGCAAGATAAAAGTACTTGGAGTTGATCTAAATCATTCAGCTGAGCAATATCTCAAAGAAAATGATGCCTTAAGATTCCCCTTAACGGGAGTTAAATCCTTAGGAAGTGCAAGTGTTAAGGATATTATTCAAGAAAGAAAAAATAATGGCGAATATCTAGACTATTGCGATGCGATTTTACGCTTGACTTCTTTAAAAATTGGAAAAGCCGGGATCAGTAAACTGATCGATGCCGGAGCGTTCGATTGTTTCAATTTACCTCGTTCAGCCATGAATTATTCATTACCGAATTATCTGCAATACGCTGAGATCATCACCTCAAATGGTAATGGTCAGATAAGTTTTGACCGAAACTTACTACCGGTTCCTGGTATATTTATGGTCAAAGATGATCCTCTGATCAAAGCGGATAAGGAAAAGAGTGCCTTGGGATTTTATTTCAGTGAACATCCTTTGAGTTTGATTCGCGAAGATTCCGGATTAAAACTGCTTAGTTTAAGAGATAGCATTAATCATAAAGGATGGATAAAGGTTCTTGTTCAGATCAATAAAGTAAAACAACACCGAACCAAAAACGGTGAGTTAATGGCATTTATCAGCGCCGGTGATGAGACCGGAAGTTACGATTTTGTCTTTATGCCAGATCTTTATAACCATAGCATCGATTATTTACTCAAGGGACAGTTGGTTGTCATCGAAGGGGTAATCGACGACCGTGATTCCTGTTTAGTTAAAAAAGTGTTAAAATATCAATCATTGAAGAAGGAGTCTTTATCATGATTAAAATCTTAATTGCTGATGACGAAATAAATATTCGGGAAGTAGTCAAAGAATATGGCAAAGTTAACGGATATGAAGTATTGGAAGCCGAAGATGGTCAAAAAGCGATTGATATGGTCGATGAATACAAATTCGATCTGATTATTTTAGATATCATGATGCCT
>JAEZBR010000033.1 GCA_023426935.1 Bacillota bacterium | reverse complement strand
AATCGGTTAAAGAATACTGGATATTACTATATAATAATACAATCAATTTGACACCGAAAAACACAAAAAAAGCAGCTGTTAAGTTACTTTCTGACAACCTCTTTATAAAACTACTGTAAAACTACCGAGAGAAAGAACTAGCCTTAGTCTTTGGAAATGAAGGGAAGGGCATGCGGGAAGAAATAATCAAAGAATGTGATTCCTTGATTAAAATTCCGATGAATACCTTCGAATCCTTAAATGTTGCCGTAGCTGCAGGGATAATTGCTTATCACTTTCGCAAAAATAATTGAAAAGTATGACAATTTCGTCTATGATTCTAGTATTCAATGAAGGAAAGTAGTACCTGATAAGTCCTCACAGTGATTGACGGATAGTGGAAACGTCAAAGCCAACGGTCAGCGAATTCATTCCGGAGAAGGAGTTATTCCCGTCTAGTCGCGTTAAGACTCAAGAGATTGCAATGCAATGAATCAGGATGGTACCGCGCTCGTTCGCTCCTGAACGGGCGCTTTTTTATTGGGAGGAACACTTATGCCAAATTGGGAACAAACCAAAAAAGAATTATTGGAGAAGATTAAGAAGACCAGCGATGTTAAGGACATCGAGCAACTGCGAATCGAATTATTAGGTAAAAAGGGTGTAATTGCCGGTTACATGTTGCAGATGCGGGAATTATTGCCGGATCAAAAGAAAGATTTCGGTAAAGCAATCAATGAGCTAAAATCCAGTGTCGAAACGGAAATGATGGATAGAATCAGTCAGATCAGGACTAAAGCCCTTGAAGAAAAAATGAAGAATGAGCAGTTGGATATTACCTTACCGGGCGCTAAACCGGTCAATGGCAATCTTCATCCTTTAGAGTATGTTCAACAGGAGATTGAAGATATCTTCATTTCGATGGGTTATTCGGTCGTTACCGGTCCGGAAGTCGAGTTTAATCTATATAACTTCGTCAGAGCAAATACACCGGAAGGACATCCGGCCAGAGATATGCAGGATACTTTCTATCTTGATGCAGATCGGGTAATGCGCACTCAGACTACCGCAATTCAGACCCGGGTTTTAGAGAAGTACCATGATCAATTACCGATCAAAGTTATCTGTCCGGGTAAAGTTTACCGGCGGGATGACGATGATGCGACTCACTCACATCAGTTCAAGCAAATTGAAGGTTTGGTCGTTGCCGAAAAGATTACCTTAGCTGATCTAAAAGGGACCTTGGAATTAATGTGCAAACGGATGTTCGGAGATCAAAGAGTGATCCGTTTACGTCCGAGTTATTTTCCGTTCACAGAACCATCAGTCGAAGTCGATGTTTCCTGTCACATCTGTGGCGGAAAAGGGTGTTCTGTTTGTAAAGGTACCGGCTGGATTGAAATCTTAGGGGCCGGAATGGTACACCCTCATGTTTTGGAAATGGCCGGGATTGATTCCCATAAATATACCGGATTCGCCTTCGGAGTCGGCGTTGAGCGAGTTGCGATGTTGAAATACGGTATTGATGATATTCGGGATTTCTATCTGAATGATGTCAGATTCTTAAAAGAATTCACAAGATTCGAGTAAAAGGAGGAACATATGCAATTAAGTTATAACTGGTTAAAGACCTTAGTTGATTTTGAAGGAATCTCACCGGAACTATTGGCCGATAAGTTGACTTCGGCCGGTCTAGAAGTAGAAGGAATGAGTTACCAGGCTAAAGGCAGTAATTTAATAATCGGTCTAGTGAAAAGTTGTGAGAAACATCCAAATTCCGATCATTTACACCTTTGCCAAGTCGATATCGGCGGCCAAACCTTGCAAATTGTCTGCGGAGCACCGAATGTCGATATTAATCAAAAAGTTATCGTTGCCTTACCGGGATGTATCTTAACAGGTAAAACGATTGAAGCCGGAACTATCCGGGGTGAAAAATCTAACGGGATGCTATGTTCGTTGGCGGAATTGGGAGTAGATCCTAAACAACTGACTCCCGAGCAACTGGCAGGAATCGAGATTTTACCAGCCGACGCAAAAATCGGTGAACGTGAAGTTTTAAAGTATCTTAATCTCGATGATGTTTTACTCGAAGTTTCTTTGACCCCGAACCGCGCAGATTGTTTGGCGATGTGGGCGATGGCTAAAGAAGTCGGAGCGATTTTAAACCGTAAAGTCAATTTACCGCAATTACCTCATGAAGATTCAACGGAAAAGCAAAGCAGCCTAAAGATTGAGCTAGAAACCGAAAAATGTAATCTATATTTAGGCAAAGTTATTAATAAAATAGTAATCAGAGAATCCCCGGATTGGATTAAAAAAATCTTACAATCAAACGGGATAAATTCTATCAATAATGTCGTCGACATTTCCAATTTGGTTATGCTAGAGACCGGGCAACCAGTGCATTATTATGATTTAAAGAAGATAAAAGACCAACGCATTTCCGTCAAACAAGACTTGGATCTGACTTATGAAGCTCTGGATGAAGTTAAATATCCGATTCAAAAAGAAGATATCATGATTATGAATGAGGATAAACCGGTTGGGATCGCAGGCATAATGGGTGGTGAAGATAGTAAGATTGATGAAACTACTAAAGGAATTATTATTGAAGCCGCTAATTTTGACCATGTTTCGATTAGAAAAACAGCCAGAAGATTAAATCTAAACACCGAAGCAGCAACTCGGTTCAGTAAAATAATCGAACCTTTAGCCCCAGAGAAAGCGGTCAAGAGATCCGTAATGCTACTAAAAGAATATGCTCAAGCGCAAGAGATTGAAACAACCGTTATCGCCGGTAAACCTGATTATGAAGTTCGCAAGATCAATTTATCGGTCGCTAAAGTAAATGAAGTCTTAGGTACCAAGTTAAGCATCGAAGAGATTATTGACCCCCTAAAACGATTAGATCTTAATCCGGAAGTCGATTCACAAAATATCTCGGTCACGGTTCCTAGTTATCGATATAACGATTTAGTGCTCGCTGAAGATATTATTGAAGAAATTATTCGAATTGTCGGGTATGATAAAATTGTTAGTACTTTACCGTTAATGCCTCAGACTATCGGTTCGCTGGAACCGGAAGAAAAGATGGCTAGAACAATCAAAACTGTCCTAAACGGAATGGGACTGACGGAAATCATTACTTATTCTTTAGTCTCGGAAAAAGAGAATAAAGAAGGCGTGATGCCAATTGGCGAACCGTTGGAAATCAAGAATCCTTTAAGTGACGAACGGCGATACTATCGAACTTCATTAATGCCCAGTATGTTAGAGACCTTGGCTTACAATCATGCTCATTCACAACCTAATTGCGGCTTATTTGAAATCAGCGAAGTATATGATGCTCAAGGCAACTCACAAACTAGACTATCTTTAGCAATCTCGAATCAGTTAGTCCAATCCGACTGGCAGAAATTAAGAATCAGTGCTGACTTCTACATTCTCAAAGGAATAATTTTAGCTTTTTTAGAAGAGTTAGGATTTGGTGAAAAACGTGTAAGTTTTAAGGAAAACAAGACCGATATCGAAACCTTCCATCCTGCCCAGAGTGCCGAGATTTATCTTGATAAACAATTGATAGGAATTTTCGGAAGGCTGCATCCGTTAAAGAACCAAGAATACGATATTGATAGAAGTGTCGTAGGTGAATTATTCTTAAGTAATGTTTTTGAAAGTACTCCAACGAGAGTTCATTTCACACCGATTCCAAGATTCCCTGGGATCTCATATGATTTGGCTTTGTTAGTTGATTCCGCGATTCCGGCCCAAAGCATTACCGATTTAATCAAGAAAGAAGCCGGCAGTCTATTAAATGAAGTTAAAATTTTCGATGTCTACCAAGGATCGAATATTCTTTCAGGTAAAAAATCGATTGCTGTTCGGTTAGATTTCTTGAATACTGAGAAGACCTTGAACGATGCGGATGTTAAACCAATTGTCCAAAAAGTTATCGATTCTTTGCATCAGAACCTAAAAGCAGAGATCAGAAACGGTTAGTTTTGAAATTTAAGGGTGTACATCGTTTAAAATCTTAGTATAATATTCTCCGGTAACAGAAAGGGTGATTTTATGGGACGCGCTCATGAAGTACGCGCAGCTGCGATGGCAAAGACCGCAGCGGTTAAGACTAAAGTTTATTCAAAATTCGGCAGAGAAATCTATATGGCAGCAAAGAGTGGTGTTCCTGACCCCGAAATGAATCTAACGCTTAAGCATACCATCGAAAAGGCGAAGGCGGCTCAGGTTCCGACCGACGTTATTAAAAGAAATATCGAAAAGGCTAAGGATTCTGGCTCGGCATCTTATATGCCTGCTCAGTATGAAGGATTCGGCCCCGGTAATAGTACTTTGATCGTTGATGTCTTAACGGATAATATGAATCGTTCATATTCGGAAGTTAAGGGTTGCTTTACCAAGATGCATTGCAATATCGGTAATAAAGGATCTGTTTCCTTCAATTATCAGACTTTAGGTGTTTTGGAGTATGAAGGAGACGAAGAAGAGACCGCTTTGGATGCTTTAGTAAGTGCGGAAGTCGATGTTAAAGATTTAAAAGCTGTTGATGGCGAAATGACAATCTATGTCGCTCCAACTGATTTATATAAAGCTAAAGATGTGATTGATAAATTACATCCGGAACTTAATTACGATACCTGCGAGATTCGCATGATTCCAAACGAAATTATTTCCTTTTCTTCACCGGAGGAAATGGAATCTTTCAAGAAATTATTAGGTTTCTTGGATGATTTAGATGATGTTCAAAACGTTTATCACAACGTTAAAATGTTTTAACGAAACTGTCCGTAGATCTCTTGTTGGATCAGTTGATCTTGCTTAGCTTGCGGGAAAGCATAAGCTAAAGTAGCTTTATATTCCAGATTACGATAAGGTAAAGGAATTTGAATGAACTTATTCGCAATCTGGATTTTTTTATTTCTTAATTCGTGAAGGTATTGTTGTCCTTTTTGGTTATAAGCTAAAATCCGTAAATAATCGAGGTTTGGCAATTCATTCTTTTCTTTGGTCGTCGTTCCAGCTAAAATATGAACCAAAGTACGTTGAATCCGGCTGGTCGTGTAACGTCTAGTTGTACAGGAATTAATGAAATCTTTATAAGAATCATTACGAATTGCTTCTTTTTTAAAGAGGTTTTCGATTCCTTCAGACACTAAAAAACGATCATGCAATTCTGCGGCAGGCGTTGTAAGCAATAGATATCTTAAAAGGGGATAGTAATCATCCCACTGGGGAATTTTCTTTAAATAATTCATCGGTGTCGTTAAAGAAATATCTTTGTGCTCATTGATCGCCTGACGAATCGCATAAGCCGAAGAAATATGATTAATTTGGGCATCGAAATAATTGACCTCGCGTTTAATTACATAAGGTTTAATGTTGGTTTCTTGTAATGCTTTTAAATAAGCAACCCCTAAGATATCGTTGGGTCCGTAACGGCTGGAAAATTGATCGTAACTGGCAGGATAAGAATAACCGGCATCGAGATTTTCTTTAAAATGATTTGGATCAAAGCTGATTTCACTAATCTCTTTTAGGGCCTCAAGATTACCGCATTCCGAACCGAAAACGATTGAAGATACTTTAGCTAACTCTAAGACTTTAACGGCACCTGAAGCAAACCGATCGGCGTTTTGAACCGCAGCAATATAGGGTAGTTCCAAGACTAAATCGACACCGTATTCGATAGCGATTTTTGCCCGTTCCCATTTATTAGTGACCGCAGGTGTTCCTCTTTGGGTCCAATTGCCCGACATTACCGCGACTAAAACATCCGGCTCCGTAAGTTCTTTGGCCTTCGTCAAATGATAGATATGTCCGTTATGGAAAGGGTTGTATTCAACAATCAAACCGGTTGCTTTCATGGGTTACCTCTAAAGAATTATATTATCTTTGTTGAATTTAGCCAAATGTATCGTAAAATAGTAGAGAAATATGAAACGCGAAATTATCTCCATCACCTCAAACTATGACAACCTCGAATTACATGCCTCTGTAACCATCCCGGATATTAAGCCTTTGGCCATTGTGCAGATTATGCCGCCATTAATGGAAAGCCGGTATTTCTACGATGACTTAGCGGCGGTGTTAGCTTCGTATGGTTATGTGGTTTTAACCGCCGATTATCGCGGACATGGTCAATCGATCAATGGTGAACATCCGTTAGGATATTTTGCGGAAAACGACGGTTGGATTAAGAATATCAAAGATCAAAATATGTTCTGTCAATGGATTCGCGAACGCTATCGTCATCTAAACTATTATCTATTTGCGGCTGGATTTGGGACTTATGTCGCTTTAAGTTATTTAAAACGATATGAGTATGAAGTAAGTGCAATGGTATTGGCTAATGTACCTTCCGAAATAAAATGGCTAACGTTATATAAACCGTTTATTGAACAGAATATTAAATCGCAAGGTCCTAAAGCTCCTTGCAAGCCTTTTACTGATAAAGTTTTTCGTAATTTAGAAAAAAAGCATAAGTGTTCTCTTAATTCTTGGCTCAGTGACGATCAGAATATCGTCGATCGTTATAATACCGATGCCCTATGTGGCTTCGAACTGCCTAACCAAGCGGTATTAGATCTTCTGTTTGGTCAACAAGATATCTTTATGAATAAAGACTGGCAGGTTTTAAAGAAAGAATTACCGATTTTATTATTAAATGGTCAAAAAGATCTGTTGACTCGTTATCCTGAAGGTTTAAAGAAGATAACCAATCGTCTCAATAAAGTCGGATATCAGAATTTGGAGTCCAAAGTATATCCCGAATTTAAGGCCGATTTAGTCAACGGAAACAATAAAAACGTAGTTTACGAAGACCTGATTCTTTGGTACAATAAAATCAATAAATAACTTCCTTCGATGTTAGTTATTAATAGTAGTATTGAAAATAATTAAGGAGGATTATTATGGATATTTTAAGCTTGCTAAAAAAACTGGGTTTAACGGAATTAGAGACACAAGAGCTTAATAATGCCTATATTTTACGTCCAAAATTTTATCCTCAAGATAACAAATTAGAAATCACATTTAAGACGGATCGGCCAATCGACTGTGCTTTATGGCAAAAGTGTCAGAAGGGATTTAATTCATTAACAAAACTCAACTGTGAATTAATCATCGATACCAAGGGATTAGATTATACCGGCAAGACCATCAGACAATATCTGGATTATTTTCGTGAAAATGATAAGCAGCATTTCTTAGATGATGTTTATGCTCAAAAGATAGGAAATGAGGCAATCTTAGTAATTCCGGATAAACTTCCGTCGGATAATAAGGAACTAAAAGAATTCATTGAATTTTTAAGCTTAAGAGGTATCGCCGTTACCGCTAAACCTCAAAGTGAATTAGTTAAAGCCCAAGAAGATAGGATTACTAAACCAAGTCAGAATACCAACTATTCAAACTATAACCGTTCTCCAAATAATAATAATAATTATCATCAGAAAGATTTTTCCAACTCCACGGAAATCGCTATCAGAAGTATTATTCAACCGGTAAATGATATTTATGTGATTGGGGATATCTTTAGTTTGGATTATATTACGACCAAAAAAGGAACAACAATCCAAATTATCGGAATTCATGACGGCAATGAAGCAATTACCGCCAAACTATTTTCTGGTAAAAACTATACTCCGGAACAGATGCTTGAATTAAAAGAAGGCAATCGGATCAAGGTCTATGGCAATGTTCAGATGGATGATTACTCAAATTCGTTAGGGATCATCGGTTCAAAAGTTGAAAAAGAAGAGCCTCTTCCAGGAAGAATGGACCAAGCCCAAGAAAAACGCATCGAATTACACGCCCATACGAATAAGTCGGAAATGGATGGGGTAGTTGAATGTAAGGAATTACTTAAAACGGCTCACAATTGGGGCATGGAAGCTATTGCGATAACGGATCATTCCGTTGTTCAGGCATACCCCGATGCTCAGGATTTTTTAATAAGATCAGTAGAGAAAGCTAATAAGGAAGACCCATTCAAGGTTATTTTCGGAATTGAATTGAATGTCGTTGATTCTTTCGCCAAAATTGTGACGAATCCCGACGATACCAATTTAGGTAATGCCGAGTATTGCGTATTCGATTTAGAGACCTCCGGACTTTCGAATCGTTATGATGAAATAATCGAATTTGGGGCAGTAAAGTATAAAAACGGTTATGAGAATGGTCGTAAACAAATGTTTATAAAGCCCTCAAAACCACTTAATGAATTCACCAAATCATTTACCGGAATTACTCAAGAAAATGTGAATAGCGGTAAAAGTTTTGCTGAGGTTGCGAAAGAATTGTTGGATTTTATGAAGGGCACAATCTTAGTCGCCCATAACGGATACTTTGATTACGGATTCTTGGAAGCCGAATTTAGTAAAGTCGGAATTGAATTTAAGATGCCGATGATCGATACTTTGCCGCTAGCTAGGATTTTAGTCCCGGAAAGAAGCAGTTACCGTTTAGGAAATATGGCCCATTATTTTCATATCGATTATACCGAAGATGAAGCACATCGAGCGGATTATGATGCCCAGACTTTGGGACTGTTATTCAATGAATTGAAACATCGGATCTCAGACTTTGAAAAAATCAGTTTGAAACAACTCGCTAATTATCCGGCACCCAATATTTATAAGAAAAATCATCCTTATCATTTTAATTTATTAGCTAAAGATCAACAGGGAATCAAAGATATTTATGACTTAGTAACTTTGTCACATACTAAATATCTGACGGGTAATAATGAGAATGAAAATGGTAAAAAAAGTGCGGCGGTTCCCGAAGCCAGAATAACTAGGGATGAAGTAACCAAGCGGCGGCAGCATGTTCTTATAGGATCCGGTTGTCAGAATTCCGATTTGTTTGAAATTGCCTGCAACCGCAGTCAGAACGAATTGGAAGAATGCATGAAATATTATGACTATGTAGAAGTTCAGCCACCCGGTAATTATAGTTTGATTGTCGACGAGTCTTCGAGTTTCAATTCCGAGCGTTTAATTACCGTTATAAAAAGTATTATTGAAACAGCTGATAAGTTACAGATTCCTGTCGTTGCCACAGGGGACAGTCATTATTTAAATCCCGAAGATAAAATTATTCGTGATGTGTATATTTTCGCAAAACGAATCGGCGGCAGTCGTCATCCGATGTATTATCAACGAATTAAGAAAACAACATGTCCGGATCAATATTTATTCACTACTAACGAGATGTTGGATGCCTTTAAATTCCTAGAGCCAAAGAAAGCCAAAGAGATTGTTATTGACAATACACATAAAATTGCCAACCTGATTTCGAAACTTCATCCCTTGTTTACCGATGTCCATACCCCTAATTTAGAGGGGTGCGATAAGTTATTGGAAGCTGAAGTATATAAAAACGCCAAGAATATCTATGGCGATCCCTTACCGGAATTAGTCCAAAGTCGCTTGGATCGGGAAGTTAAGAGCGTGGTGGAGAATGGATTCGCGGTTCAATATTATATTGCTTATCTATTAGTTAAACGCAGCTATGAGAATGGTTATATCGTTGGTTCCCGAGGTTCGGTCGGTTCCAGTTTTTTGGCGACGATGGCCAAGGTAACCGAAGTTAATCCTTTACCACCTCATTATGTTTGCCCAAAATGTCATCATTCAGAGTTTTTCTTGAATGGAGAAAGCAGGGACGGTTTTGATTTACCGGATAAAGACTGTCCAGAATGCGGAACTAAAATGCATAAGGATGGGCACAATATTCCGTTTGAAACCTTCTTAGGCTTCGAAGGAGATAAAGTTCCGGATATCGATTTAAACTTCTCGGGTGAATATCAGAATACCGCCCAATTGCAAATCAAAGAAATCTTTGGCGAAAGTCATGTTTTTGCCGCCGGTACGATTGCTACCGCAGAAAAAAAGACGGCTTATGGTTATGTAAAAGGTTATTTGGAAGATCTTAAGATCCATTCTTTTAACGAAGAAAAAATCAGTTATATTGCGAATAAATGTATCGGCGTTAAACGAACTACCGGTCAACATCCGGCGGGAATCGTTGTTTGTCCCAAAGAAAATGAGATTCACGATTTCACCCCTTTACAATATCCGGCCAATAATAATGCTTCACCTTGGATGACTACCCACTTTGCCATCAGCGATCTTCACGATACAATCTTAAAATTAGATATTTTAGGGCATGTCGATCCGACGGCAATCAAATTATTACAAGATATGTCCGGCATCGATCCGACTAAAATTCCGTTCGATGATCCGGAGACCTTATCGCTATTCAACAGTACCAAAGCTTTAAAGATTATTTCTGATGAACCTTATAATGAAACGACAGGTGCGATCGGATTACCGGAATTTGGCACGAAGACTTCCCGGAGTGTTTTAGATACGACTAAACCGAATACTTTTGCGGATTTAGTTTCATTAGAAGGTCTTACTCACGGTACTAATGTTTGGAAAAATAATGCTCAGGATTTAATCAATGATCATATCTGTACAATGCAGGAAGTAATCGCCTGCCGAGACGATATCATGACTTATCTGATGATGAAACAATTACCTAGCCGGGAATCCTTCGATATCATGGAATCGGTAAGGCATGGCAGAGGTCTAAAAGATAATTGGATAACGGATATGCAAGAACATAATGTACCGCAATGGTATATCGAATCCTGCCAGAAGATCAATTATATGTTTCCTAAGGCTCATGCGGTAGCTTATTGTATGATGGCTTTGAGAATCGCCTGGTTCAAAGTTCATAAGCCAGAATATTTCTATGCCTGCTTCTTTACCTGCCGGGCGGATGCCTATGAAATAGAAACTATGATTGCCGGTGAAAAAGCGATTCTACAACGGATGAAACAGATCGAAACCAAAAAGGTTGAATTAGGTCGGATGATTTCTCCCAAGGTAAACGCTTTATACGATGTCTTGGAGGTAGCTTATGAAATGTATCGAAGAGGTTATCACTTTGAGAATATTGACCTTAAGCTATCCGATGCGACAAAGTTTTTAGTTTCCAAGACTGATCCTAAAGGAATTATTCCGCCGTTTACTTCTATCGATGGTCTAGGAAATTCCGTTGCTTATTCGGTAACCAAGGCACGAGAAAGACAGCCTTTCATTTCCCGCGAAGATTTGGTTCAAAGAACGCAACTTAATAACACCCAATTGGACACAATGGATCGGATGGGAGTTTTGAGTTATTTACAGGAATCAAATCAGATTAGTTTATTTTAAAAAATCTTGAATTAGAAAGGAAATTAGTCTACAATACAGATATCAGGAGTGGTCATGCCACTCCTTAATTTATGATTGGAGCTACATGGAAGCAACAAAACTTGAAAAACTGAAAAAGATTCTCGAGCCTGAGATTAAAAAGGAAGGTCTGATACTTTATAAATTAGCCTTTACTAAAGAATCCGGCCAACAAACTTTACAAGTAATGGTCTGTCATGAGGACTATTCGTTAGATCTAGATACCTGTGAAAAGATCTCTGATAAGCTTTCCCAGATTCTAGATAAAGAAGATCTCTTACCGGACAGCTATTATTTGGATGTCTGTTCACCAGGAGCGGAAAGAGAATTACTCAATGATCAAATGATTCTAGCGGCAATCGATCAATATGTTCATATTGAGCTGAAAGATCCGAAAGCCGGAATTGATAAGTTAGAGGGATATTTAAGAAAATTTGCGGATAAAGAATTGTTGATTGAATACAAAGATAAAACCAGAACCAAGCAATTAACGGTTGATCAAGACAATCTTCGCTTGATTCGCTTAGCGGTAAAGCTATAACGGAGGAAAATATGGCATTGAATTATAAACAGATGAAAAATAGTATCGTAGCTTTAGCGGAATATTATCATCTACCCGAAGAAGTCGCTTCGGATACGGTTAAGGAAGCCATTGCGAAAGGTTACCGTAAACATATTGCGGTTCCGGATATTACTATTCGGGTAGCCTTTAACGATGAAAAGGAACAGATTGAACTTTATCAGCAACGAACGGTTGTAGCCGAAGAACCGGAAGACGATGACTTAGAAATCTCTTTAGCTAAAGCTAAGGAATCCGATCCTAATGTGATGGTAGGCGATGTGGTAGAAGAAGCGGTTCCTTATGACGAGTCCTATGCGGAATTCGGCCGGGGGGATGTTACTTTAGTCAAAAACGTGTTAAGACAAAAAACACGTGAGGCTCAGAAACAGGAAATCTTCGATAAATTTATTGACCAAGTTGGCGAATTAGTAAATGGAGTCGTCGATAAAGTCGAAGATCGCTTCGTGATTGTCAACTTAAACGGTACCGAAGCATTAATGCCTAAAAGCGGGCAGATGCCTCAAGAATACTATCGTGAAGGCGATCGGATCAAAGTCATCATTACTGAAGTAAGTAAGGATACAAAAGGGTCTCAGCTATTAGTCAGCAGAGCCGATCCTCAGCTAGTAAAACGTTTATTTGAGCAGGAAGTTCCGGAAATTTATGACGGAACAGTGGAAATCAAAGCAATCGCCCGAGAAGCTGGAGAAAGAAC
Source organism: Bacillota bacterium (assembly GCA_023426935.1). Taxonomy (GTDB): domain Bacteria; phylum Bacillota_I; class Bacilli_A; order Erysipelotrichales; family Erysipelotrichaceae; genus RUG11872. Next base: position 15,964 of record JAEZBR010000033.1, on the reverse strand, counting down.
CAAGATGGCGGTTCTGTCGCATAAGGAAGAAGTTGATCCAATCGGAGCTTGTATTGGACCAAGAGGTTCCCGCGTTCAAGTTGTCATCAATGAATTAAAAGGTGAAAAAATCGATATCTTCCAATGGAGTGACGATGTGGAAGATTTAATCAGTAATTCTTTGTCCCCGGCGGTTATTTTAGGTGTTATTCCGGGCAAGGAAGAGAATAGTTTAATCGTGGTTGTTGCGGACGATCAGCTATCTTTGGCCATCGGACGTAAGGGCAACAATGTCCGTTTAGCAGTCAATCTTACCGGACGTAAGATTGATATTAAGACTGCTACGACCTTAGAAAATGATGGAATCGATTGGAAGAGTATTGCTGCACAGCAGAAAGAAAAATCCTTGGCCATTAAGAAAGCTGCCGAAGAAATCAGAGCTCAGAAAGAAAAAGAAGCTGAACTGCAGCGGAATATGCAAGCGTTGGAAGTTGCTAGAGCGGCCATGGCTAAAGCCGAAGCCGAAACTAAAGCGCTGGAAGAAAAAGAAGAACCGAAAGACGGTATCGAAGATATCATCGAGGAAGTACCGTTGTTTGAGGAAGTTAAACCTAGTGCTAAAGAAGCAGCCGAAGAACAGACTAAGGCCAAACCTGAACCTAAGAAGCGTAAAAACAAGATTCATGTTGTTGCCAGCGACTATGTTTCAAAATTTGAGAAACTAGCGGATGCGACTAAAGTTAATCAGGCGATGGCCAATAGTGCGGCTAAACCAGTCAAAAAATCCTATCGTCATAAGGATGAAGAAGAACATAAGATCAAGAATAAAGATCTATTACAGGATAAGGAGTATGAAATCAAACCCGAGTACTCCGATGCTGAATTAGAGGAGATTAAGAAGAAAGAAGAAGAAGAAGAAAACGAAAAGTATAACGACGATGTTGATTATGATGAATTTGATGAATATTACGATAACGGAGAGAAGTAATGAAAAAGATCCCGTTACGCAAATGTTTAGTCACGGGTGCTCGTCTGGCGAAGAAGGATCTTATTAGGATTGTTAAGACCCCGACGGGTGAAATCAAAGTCGATCCCACCGGAAAGATGAATGGCAGGGGAGCTTACCTGAGCAAAGATCCAGAAGTTATCGCCAAGGCGAAAGATCATGGTTATTTAGCTAAAGCCTTTGCATGCAATATACCCGATGAGATATTTGAGGAGTTAAGGAAGATAAGTTTAAAGCAGTAAGAAAGCAGGTGTTCTATGATTAAAAAGCAGGTTAGGTATGCAAAAAAGCGGAACGATCATCATGATTCAGGTCGCAGCAAATCAAACATGAGTGTTGCTCCGGTTAAGGATGTTGTTAAGTCCTGTACCTATTATGAAGGGATTAAAGTATCTGAATTAGCAAATAAGCTGCATAAAAATGCTTCAGATTTGATCAAAGTATTGTTTATGTTAGGTTCGATTGTTACGATTAACAGTGTGTTGACCGACGAACAAATCGGCTTGATTGCGATGCAATACAACTGTCAGATTACCAAGGAAGCCGAAAAAGTCGATACTTCTTTGGAAGATGAAGAAGTAGATGATCCAAAAAATTTGGTCGAGCGTCCGCCGATTGTCACAATCATGGGACATGTCGATCATGGTAAAACAACTTTGTTGGATACCATCCGGAAAACGAATGTGGCTTCCGGCGAAGTCGGGGGTATAACTCAGAAAATCGGTGCTTACCAAGTCGAAGTCGAGGGTAAAAAAGTAACTTTCCTGGATACTCCAGGTCATGAAGCGTTTACCGCCATGCGAGCTAGAGGAGCTTCAGTCACGGATACGGCGATTATCGTCGTCGCTGCCGATGATGGTTTGATGCCACAAACCTTGGAAGCAATCGACCATGCCAAAGCGGCAAAGGTTCCCATTATAATCGCGATTAATAAAATTGATTTACCGCATGCCGATCCTCAAAAGATTATGCTTGCGATCACCGATTTAGGTCTTACCCCGGAAGAATGGGGTGGAAACACGATTGTTTGTCAGATCTCGGCGAAATCCGGTTTAGGGGTCAAAGAATTACTTAAGACGATTTTGGTTGTGGCCGAAATGCAAGAACTAAAAGCTAATCCGAACCGTTTAGCAACCGGTACCGTTATCGAAGCGAAACTGGATAAAGGTAAAGGGCCGTTAGCGAATATCTTAGTTCAAAACGGAACATTACATACCGGAGATATTGTGGTTATCGGTGCTTGCTATGGTAAAATTCGTAGAATGTATGACGATAAAGGACGAGAGATTAAAGCTGCCGGTCCCAGCACTCCAGTATCGATTATTGGCTTAAACGATGTTCCTGAATCAGGCGATCATTTAAAAGCTTTTGCGAATGAACATCAGGCAAGATTAGTTGCGGATAAACGTAAGCAAACCAAGATCGAAAAAGATCGTAATCTGACCAGTGCTCAGAATCTCGATGATTTGACACAACAGGTCAAAGAAGGAAAATTAAAAGAAATTAATCTTATTATCAAGGCCGACAATCAGGGTTCTGCCGAAGCAATGAAAGCTTCGATGGAAAAGCTTGAAGTCTCTGAAGTAAGAGTCAATGTTATCCATGCGACGCCGGGAGCAATCACGGAATCCGATATTATGTTGGCGGCAGCTTCTAATGCAATCATTTATGGTTTCAATATTCGCCCAGATGCCAATATCCGTAAGAAAGCTGAAGAAGAGCATGTTTCAATCCGCTTACATGATATTATTTATAAAGCTTTAGAAGAAATGGAATTAACGATGAAAGGTATGAAAGCACCGGTCTATGAAGAAGTTATTTCCGGTCAAGCCGAAGTAAGACATATCTTCAAAGTTTCCAAAATCGGCACCATCGCCGGCTGTATGGTCACCGATGGATCCATCAAAAATAACAACTCTGTACGTTTAATCAGAGACGGAATTGTCATTTATACCGGACAGCTAGGTTCTTTAAAACGATTTAAGGATGATTCCAAAGAAGTTACTTCTGGTTTTGAATGCGGAATAACAATCAAGAATTTTAACGATATTAAGGAAGGCGATATCGTTGAAGGATTCAATAACGAGGAAGTAAAAGATTAATGAATAAGTTAAAGAATGAACGCTTAGCCGGTATAATCAAAAAAGATGTGTCGGATATCATTCAATTCGAACTTAAAAATTCTGAACTGGGAATGGTAACAGTCACGGAAGTAACTTTGAATAAAGATTATTCGCAAGCTAAAATCTTCGTTTCCTTTATGGGTTCAAAGCTTTCCAAACCCGAAAGTATTGAAGCACTAATGCGGGCAAAAGGATTTATCCGTTCCAGTTTGGCTAAGCAGCTGGATATCCGAAAATGTCCGGATCTATTATTTGTTGAGGATGACTCCTTAGAGTATGGTAATCATATCGATAAACTAATCGATGATCTAAAACACAAAGCCGGTTAATTCCGGCTTTTCTTTTTCATGATGAGAGTAAATAATAACGGATAAATAAACGAAACCCAGAGGGTTAATACTAAATATCTTAAGAAAATTAACCAGGAGATTTCCGGTAGTAATTTACCTAAGAAATAAACACCTAAGGTACTTAGTAAGCCAAAGATCAATACTAATAAGCGGGGCATAAGTTCTTCAGGATTTTTGAAGTTAAGACAACGATAATCAAGAATAATCCCTAAACCAAATCCGACCCCGGCCCCACAGGAAACTAATGTATCATGCGCAAAGGTAATAGATAAGGTCCCTTTATTAAGTTGGTAGAAGCTAAAAACCAAACCTACTAGCGAAAGAAGAATCAGTAAAATTCCGGATTGATTGACCCGAGGTTGTGAAAAGTTTTCCGTCTTGATTACGGCAATTGAGAAAGCGATAGCGATGAAATAGGCAAAGAAAATATCGTAAATCGTATGAACACCGAAATATAACCTAGAAAACATGACAACAAAAGGTGCAATAAAGAAAAACCAACGCCATTTAGTCTTATGTAATAAATAACCACTGGTATAACCTAAACTAGCCGCTGTTTGTGAATGACCGGAAGGAAAGGAATATCCGGTGGCACCGGCGATAGCTGAACTGTCGGGAACTAAATCTTTGGTATAGAGCCAAGGTCTAGGAACTTTGAACATAATTTTTAAAGTTTGAATGGCAGCCGAAGAAAAGAAGAAAGCCAGTCCTAAAATTCGACCTTTCTTTTTATCGACACACCAATATAACCAAGTCAACGCAAATAATAGAATGCCGTTATTAAAAATCGCGACAAAGATATTCAGGAAATCAGTTAACCATGGCTGGCGAATACTTTGTAGGAATAATAAAATTGAACTCATAAAACCTCCAAAGGTATTATAAACCAACTATGCGGCTCGCGTGTTATAATTAGCAAGGTAAAAAAATGAACGGAATGTTACTGATCGACAAAAGTGCCCAGATGACCTCGTTTGAGGTGATTGCTAAGCTTAGAAGAATTAGCGGTCAAAAACGGATTGGGCATACCGGAACACTAGATCCTCAAGCTACCGGGCTACTTATCGTTTTAATGGGTACTGCCACCAAACTCGTACCTTTTTTAGACTATCAGGAAAAATACTATGATGCGGTTATTCAATTTGGTTTAGCTTCGGATACCTATGATTTAGAGGGAAAGATTATAGAATACCCGGACGAAAGAATTCCGACGATTTCTGAAATCAATGAAATCATCCCTACGTTTTTAGGCCAACAAACCCAATATCCTCCGATTTATTCGGCAATCAAAGTTAATGGCAAGAAACTATATGAATATGCCCGCAAAGATCAGGAAGTAACAATCAAACCGCGGACGGTTGAAATTATGAAAATCGAAGTAATCGATTATGCTGATCGTAAATTAAAATTAAAGATTGCTTGTGGAAAGGGGACATATATCCGTTCTTTAGCGCATGATTTAGGACAAAAACTGGGAGTACATAGTTTGTTAGCTTCATTAAGAAGAACGAGGATCGGTAATTATAAAGTTGAAGATGCTTATAAATTAGAGAACCTTCCGCCTTTGTTAGCGGGAATAAGACTCTTTACCCCATACGAGATATTATCCGATCAAACCGTCATCGATTATCCGGATCGTACTAAGATTCTTAACGGCATGAAAATTAAACTCGATTGCACCGAAAAGAATATTTTTGTCAGCAACCAGAAAGAAATTATCGCGGCATATACATTAAAGGAAGATGGATACTATCATTGTGTCAGAGGTTTAAGATGAAAATTATTAAAATCGAATTAAATAGCTTACCACTCAAAATAAAGCCTACGGTCGCCTGTATCGGTTATTTTGATGGAATACACAAAGGTCATCAAAAGTTGATTAATACGGCGCTTAAAGTAGCTAAGAAGGAAGATTTACCAACTTCTTTGATTACGTTTGATCCGGATCCTTGGATCGTCTTGAAAAACTTAAAATCAGTCTCACATTTAACAACGTTAAAGCAAAGAATAAATATTCTTAATTCTATGGGCATCGATTATCTTTATCTAGTCAAATTCGACAAAGAATTATCGAAACTTACTCCGGATCAGTTTGTCAGAGAGTTATTGATTCCTTTACAAATTAAATCATTAGTTTGCGGTTTTGATTATACTTACGGTCATTTCGGCAAAGGTAAAGCAAGCGATTTACTAAAATATCCAGAGTTTAAGACGGTGGTAGTTAAGGCCGTAAACTACCGAAAGGAAAAAATTAGTTCAACTAGGATTGAGAAAGAAATCTCTAACGGTAACTTTACGATGGTTAACAAACTATTAGGTTATCCTTATCAAACTAGCGGTAAGGTAATCAAAGGCCATCAGGTAGGGCGGACAATCAATTATCGAACCGCGAATATACTATTAGATGAAGAGTATGTATTACCCTTAGATGGCGTATATTGCGGATGGATAAGGTATGATCAAAAATTTTATCAAGCAATGATTAATCTTGGACATAATTCGTCATTTAATTATCGTCAACAACATTCTTTGGAAGTGCACATCCTCGATTTTAATCAGGATATTTATGCAAAAAAATTAACCGTCATTTGGCTGAAAAAGATTCGCGATGAGAAAGAATTTTCTTCACCAGCTGAATTAAAGAAACAATTGGTCAAAGACGAAAAGGTCGTTAGAAGTTATTTAAACAATCGAAAAGCTATGTTATCATATAGCCAAGGAGCGTGAATTATGGCCAAAGAATATCTTTTGATAAGCGATGATCAGAGTAAAGGTATTATTGCGATTTCCACCCATGTCTTGGAAGCAATCGTTTCTTATGCGATTGGTGAAGCGAACGGGGTTCAACTGGCAGATGCTTCGGCATTTCATAACCCCATTACCTGTAGGGTCGTTGACAAGGAAGTATTAATCGATTTAGATGTAAAAATAACCTATGGCAAGAACGTAAATGCGATTGCCGAAAGTGCTCAAGAACATGTAAAACAGACCATCTACCAAATGACGGATATCGATTGTTCGAATATAACCATGAATATTACCGGATTTGTTTTCTAGAAGCACCAAATTGTGTGCTTCTTTTTTTTGCGTAATAGGTATTCCGTGGTAAAATAATAGGCGTTGGAGGAATTGATATGAACCGTCATGCATTAAGAATTATTGTCATGGATGTGCTCTATCAATATTTATTATTGGACAGTAATCCGGAAGAATTAATTTCCGATAATTTACGCTACAATCTACCTTACCGTTTCGGTAAAAAAGATCAGGATGAAAAACAGGATATCGACTTAATAAATGTAGTTGATAATCAGTTTACCGAAAAAGAAGAAATTGCCTATGTCGTAAATGTTACAAGTCAGGCAATCAATAATTATGATGAGTATAAAAAGATTATTAGTGAAAGATTAACTAATTGGTCTTTTGATCGATTAGGATATTTGGAACAGTCAATTCTCTTATTGGGACTTAGTGAATTAGATTTAAAAACGGCACCGGAAAACAGTATAAAAGATGAAGCCGTTGAATTGGCAAAGCATTATTGCGACGATGATGCTTACAAATTAATTAACGGAGTTCTAGACAAAAAATGAACAATAATATCTGGACGATTACCCAGCTTAATCACTATATCAAAGGTCGTCTGGACCAGGATTTATATCTTAAAGGAATTTATGTTGAAGGAGAGGTTTCAAACCTCAATCTTCATCCCAGCGGTCATTGGTATTTCACCCTAAAAGATAATAGCAGCCGTTTATCATGTGTGATGTTTTCTTCATATGCTTCAAAGAGCAAATTAATTCCGACTAACGGAATGAAAATTTTAGTCAAAGGAAGTATTTCGGTTTTTGAAACGACCGGTCAGTATCAATTATATGCTGTAGAATTAAGGCCTACCGGCTTAGGTGATTTAGCCTTAAAACTTGAGCAGTTAAAAAACAAGTTACAACTTTTAGGATATTTTGAGGTTGAGCATCGGATTCCAATACCAAGTTATCCCGATAAGATAGGGGTAATTTGCGGAGAAAACACTGCGGCCTATCAAGATGTTATACGTACTTTAACTAGACGTTGGCCTATAGCAAAAATCTATCCTTTCTTTTCCTTAGTTCAAGGTAAAGAAGCCAGTACCGATATAGTTAAGGCACTCGCAAAAGCCGATAAAGCGAATTTAGATATAATTATTTTAGCCAGAGGCGGAGGGTCGTTAGAAGATCTCTGGTGTTTCAACGAAGAAAATGTAGTTAAAGCGGTCTATGAATGTACAACTCCGATTATTACCGGGATTGGGCATGAATCAGATACGACTTTGGTTGACTATGTTGCGGATCTTAGAGCGAGTACACCGACCGCTGCCGCTGAACATGCCACTCCGGATATTCTCGAAGTAAGAGAATTGCTTAAGCAAGATAAAGACCGATTAGTACAGGCAGGGCAGCAATTACTACGAAAGCCTACCTTGGAACTTGATTTAAGATACGAGAAATTATTGAAGTTTACTAATAACATTCATCAGAAACAGGATCTTCTGCAAATTTCTTATCAGAAGTTAGTCAAGAGTACGAAAATATATGCTCAAAATGTTCGTATAAGTTTTAATCAAAATAATTCTCGATTTCAGAATGAAACAAAAAATCTTCTGGTAAAATATCAGTCCAAGCAGAAAATCTTTCCTTCTAAACTCTTGGAAGTAATGAATAATTATTATAAACTAAAAGTGGAAGAAGCTTCCCGGATCAGTGGCTTACTAGATGCCTATAGTCCACTTAAAATTTTATCAAGGGGATACGGAGTCATCTCGGATATCGATAATAAGGTGATTACTTCAGTCAATCAAATCAATCAAGGAGATTTTCTTCAAATCCGCCTTAGCGATGGGCAACTTAAAGCCCAGATTTCAGAAAGGAAATTATATGCCAAACGAAAATAAAATGACTTATGATCAAGCAATGATCAGATTAAATGAGATCGTTGCGGAGTTGGAAAAGAATGAGGTTCCTTTAGAAGATGCGATTAAGCTATTTGAAGAAGGTTTAAATCTGGTAAATGAATGTGAGAAGAAATTAAATACTTTTGATCAAAGATTACAGCAAGTAATGAAAGATCATAATCTTTCGGATTCCAACCATGAACAATGATTTCGAGACTTATCTGCGTTCATTGTATCCTGAGAAACCAAATCATATCGAAGAAGCCGAACTATATTCTTTAATGGCGGGAGGTAAACGAATTCGTCCCCAATTATTGTTCGCTATTCTCAATGACAATTCGCTTCCTGAAAAAGAAGGATATCCCTATGCTGCCGCGCTTGAAATGATCCATACTTATTCTTTGATTCACGATGATTTGCCAGCCATGGATAATGCCGATTTAAGAAGGGGAAAGAAGACCAATCATTTAGTGTATGGCGAGGCAATGGCGATTTTAGCAGGCGACGCATTATTAACCAAAGCGTTCGCGCTCTTGGCAAAAGAAAATACGCATTTTATTAAATCAATAATAACCGAGTATGCTAGTGCAGCGGGCGATCACGGCATGATTTATGGTCAGATGCTTGATTTAGAAGCTGAAGATCAAACGAATCTATCAGCCGAAGATCTTCAAAAATTGGATATTAATAAGACCGGACAATTACTGGCCTTACCATTAGTCGTCGGTGCCAGTTTGGCTGGTAGGATTGATGATATCGATCAGTTAAGAAATATCGGCGAAGAACTAGGTATTGCTTTCCAAATTCAGGATGATATTTTTGATGCTACCAAGGACGCAAAACAACTTGGTAAATCGATTTCCGATAATAAGAACCACAAACAAACTTATGTCAGTATCTGGGGGTTAGAAACCGCTAAGCAGATGATGAATAAGCATTTTGATAAAGTTCTTAAAGCTCTTTCAAAATTAAATTTTACGGCTACTAGCTTAAGCGAACTGATTAGCCAAATCAGAAGTAGGGAAAATTAAATATGAAGCTAGAGGAGATCCAAAATCCTTCGTTTCTCAAACAATTGAAAGCTACCCAGTTTAATTCTTTAATTAAGAGTATTAAAGATAAGATTATGTTTGATGATAGCCTTAGTGCGGAAAACAAAAGAAATTATACGCAAAATGTCGAATTAGTAACGGCTTTAGAGACCGTATTCAATGAAACGACCGATGATATATTGTTTTCCAGTACGCAACAAGAATATATCCGCAAGATCTTAATTGGTACTTTACCGGTCAATAATTACTCCAATAATCTTTCTTTAGCACTAGGCTTAGCGAATTCTCAAGATTTTAAATCGGATAACAATATCATAATTAATATCGATAATAACGACCTCTATAATTATGATGCAATTTCCAGTTTAAATTTATTGGGCCAAAGTAAACATAAAATAATATTGGTTTTTATTGATCACAATCTAGAGAACATGATTCATCTCTCAAAAAATACTTTAACTAAACTTCGCAGTTCCAATTCATATCTTGAATTAAAAGATAATTTGAATACCTCGTTAGGTAATACAAATTCCGGGAAAGTTATCTTAAATAATATCCGTAGTTTTAGAGATACGGTAAAGAAGGGGATCTTATCATCCTCAATTTTCACTGAAATGGGCTGGGATTATTTAGGCCCGATTAAAGCTGATGAATTCAATAGTTTAAAAAAGGCCTTTATTATGGCTAAAAAGAATCCCGGATCCTTAGTCATTCACGTTGTTATTAATAAAATGAAACCGAAGAATAACAAGCATTTAATTCAAATCAATGAAAAACAACCAGAAGATGATATTCATTCTTTATGCGATTGGCAGGAGATTGTTGATCATGAATTAACTTCTTTAAGCAAAGATAACGAATCGTTATTTGTTTTATCACCGATTGATAAAGCTGCTAAACCTTTTAAAGAGTTTAACGCTAATTTCCCTCAACGCTGTTTCATCAATAAAATGAATCTAAATCAAACTCTAAATTTTGCGTTAGGAATTGCGGTAAAAGGGTTACACCCTTATATAAATGTATCCGGCAGTCAGATTGCAACTGTTTATCAGTTTTTGAAGGAACAGTTCTGTTATCGTGATCTTCCGGTAATCATTGGCATCAATAATCCGGGGATCAGTGATTATCCGCCAACCCAACAGGCAATCGATGATATTTCAATCTTTAATCTCTTGCCTAATGTTGTTATCGCAACGCCCAATAATCCTCAGGAATTAAAAGAGTTATTAAAATCAGCGGTTGACTATTCGCATCCCTTTATCATTCGGATTCCGATTGGTCAAACAATTGAAATTGTTGTTGAGCCGTCTAATATCGCAATCGGTACCTGGGAATTCGTCTATACCAACAATAAACATAATTATTTAATTACCTACGGTCCGGATGCGGCAAAATTCACAAATAAAGCGATAAACAATAAACTACCAATCAATATTATAAATGCCCGCTTTAATAAACCTTTGGATGAAAATATGTTACTTAAAATTGCCCATAAAGATTCGCAAATCTATATTTATCAACCGGCGCTGATTGCTGGCGGGTTAGGATCCTTGATTATGGAATTCTATCAACGTAACAATCTTCATCCTTCAATTAAGATTTATGGGATTGATACGCATTATTTAGCCGCCGACACTATCGTCGATAATCGGAAGAAAGAAAGACTAGATACAAATTCCTTATTTAATAATATCGAAGCCGATTTAATGAAGAAGGTTTAAGGAAAACGAAAATATTTAGCGTATTAAATATTCTGATGGTAAAATAATTAAGAATCAAGGAGAAACAGATGCTCGAGAGTCTTTATATTAAAAATTACATTCTGATTTCAGAACTAAATCTAGAGTTTGAGAACGGATTTAGTGCCTTTACGGGTGAAACCGGTGCCGGTAAGTCAATCTTCATGGATGCAATCGGCTTATTATGCGGTGATCGAGCTAATACTGCGGATATCCGAACTTCTGCGGACAAAGCCTTGATCGAAGGCTGTTTTTCCGTTAACGGTTCCCTCAAAAAAGAATTAGCTGACCTAGGCTATGATGACGATAAACTAATCGTAACTAGAGAATTTGACCGGGAAGGGAAGAATACCTGTCGGATTAACCATCGGACAGTTTCCTTAGCTTTATTAAAAGATACTGTTGCTAAATACATTGACATTCATTCTCAACATGAGCATCAATATCTTTTAAATGCCAAGTATCATGAAACATTGCTTGATGCTTACATTCAAAATGAAGAACTAGTTCAAAAAGTAAAAGAGGCTTACAACCAGTGGTATAAGCTGAATAAAGCTTTGGAAGAACTCAAAAATCTTACCTTTGCACCGGAACAGGAAGAGATTCTTAACTATAAGATCAATGAGATCGATAAAGCTGAGTTAAAAGATGGTGAAGACCAGGAATTGGAAGAAAAGATTAAGGTCATGTCTTCCTATGAAAAAATCTATAGTCGTTTAAGTACTGCGATTGAGAACTTTGACAATGATCAAGGCGTATTAAACCGATTATTTACCAGTATCAAAGAATTAAAGGGGATCAGCGAGTCTAAAGAAATTGAGCAGGAAACCCAAAAGCTTGATGATTTATATTATGAATTAAGTGATCTAAATGATCGATTAAAAGCCTATCAGGGTAGTATGGAAATGGATGAAAACGAATTAAACGATGCCAATACGCGAATTTATCTGATTAATGGTTTAAAGCGAAAATACGGAACAACAATCTCAGGAATCTTAGAAAAACGCCGTGAATTTGAGGAACAACTGAATGTAATTAAGGATAAAGATGTTGTCTTAAATAAAAAAGCTCAAGAATTAGAGCTCGCTTTAGCTAAGTATCAAGAGTATGCTCAAGAATTAACGTTATTAAGGACGAAGAAATCCCTGGAACTTGAACAAAAGATTCAGAACGAACTAGGTGATTTGCAACTTAAAAACGCCCAGTTTAAAGTCAATATTGAACCGAAAACACAACCTTCGGCTTCGGGAAATGATGAGATTAACTTCTTAATTTCCCTTAATCCCGGCGAACCGTTAAAACCGCTCCAGAAAGTCGCCAGCGGCGGGGAATTGTCTAGACTAATGTTAGGACTAAAGACAATCTTTACATCATTGTGGGGCACGCAGTTGATTATTTTCGACGAGATAGACTCCGGGGTCTCCGGATCGGTTGCTTTAAGCATTGGCAAGAAAATGCATGACATTTCTAAGAACGCTCAAGTTTTTGCGGTTACGCATTTAGCACCAGTTGCCGCAAACGCAGATTATCAATATCGGGTATCTAAAAATAGCAAAAATAACGAGACCTTTACCAGCATCGATTTCTTAAACGAAGAACAGCGTATTGAAGAATTAGCCTTCATCAATACCGGAGCCATAACTAACGCTTCCAAGCTTTCCGCAAGAGAACTTTTAAAAGGAGCTAAGTTTAATGACCATCAGCTTTAAAGATGCTTTAGCGGAGTATAAAGCCTATATTTCCTTACAAAATCCAAAAGCAGATAACACGATAATCTCTTATTATCACGATCTGCAAGAATATCTAGATTGGTTACAGCAGAATAAACACTATCAAACACTTGAGAATATTAGTAAAGATGATCTAAATATGTTTATTGAAGCCCAATTAAAGGTCAAAACGAAACGAAGTGTGGCGAGAATTGCGACTAGCATTCGTAATTTTCACCGTTATTTTGCGGCCGAATACGATCTTGCAGATATTAGCAGTGATTTGAAAGTCAAATCAAACAATGATCATTTGCCAGTTTACTTAAATGATTCAGAGATCCAAGCAATTATGGATTCATTTACTGATAATCCTAAGGATCTTTTTGAACATAGTATCTTGGAATTACTTTATAATTCCGGCTTAAGAGTCCACGAATGCATCTCTTTAAAGCTAAATCAGGTCTATTTGGAACAACAGTTCATTAGAGTTAAAGGAAAAGGGGATAAGGAACGGATTGTCCCGTTTGGACACAAATGTTTAGTCATTTTAGAACAGTATTTAACGGAAATCCGCCCTTTATGGTTAAAAAATCAAGGAAGTTCGCTTTTATTTATTAATCCGCAGGGTAAACCGCTTACGAGGCAATATGTCTGGAAATTGATTAAAAAACGCTGTGAATTGGTCGGTATCACGAAAAATGTTTCACCGCATACCTTTAGGCACACCTTCGCAACTCAATTATTGGCGAATGGGGCAGACCTGCGTAGTGTTCAAGAGTTATTAGGACACAGTGATATCTCCACAACTCAAATCTATACTCACGTTCAAGCGGAACGGCTGCATCAAGATTACGATAAATACTTTCCTAAACCGGACAAAAAAGATAAACCGGAAGGTCAGTAGTAAATTTGATGACTAAAACAGGTTATTTCATCGATTAATAAAAATTACATAATATACATTATGCGAAATAAAGGCTCTAATCATAATTATGACTAAAGCCTTGTTTAAACCTTATTTGAGAATCTGTCGTTTATTTAATAATACTGATACAATCGTTCTACTAGAGCTAAATAAATATATCGTGCCTAACAATGATAATATGAGCCAAAATGGTAACATTATGATCACCCGCCTTTATTGTTTTATACGCAGGCATTCATAAATACCCTAAATGTTATTTAGGTATAGCAGATTCGATTTCGAAGAAAAACGTTGATCCTTCACCAACCTTACTATTAACTCCATATACTGCTTGGTGTTGATCTAAAATAGCCTTAGATATCGCTAAACCTAATCCAGTACCGCTATGGGCACGTTGATACTTCATATCCATCTTATAATATCTTTCCCAGATGTGAGATAACGTTTCTGCTGAAATACCGGGACCATGATCAATAACTTCGACTCTTAACTTCTCTTTACTAATTGTGAACGCTTTAACAATTACTAACTTATCATTACCGTAATGTTTGATCGCATTACCCATAAAGTTGTAAATTACTTCCGTTATTTTAAATTTATCCGCATGAGCGATTAATTCTGGTTCGGCCTCAATTTGGATCTTTATCCCCTCTTTTTTGGAAATTGTCCGGAATTTATCTGCCGTATTGTTAATAACGGCACATAGATCAAAGTCACTGATATTCAATTTAGTCGTTCCGGACTGTAATTTTGTCATTTCCGACATATCATTGACTAGTTTATCCAAATATTCGCATTCCTGAAGGATTACGGTAAGATTTTCATTACGCTTCTCCGCATCATTACCGGTAATATCACGGATCATTTCCGCATAAGCCTGAATCATGGTTAACGGAGTCCGGATATCATGGGAGACATTTGCCAATAGATCGCTGCGCAATTCATTAATCTTATCTAATTCTTTGGCACTGTTATTTAAAGATCTAGACAGATTATTCATTTCCAAAAAGGATCCTGATTCGTCAAAATGAACTTCGCCATAGTTGCCTTCGCTCAATTTATGAGCTTCATCCGTCATTTTAACGATTGGTTTGGTGATTTGACGGGCAAAAATAATCGAAAGAATCAAGGTTAATGATAAAACAATTAAAGCGATATAAGTGTACTGTCCTCTAATTATCGCAATCGTCGATTTTAAAGGTTGTAATGGCGTATTAAACAGAACATAAAACTTCTCACCGTTTTCATTCTCAAAGGTTTTTCCATAAATCAGCATTTCCTGAGTGGAATCGACTTCAGCAAGGTAACTTAACTCTCCGTTTTCACTAGTTTTAAGGCTATCGAGATACTGTGTTTCAACTTTACTGTCTTTATATAAAAGACATGACACGCCAATCGCATCGACGGCGGCTACCGAACTATCCGAGTTAACAATGACTAGACAGCCATCATTATTGACCGTTAAGGTTGAAATTGTCTCAGAATCATCGATGTTTTCCGCAATATTATTAACGACTGTTTTAATATCGTGCATTTTGGTGTTACGGTAATATGGCTCAAATAGAACCACTTGGAACAACATCAAAAGGCCTAAAATGCATATGGAAAAAGTGACAAAATAGACCCAGGTTTTAAAGCGAATACCTGATAATGCCTCTTTAATCCGCATTGAATTTGTAACCTACTCCCCGAACAGTGATAATTCTGTCCCCATATTCACCGATACTTTGTCTTAGCATCTTGACATGGGTGTCAATTGTTCGTTCATCACCATAAAAATCATAACCCCAGATATCATCTAAAAGACGGTCTCTAGTTAAGGCAATATTCCGATTTTTAAGAAAATATACTAATAATTCAAATTCCTTATTAGTTAATTTAAGCATTTCGTTACCAATTTTAGCTTCATGAGCCGCTATATCGACACTTAAATCCTGATAAGACAACAGATTATTAGTTGGGCTGATCTTTTTTCGGTCTAAAATTACTTTGATACGTGCCATTAATTCTTTTGGTGAAAATGGTTTAGTCATGTAATCGTCGATACCTAACTCAAAACCGAAAAGTTTATCAGCTTCTTCTTGACGAGCCGATAACATAATAACCGGAATATCTTGTTTGGCTTTAATCTGCCGACAAGCCGTATAGCCA
>JAEZBR010000019.1 GCA_023426935.1 Bacillota bacterium | reverse complement strand
ACATCCCCCTCTGATTTCTTTTATGCATGAAATTACGATTTTCCTGTTAAAATTATTAAAAAGAGGTAAGAAAATGGCCGAAATGAATGAAAAAACCGTATCTTCGAAGATAATCTTCCAAGGAAAGATCTTCGAAGTCGTTCTTGATGAGATTGAATTTCCTAACGGAAATCGTGCCCCCAGAGAAGTAATTTATCATCACGGGGGATGTGCGATCGTCGCTTTGGATGAAAATGAGAACCTTTATCTCGTCTCGCAATATCGTTATCCGTTCCGTAAAGTTCTCACGGAATTACCGGCGGGTAAAAGAGATGCGGGCGAAGAACCTATAGTTACCGCCAAACGGGAATTAAGAGAAGAAATCGGTTATGAAGCCGACAAGTGGATTTCCTTAGGATCCTGTTTATCCTCGCCCGGTTGTTTCTCGGAAGAATTATTCCTATGGCTAGCTTTAGACCTTAAAAAAACTCGCCAGGATTTAGATCCTGACGAATATTTAAGTATTCATAAGACTCCCTTAAAGGTAGCCATTGAAGATGTCTATACTGGTAAACTTACCGACTCTAAGACACAGATTGCGATTCTTAAAGCCTGGCATTATCTCCATCCTTAATCCGGTCGATGTAATAATTTACTGAGATGATCCTTCGCCCATTCTTGATTAATATAGTAAGAATCATCATTAACATCTTTACTTAAAAACCGCGTCATAACGTCCGGCAACAAAGAAATATCCCCAGAGATACTGGCCAGATATTTTCCTTCGTAATAGAAATCCACATCGTAACCATTATCATTTTTGGTTAAATATGAAGCATCGGATTGGAAATCTTTTTTATGGGATAAAACATGATATAAATAGGTTAGCTTCCAGATCTCAACCGTTTTATCATCATATCCTAAAGACCAAATCAAAGCCTTCTCACTTAAGGCTTTTTCGTTAGTCACAATCCTTAAAGTGTAATTACTTAAAGGTGCACCGGCTGGTAAACTGGATGCTTTTTGAATCGACTCTTCGGCTTCTTTAATACTCTTATCATCCGGGCAATAGAAAGCCATTGCCTTATGATTGGGATCATGAAATAAAAGATTATAAGTCAAACTGATCTTAGAACCGCAGAACCGGCAAGAGGTTTCGAAGAACTCGCCATTTAAAAGCTTCTGATATTCCATAGGATCTTTATTAGCATTTATACTATCTGGGACTTCAATGGTATCGGTATGTTGACACTTAGGGCATTCAAAAGTCAAACTATGTTTATTCATTAAGGGCCTCCGTTTTGTACTTTTTGATTATACCATAATAAGTATCCCGGATATGCTTACATTATTTTTTCAAAAGAAAGGAATTTTTATTACTTTCTAAACTTGTTCAATTAAATCTTGATTTTCCTAAGGTTTTGTAATTTCCAATTAGCTTCAGGATTGTTTTGGGCTGCCGTCAGAATGTTTGAATCTTGGAACAAAAGTTCTGGTTTATATATTCCTTGGGAAAATAAGGTTAGGTATGCTTTTTCCATATCGTTTTTAGGTAAGACATATTCGTTAATAAATTCTGCGGCACTAAGCATTAATTCCGATAAGTCCGGACCGTTTTCCTCTATTCTTAGCATTGGTATTAGTTGTTTATTTAGTTCGCTCTGATAATTTGAGAAGCGAGCTTCTCTCTGTAGAAACGAGTTTGGAAACCTTGCGGAAATCGAAGCATAAAAAAGTAATACTTTATGAGTTATTTCCATGTGTTTAGCATTATCATTGAGTAAATCAAAATATTTTTTTAAATTATATAGATCATATAAATCACGAATCTTGACGCGATCAAAATAAGCTTTTATTTTTCCGCCTGTTAATTCAACATCATCAAAAACAGTAATAAATAAACCTGGTTTCGTTTTACTCTCTCTTATTTTTAAAGGAAGTAGCGGAACCCTATTCATATAAACTATATCGATTTTGATATTATCCCATCCCCAATCATCGTAATACCTTAAAACAAAAGTACGACCCGCATGCCCATTTTTTAAGCCTATGACATTATAGTTTAACGATTTACCTACCTCTTCTAAACCGCGTTCGATTATTGGACGTTCCTTTATCATCGAATTTATATCTTTTGATCCTATATATGATATGTCAATGTCTACGGATAATCGCAGGACATTTAGCATGAATAAATTAATTGCTGTACCGCCAAACATTGCTAGTTTATTTTTAAGATCTGGATGCCTGTTCATTTCAGCAGCGAGTCTTAATAAACGCTCAACCTTTGCGAAAGTTCTTTCTGGGAATTCACTTTTAATTATTGACTCCATGACCTCACCTCATCTTCGCTTTCCGGTAAACACAGATTCCACTTACTAGACCAACCATGGTTTTCTTTTGCTTGCTTATCTAGCTTAAAAGGTCCATTAAAAGTACGCTTTTTTAGTGATTCCATAGTCAATTCATTTACTCGCCAAGAATCTTTTTTCGCTTCAAGTAGCCATCCTGCTCTGGCGGCCAGAGAATTATTACCCTGCCTAAGCAAAACTTCTAATTGATTAAAATCCAAATATGGAAATAATGACAAAGATCGAATTACTTCTTCTATTCCTCCCGCCCTTTCTGGAAAGGACAAACAATCGACAAAGGTCTGCTCTCTTGTCGTAACTTTGATAGTTCCAAAAGGTCTGTTGTCCAAGTTTTGGATATCAATATGCCCACTTGAACGATATGGCTGATATTGTACCTTATCATATTCAAATGGTGTTCTAAGAACTTCAGTCCTAAATTGAACCATAAAGTACTGATTATGAGCAACTCCATAGCTTTCTAAGGCCGAATGAAAAGATAAAATTGCCATAGGATCTAGCGCTCTGATAATACTGTATGGATTTACCGACATCGTCTCAAAAGGACCAATCTTAGATACGTATAATCCGCGATGAATCCTAACAATTCTCTTACTCTTTAAAGCCCGTTGTAAAAGAACATTAACCGTATTGGGATTATCGACGGTATTAATAAGCTCTGAAGTTGAAAATACTTGATTTTTAGATATGTACTCGGTGAATTTCATACTGATATTATTATATATTAACTGATACATATTGTATATACTATTATTTATATTTATCAGTATTCAATCAATTTTGATTCTAATATATAATTATCTCCAGTGTTAAAGTTTAAATCTAATAATAAGCAGTTATCTAGAATTATTCCCAAGCTTCATACTGATTGCATTATCTTTAATCTGTTACTAATTCGCTTATATCTTCAGACAAAAAAGCCTTTACCAAGATTACTATGATAAAGGCTTAGGAATATCTTAAACTTTAATCAAACTCTTTTTTTTCTGCATCGCATATCCAATCCAAGCTAGAATTACAATAATCAAAGAAAGAACGATATAGGCGATAAACAAGACCGCTGCTACGCTTACTAGTATTGCACCTACCAAAGCTGCCCAGTTCTTTTTTAAAAAGAAACCAAGCGTGAGAAAGATTGTACCAATTAACATAAAAAGCATATAAGGAGTAACCATTGCGGTCGCTATCATTCCGCCTAATTGTTCCGATCCTTCGGAAACATTTATTGTCCCATAGAAATATGATACTAGATAAATGACATAAATTAGCGTAATCAAAGCCGAGATACCTAGAACAATGCTGCGGTTTTCTAAGAATTTTTTCATATCTTAGACTCCTTTTAAGCTCTTATGACAAAGTCAAATACATAGTTGGAATCAAAGACTGTATTATAGAAATTCAGTTTTAAGGTTCCGTCTATCGGCTCTTCAAATACCACATCCCCTTCAACACTGCCACCACCGATTAATGAACCGCTATCTAAACTGTGTTCGGTTTGTAGGGAGCCAGTTATTGAATAGTCATCCTCTTGACCCTGACTATTAACAACCTTCCAATTGAAAGGGTTATAATCAATTTTTCCATCAGAATTATTAACGATTTTTAAAGAAACGATGACGAAAACTTTACCGTCCTCTGGTTTATTATATTCACTGCCTTCACTCATGGCAACTTGCGCAACCGTATAGTCTACTTTCTCATAGGTCGCCGTTTCCCCAATCTGAAATTCGGTCTTAACTTCTTCCTTCGTCTTCTCAGTGCTATCCGAACCACAACCACTTAGTCCTACGAACATTAACATAACTAAGACTGCTACAAAAAGTTTTTTCATTTAATTATTCCTCCGTCTTGATTATATTCAAGGAATAAAAATAATGGTCTACTCTCAGCAGACATTAAAAACGATCACTAAAATACAAGTAGGCGTACGCAATAATAAAATAGATTACCACCCGTCCAAAATAAATCTTGGCTTGATCCTTCGAATTATGCCATGGTAATATCTTGAAAATATTTAGATAATTACTGAAATACAAAATCGTAAATAGGATATAGCTACCGGTTATCGCCCGATAGATATAAACATTATTTGCTGGCGGCACACTATTTCCATTAAAGAACATCATAATAGCGAAGAGATAGGCGAAACTAGCTAGAATCATTTTCCAACGGGTATGCGTCCGAAAGCCCGGCAAAGTCAAATCTACTTTATGACCGTAAGCGTGCTTGAACGCACTTTCGAATTGTTTGATATCGGGATAACGCTGATTGGGCGAAATTGCGGTCGCTTTTAAGATGACTTTGGAAATTGCTCCTTTTGGTAGTTCTTCGTTAGGAAATTTACCCGTTAACATCTGATTCAAAACGACTCCTAATGAATAAATATCCGATCTTGTATCGGTCTGTTGAAAACCGAACTGCTCAGGCGAAGCATAGCCCACTGAACCTAGAATCTTGGTGTCTCTCCGTTGCGAAGTTGGAAATCTTGCAATCGAGAAATCGATTAATTTTACTTTACCGGTATCCGTTATCATTATGTTTTCAGGTTTTATATCCCGATGAATAATAGGTTTTCTTAAATGGTGTAAAAAATCGACGACCTGCAATAACTGTAGGAAATAATCATAGATCTGTTTCCTACTTAGTTTCTTTAAGACAATTAACTCATTCAAAGTCTTGCCATAGATAAATTCTTCTCTAACCACTAGGTGGCCTTCAATAATTCCTAATTGAAAAATCTCGGGCAGACCGGCATTAGTCTGTTTTTGTAGTTGGGCATATAACGCATAATTATCACTAGAAAACATTTCTCTTTGAAAATAAAGTTCACCATCGGCCTGAACAATTGAAAGACATTGAGTTGAATTACGTTTGATTTCCTTGATGATTTCCCCGTTACCCATTTTTCCTCTAGTTTATTCCCTCGTTTTATTATATTATAAATACAGTGAAATATGGTCACAACAAGTCAATTATTAAACTTATTAAAGACTCAAGACCCGGAAAAAGTTGGTGCGGATATTCAACAACTGCCTGGAGTAGTTTTCAGTACTTACCTAGATGCTTTGATGCAACAGAAAAATTATACTCCTGCTAAATTAATTAATCAGACGCTTATTAATCGAACCTATGCCTATCAAATTTTCAACGGCAGTAAAGTCCCTTCCCGAGATAAAGTCCTCCAGCTTGCCCTTGCTTTGAAGTTAAACGAAAAAGAAACCAGTCACCTGCTCTCGCTTTCTAATAACGGAGAACTATATCCTAAAGTTTCAAGAGATGCCGCTATTATCTATGCGCTGATGCATAATTATAACGTAATGCAAACGAATGAATTTCTGGCCGATACTAATTTGGCCGTTCTTAAATAAGACATTGCCTTAAGGGAGGAAACTTATGTCCGAAGTTGTAAAGAAGCAGAAGTTTAAATTTACGAAGTTAGAATTGTCTTGGATTCTGTATGATATCGGAAACTCCGCGTTCACGATGATGGTCTCAACCATTATCCCGCTATGGTTCCACGCTTTAGCTTCAGATGTGGGCATCGCATCCCATGATTATTTAGCTTATTGGAGCTATGCAACTTCGATTGCGACCATAATCGTTGCGATCTTAGGACCTATCTGCGGTACGATCGCCGATAACAAAGGTTTCAAGAAACCGATGTTTACCGGAGCCTTAATCATCGGAGCGGTAATGTGTGTAAGCATGGGCTTAGCGAATAGTTGGATTGCTTACCTGATTATCTATATCATTGCTAAATCCGCTTATTCGGCTTCCTTAGTCTTCTATGATGCGATGTTGACCGATGTCACCACCCATGAACGAATGGATATGGTTTCTTCTCAGGGTTATGCCTGGGGCTATATCGGTAGTTGCATCCCCTTCGGCGCGGCGTTAGTCATTTACTTAATGGGTCCCAGCATGGGCTTAACCAGTCAGCAATCCATTATCATCGACTTCTTAATCATCGCGTTATGGTGGGTAGGAATCACGATTCCGTTATTAAAAGGTTATAAACAGAAGTATTATGTTGAATCTCAGGGCAAAGGCGCTATCAAAGAAAGTTTCAAGCGTTTAGGCCATACCTTGACCAGAATGGTTAAGGAAGAAAAGAAAGTCTTCTTATTCCTAGTCGCTTTCTTCTTATATATCGATGGTGTTTATACAATCATTGATGAAGCGGTCGCAATCGGTGCTGCCTTAGGATTAGATACGACTGGCCTATTGATCGCGTTACTAGTCACCCAAGTTATCGCCTTCGGGTTCGCCTTAATCTTCGGTCAGCTATCCAAGAAGATTAACAGCATCACCTTAATCAGTGTCTGTATCGGCGGTTATACCTTCGTCGCAATCTTCGCCTTATTCTTAACTAACTTAGTTCAGTTCTGGATTATGGCGTTCGTCGTCGGTATGTTCCAAGGTGCGATTCAAGCCTTGTCCCGCTCTTACTATGCGAAAATTATCCCGGCGAAAAATTCCGGAGAATACTTCGGCTTATTCGATATCTGTGGCAAAGGTGCTGCCTTCATGGGAACCACTTTAATGGGTATCGCAACCCAATTAACCAAGAGTGTTAATATCGGCGTTGCGACTCTAGGTATCTTATTCGTGCTCGGTTTCCTTATGTTAAGGAAATCGGCGAAAATGCCTTCTACTGATCAAGTAGCTGAGTAATGGAAAAAGTCGAATATCTGCTCAGTGCTGTCTTTTTCCTCTTAATGCCTTCGATCATTGAATTGGTTATCCAAATCAAGAAGAAGAATAGTTTCGGCATAAAATTCTTAGTCTTCTTTATTCTCCTATGTCTTGCAATAGGGATTTGGGGTTTCACTAAATTACAATAAAGGTAAGCGCGATGCTTACCTTTTTAGTCGCTCGAAGCTTTTAAACGTGGTTGTAAGATCTTGAATTCTAAGTTAAGACACTGGTGCCAGACTTCCGTTGCTTCTAGACCCATTACGAAGCCATTTCCTAAGATAATGATTAAAATACTTAAGGAAGGTATTAAAGAAGCCAGATACCAAACGACATACATTAAAGCCGCATGGGCTAAGGCGAAACAGCCTACCATTAAGAAAGCCATCGAACTGGACGCAAAGCCAATTAAGGAGTTCCAGAGATGTTTGAAGGCATGTTTTACACTAGGATCATGTTTTAAATACCTAGGTTCTAGTAAGAATAAGATGATTCCCAGTAATAATACACTTAGACCAATAATCCAAGCTAAAGGCGATAAACCTTTATTAAAGATTGCTCCATAGGCTAAAGCCATGATACTGCCATATAAACATATTCCGGCCAAACCGTTAGTATCGAAAATTGCCACTAGTTTTCTTTTATCCTGAATCAGATCCCAGATGTTCATCAAGATTGCGATTAAGATCATGATCGAACCTAAACCCATCACAAATAATAAAAGATTCTCGGTATTATTTCTGGCGAGTAACTCAAAACGCCAATAGGATAAATTAAATTTTTCCATTACTTCCGGAATGATTTCTTCATTTCCGAAGAAAGAACCATAGAGGAATCCCCCTAAGATTGAAAAGAAACCGACTCTAGTAAGAATTACAGCCTTTTGTTTCTTACGCATGAATATTAATCCGATTATAATCAGTAAGATTCCTTGCCCGACATCACCGAACATAATCCCGAATAAGATCTCAAAACATAGCGCCAAGTAAAAGGTCGGATCTAAATTAAAATAATTAGGCAAACCATGTTTTTCCACAAATTCCTCGAAAGGTTTATTCCAGAAATGGTTGTGTAAAATGACCGGTGGTTGAATGGTCTCACTAATTTCGGGATCGGTTACTTCATAGGAAAGATTTGGAATTTCGGACAATAAAGAAACTTTCTTTGCGGGAATAAAGCCTAAATCATCCGCATAATAATGGTAGTTTTTTAATTGTTTAAGTTGAGCTAAAGTTTCTTTATCTTTACTTTTGACCGCAACTCTTTTCATTCTGACAATTGACATATTTTACTCCCTAGAAAAAAGGGATGATTTCATCCCTTTCAAATTTACTTAACTTCTTTAGTATACTCAGCCATTTCTTTCTGGTTAGCCCAGATCCAATGCCCCGGTTTAACTTCTTGGTAAGAAGGCTTATCAACCCGGTAGTCATGAATATCGGCGGAGTAAACTAATAATTCTTTGTGTTTCTCAATCTGCGGATCCGGCATCGGTACAGCGGATAGCAAGGATTGGGTATAAGGATGTAACGGATTTAAGAATAATTCATTCGTATCAGCCAACTCCACGATTCTTCCCAAGTGAATTACCGCAATTCGATCGGAGACATATCTAACGACAGATAAGTCATGGGCGATAAAGATACAGGTCAAGCCTCTATCTCTTTGTAAGCCTTTGAGTAGATTCAGCACCTGAGCTCGAATGGAGACGTCTAAGGCTGAAATGGGTTCATCCGCGATTAATAACTTCGGTTCCATAATCATCGCTCTGGCGATGCCGATTCTTTGTCTTTGCCCACCGGAGAATTCATGCGGATAACGGGAAGTATGTTCCTCCAATAATCCGACATCCTGTAAAGCCTTGACAACCTTCGCTCTTCGATCAGCTTCATCCTTGAATAAGTGGAAGTTATATAATCCTTCCGAGACAATATAATCGATGGTTGCCCGTTCATTTAAGCTGGCAGCCGGATCTTGGAAGACCATCTGAATATTCCGAACGACTTTACGGTCAAGATCTTTAGAAATCTTACCGGAAATCTTCTCACCTTCGAAATAAACTTCACCGGCGGTTATCGGATTGATACGGATAATAGCCCGACCAATCGTGGTCTTACCGGAACCTGATTCACCTACTAAGGCGAAAGTTTCACCTTTATAAACATTGAAATTAACATCCGAGACGGCCACAAACTTCTTCTTGTTATTGGTGAAAGTAACTTCGAGGTTTTTGACCTTTAATAATTCTTCGTGGTTAGAATTCTCAGCCATGATAATTGCCTCCTTTTCCGACCATGTGCATTAATCTTTGATGCAGATCCTGGATTGCTTCCGGTTTCTCAACCTTCGGAGCTCTAGGGTCTAGTAACCAAGTTTTCGCCTTATGCGTCGGCGTTATCTGATAAAATGGCGGTTCCTCTTCAAAATCAATCTTCATCGCGTAAGGATTACGGGGTGCGAAAGCATCGCCGCCAACCTTATCGAATAAAGACGGCGGCGTCCCGGTAATCGCATATAAATCCTTACCCTTAGTTCCTAACTGCGGTAATGAAGATAATAAAGCCCAAGTATAAGGATGTTTAGGATCATAGAAGATTTCTTCAACCGTGCCATATTCGACGATTTGACCGGCATACATGACCGCAACTTTATCCGCGACATTGGCAACCACGCCTAAATCGTGAGTGATATAAACGGTCGTAAAACCATACTCAACCTGTAACTCTTTAATTAGTCGAATGATCTGAGCCTGAATAGTTACATCCAAAGCCGTAGTCGGTTCATCACAAATTAGAATCTTCGGGCGGCAAGCTAAAGCGATGGCGATAACGATTCTTTGTCTCATTCCGCCGGAATACATAAATGGATATTCCTCGAAACGATCGGCTGCATTCGGGATTCCTACCCGATTCATTAAATCAATCGCAATTTCTTTGGCTTCCTGCTGGGTCTTGCCTTGATGCTTAACAATGACTTCAGTAATCTGAGAACCGATGGTTCTGATTGGATTCAAGGAGGTCATTGGGTCTTGGAAGATCGTCGCGATTTTCTTCCCGCGGATCTCTTCCCATTGTTTATCGGTCTTATTCTCTAACAAATCCTTATCTTCGAACCAAATCTGTCCCTGGGGGATCGAACCATTCGGATCCAACATCCCGGTGAAGGTCTTGGTAAAGACCGATTTACCGGAGCCGGATTCTCCAACAATCGCCAACGTTTCACCTTCATATAAATCTAGGGAAACATCTCTGATTGCGGTCAATACTCTTTCTCTGACCCTAAACTGAACCACAACATCTCTGGCAGAAAGTACCACATTCTTTTCCGTTTTCATATCTTTTACCTGTTCACTCATTTTGGTACCTCCTTACATATGGGTCTTTGGATCGGACGCATCCGCCAAAGTTTGCCCAACAATGTATAACGATACGGAGATGACGGCCGACATCGCAACTGGAATCCAGAATAGATATGGGGTCGATTTCATATAAGGTGCGAATTTCGTGATCAGTCGTCCTAACGAACAATCGGTCTCCGTCAATCCGATTCCTAAGTAGGATAAGAATACTTCGTAAGATATAAAGTTCGGAACATCTCGGGAAATCGAAGTAACGATAACGGATACTAAGAAAGGCATAATGTTATGCGTAATAATCCGCTTCATTGGCGTCCCTAAACAACGGGAAGCCAAATTGTATTCCCGATCTCGGATCATCATAACCTGAATTCGAATAAAATAAGCTGTGCCTAACCAACTGGTAACTGATAGGGCAAAAATCAACTGCCAATAACCTTGTCCTAAAACATACATCAGAATAATAACGACCAAGGTAAACGGCACGTTCGCAACGACGTTATAGATTTCAATCATGACCACGTCCATCTTCTTGGAATAACCCCAGAAGGCACCGACGATAACGCCTAAGACGGTCGTAATCGTGGTAGCGATAATTGCGATGGTCAAGGAATTACGGGTCCCTAACCAAATCTGATCGAATAACGGATCTCCGATATTATCGGTTCCAAACCAGAATTTACCGCTCGGACTGATAAAGCGGCGACCGAAATCATTGATATACGGATGGATCTCGGTACTGTAGCTACTGAACATCGGATAAATTAAACTCATTAGGATAACGGCTACGGTGACGACTAAGAAAACCATCGCAGCTTTATTCGAGAAGAATTTTTTGAACACGCTCTTCCAATAAGAATATCTTGGTGAAGTTAAATGTTCGGATGCACTTTTATCGATTTCGACAAAGGTAAAACGTTCGTCAGTCATTAACGGGAACCTCCCTTCGCCTGTAATTGAATTCGGGGATCAACAACGGTAACCAATAAGTCACCGATTAATAATGAGAAGACCGATAAAGCCGTAAAGATAAAGGTCAGCGCAATAACCATCGGGTTGTTATAACTCTTAATGGAGTTAGGTAGCATCTTTCCCATACCTGGTATTGCGAAGACGGTCTCGGTAATAACGGCTCCGGAGATCGTTAAGATAACATTCTGCGGAAGCTGCTGAACTAACGGAATAATCGCATTTCGCAGAATATGCGTTCTGAAGATTTCTTTCTGCGACAAACCTTTCGCTCTGGCAAACTTTACATAATCGGAACTAGCTTGGTCAATCATAAATCTTCGTACCCAAATCATTTCTCCCGCTGTCGACAATAAAGCGAGGATGATGACCGGTAAGATGTAAGACCGAACATCTTGGGCTCCTAAAGTCGGGAATTTATCCGGCAACCCAAACATACTCCCAATAAATCGGGCAAAGTAAATAAAGGCTAAGGAAGGAACGGCGATCATAATGTTGATGTATACAATTCCCATCTTATCCGCAAATTTATCCTTGTGGGCAGCCATGCTCATACCACCGGGGATTCCGATGACATAGCTGATAATCAAGCCAAAGATGCCGAATAAGAAAGAAGTCATGATCATCGAAGGATCAGAGAGGTTACTGTCACAATCCGCATAATTGTCCGAGAAACGTTTGGCATCCAAAGTATCCAAAGTATCCTTATAACGGCAGGTATGTAAATTAACCGCTGTGCTGGTCGAATAGCCGGTCTCAAATTCAACATCCGAACTAACCGCATTACCTTGGGTCGTCGAAATTACATTTCCCACATCCAAACCCGAGAAAGTCGGATAAGAGATACCGAAATCAAGCGAAATAATATTTTGATGAATATACGGGAAACCAGAATCAAAATAAATTAAATATTTATGTTGGCAACCGGAACACTTAAGTGACGGTACCCCATTCTGATCGGTAGCGACATAAATCTTTCTTTCCAAATCAGTATTGTTAGCATCTTTAATATAAGTCGAATTATCGATCTTGATCAAGCGGCCAAACCAATTGGTAACTAGTTCAAACACCGAATAATCTTTGTGCGCAAAAAGCAGACCATTGTTATAAGATTCGACGGTCCAACCCTTTTCGACATAAACTTCTTTAATACGTTCAATCTCCGAAGAACCCGCTAAGACACATGAAGAATAATCATCACTCTCAGCCGAACACATATCTTTCTGTTCGATAAAACGCATATAGCCTAATCTACGCCATGTATTATATTTATATCTAGTCTTTTCATCCAGATTCGCGTTCAGTTTTGAATATTGCGGATCATTCTGGAAAACATAACTACGCGGAACCATGGTATAGACCATAATTAAAGCAATAGTTACAACAATAAATATTGATAGAATCGAGCGTATAACCCGACCCCAGATGTACTTTTTCATGTTTTTCACCCCGGCGCTTACTATAATACCATATTTAGTCTTAAAAAGGGATTGGAGGAATTAATCTCCAATCCCTTTGGATGAATCTACGATTAATTATTCAGCAACTTTCTTCTTTTCCCATTCAGTCTTCGCTTTTGCATAAGCATCAGCGGTGACCGTCTTATCAGTTACTAGAACATTCTTGAACTTGTACTCAGATAAGCCAGCTAAGCTCCATTCTCTGGTGAACGGGGTGATCTTGGAAACCATGTAGTTAACACGGGTGCACTGTACCGGAATGGTGAAGGCATTCGCAATTAACCAAGCATCAGCTTTTGCGTAAGCTGCATAACGTTCATTCAAATCAACGATCTTATCAGCGGTATCTAACAATGCCTGATATTCATCTAAGCCGACCTTCTTGCCAGCAGCACCGTCAGCATCCGTGTAATAGGTGGAATTCTCGTTGTTTAAACCAACAGAGTTCATCATATCGCCACGAACCGGGGAATAGATGTTCAAATAAGATTTCGGATCCAAATAGTCTGGGGACCAACCGGTAGCGGTGGAAATATCCCAGTCAGATTCAGCACCGGATTCAGCATAATAAGTAACTGCATAGTAAGCATTGATATCGGAAATGTTAACGATATTGATCAAGATCTGACCATCGGAAGAAGTCTCAACGGATTTCTTCAGCGAGTTAGCCTGGTTGACCATTCTAGCACTATTAGCATAAGTAACTAAATCCAAAGTAACTGGGAAGGAAATTCCTTCAGCCTTTGCTTTAGCAACATACTCTTTGCACTTAGCAGCATCGTAATAAGCATCCTGACCATCAGCAACACTTAGATCACTAGAGAAAGCATCCGGGTTAGCCGCAGCAATTTCTTTAGCAACGACATCACCATAACTCTCACCGTTAACGGTTACGAATTCTGGCGGAGTCAAAGTATTACGAATCATCGCCTTTGCCGGTTCTTCAGCACCAGCAGACTGCATTGCATAGCTGATACGATCGAAACCAAACATTAAGGCTAAACGGAAATTCTTATTCCAGATTGCATTCTGCGTATTCGTCTTTTCAGCATCAGTCGTCTTGTTAGAATCAACATAGTTTACCCGATTGTAGTTGAGCGCAACGTTGAAGGTTGCAGAGTCAGATAACGGTACATACGCATTATCTTTATACTTATCAAGATAAGAATTGAAATCATCAGTAGACCAAGTTCCGGAGATTTCAGCGTAAGAATACGTGCCATCTTCGAAGCCGTTCATAACGGCATGGTCATCAGAACCATCATCATATGTCCAAGTTAACTTGTTAGCATAGATGTGCTCTTTATCCCAATAATTAGCATTCTTGGTTAATTCGATAACGGATTGAGCGGTGTTATTCGTTAAGATATAACCGCCGTTATATAGGATAGAGGTCGGATCAACTGCGCCGAAGGTGCACTGATCGGTGACCGGCTCGCCTAATTTGCAACCAGTTCCCTTGGATTCAAGGAAATCTTTGTTAAGCGGGAATAGAATCGAATAAGTCGTTAAGGAATAGAAATAGGAGAACGGACCGGTTAAGGTATATTCAACCGTGTAATCATCTACAGCTTTAACGCCTACTTCATCGAAACTTACCTGTCCATCTTCATACTCTGAGAAATTCTTAATAACGCCTTCTACCAAATAAGCGGTAGAACTGCTGAAGTCAGCGGCATGCTGTAAAGCGGTTACGAAATCCTGAGCCGTTAATTCAGCATACTCTTCGCCTTCATTGGTGACCCATTTAACGCCCTTGCGTAAATGGAAGGTCCAAACGGACTTGTCATCATTGGATTCATAAGAAGAAGCTAAGCAAGGAACATATTTACCATAAGCATCATTTTCGAGTAAGCCATCAACGAAGTTAGCGTTGTAACGATGGTCTTCTGCCCGATAAGTTACCAGGTAATCCATGTTCTGAATGTCGCTAGAATAGACGTAGTGATAATCAGCGGAGCTCTTGCTAGAGCCGCAGCCGGTTAAACTAGCTACTACTAATAATGCGACGAGAACGATACCAGCAATTCTCTTCATCATTAATATCCTCCCTTTTTAACATTAAATCTGATGATTTAATATATGAATAGTATAGTTTTTCAAATATCATGTCAAGGTTTTTCATAAATGTAAATGATTTTCATTATCACGCGAAATTCACTTAATTTTCACATTGTTTCACGAATCGTTTTTTTTGATTGAACTTAATGCCGTATTGGAGTAGTATAAAAACGTTCGAAGCGGCGATTTTGACCCCTTCGTTTTAATTGGAGAGGTATCGAAGTGGTCATAACGAGCCTGACTCGAAATCAGGTTGACGGCAACGTCACGTGGGTTCGAATCCCACCCTCTCCGCCAGAGTCATTATCGCGTCAGGTCTTGACGCGTTTTTATTTAAAAACCTTCCGAATTCTTCCGAGATAGATTTTCCAGAAAGATCCTGAAGGCTTTATTTATCCTAATTGAATACGATTAGAGGTTTTCTTTAAGAAAGGCTTCTAATGCTGCCAGATTGGCAGCGGTATAGAATGCATCATCCTCATGAACTGCACCTTTAAGGACTTCAAAGTAGACGGCATCGGAACCATAAACCTCGCTGCAGGCTTTGGCCAAACGTTTTGATTGGGTATAAGGAACATTGGTATCGGCATCCCCAGCTTGGATCCAGACGGCTAAAGGTCGAGTGCTGGTAATATAGGTAAGCGGATCAATTTCCTTTTTTTCTTCGTCGCTCAGGTCTTTGATCGCTTTTCCGATAAAATCACTCTCAAAGGAACCGTTTTCCCCCGTGGATGAACTGTTACCTAACGCGGCGGCATCTTGGTCCATCAGATAGAAAGATACCGGTCCATAAAAATCGATAAGTACTTTGACTGCGGAAGAAGTCTCAAGATTATCTTTCACTTCGCCGCTCAAAGTCTGGTCATCGGTGAAAGCAGTCATGCAGGCTAAATAGGCACCGGCAGATTCACCCCAGATCGCAAAACGTTCGGAATCCAAATTATATTTCTGAGCATTGGCTCGTAAATAACGGACGGCCGCTTTGGCATCGGAAACGGCGGCTGGGAAGATTGCTTCACCGCTTAAACGGTAATTGACACTCGCAACCGCATAACCCTCTTTAGTTAGCGCAAACATATTCTGAACCAACGGCATCTGCTTATCACCGAATTTAAATCCTCCCCCATGCAATAAGATTACTAACGGGAAAGGTCCTTCCCCTTCCGGTAAAATCAGATCTAAAGTCTGGGAAGCGGAATTTGAGGCATAGACGATATCGGAGAAAGTGTTTTCCGTAGGATCCTTTTCATCCGCAGAGTCTTCTTCCCCATGAGGTCTAAAGGTTTTATTATCCTGATTCAAAATAACGGTACAAGCTCCGCTTTTCGTATCGATCCAAGCCCAAAGACCCGGAATCTTATAAGAAGAAGTACTGTCCGTATTTACGAATCCCTCAATTGCGATACTTCCATCGGAATTGATTGTAAACGCACTTTCGTAAGTGTCTGTAA
>JAEZBR010000008.1 GCA_023426935.1 Bacillota bacterium | reverse complement strand
GTATAGTAATCGCTTACCGCATGAATATCGGAGTATAGTGGGAAATTATGTGAAATAAAAAGCTTCAAAAAAAGAAGGTCGGGCAACCTTCTTTATTTGATCCGAAATATTTTTTAGGGAGGAAACACATAAGTAATCGGTTTTCTTATGCAACTATAATATACCGAATAATTTTCTGTATATTATCAAGGCAATATGGAAAAATATGTGATATTGGAGTAATACAGTTAAAGTGTTAAAATATTGGTGAGGTGAGCGATGAACGTCTACGATTTCGATAACACGATATATGATGGTGATAGTTCCGTTGATCTCTTTTTTTATACTTTAAAAAAGTATCCCCGAACATATCGGAAAGTTCCGCATATCATCTTTTCATTTCTTAAATATTTTCTGCGAATCAGTAGCAAAACGCAGGCTAAACAGAGTTTTTACCAAGCAATCTTACAAGCCGGAGATTTTGATATATTGATTAAAGAATTCTGGGATACGCACGAAAAGAAGCTTAAACCTTGGTATCTAAAGCAAGCTAAAGAAGATGATTTGATAATATCAGCTTCACCGGATTTCGATTTGGCAGAAATTATGCGAAGATTAGGAATAAAGAATTGGATTGCCTCTAAGGTTGATCGGCAGACGGGATTAGCCATCGATACCAATAATGATGGCAAAATGAAAGTGGTCCGATTCAAGGAAAGGTATCCGGAAGCAGTGATCGATAAGTTTTATTCTGACAGTCGGCATGATGTGTATATGGCAAAATTGGCGAAGGAAGCCTATTATGTCAAAGGTTCAGTAATCAAGCCCTGGTAGAAAAACTTAGCTAGATAGAGTATGATTTTAAAGGTGAACAAATGAAAGTACTGTTGTATTTTGAAAACGAGTCGATAATTCAGACCTCGGGTATCGGTCGGGCGCTGAAGCACCAGGAAACCGCTTTAACTTCCGTCGGAATACCCTGGACAATCGATCCCAATTGTGATGATTACGATATTTTACATGTCAATACGGTAGGTCCCAATTCCGCCACTAAGGTGCGGGAGGCCCATCAGAAAGGGAAGAAAGTAATCTATCACGCTCATTCGACTGAAGAAGATTTTCGGAATTCTTTTGTGCTTTCGAATCAGATTGCTCCGGTTTATAAAAAAATCTTGGTTTCGGCTTACAGTTCGGCTGATTATATTATTACGCCAACGATTTATTCAAAAAAACTATTGGAGAATTATGGTATCACGGTGCCAATCACAGCAATCTCTAACGGGATCGATCTTAAGCGTTATCAACCGAATAACGATAAAGTTAAAGCTTACCGCAACTATCTTTCGGTTCGTCCCGATGAGAAGATCGTCATGGGCGTTGGTTTATTCTTTGAACGAAAAGGCCTGCTGGATTTTATCGAGGTAGCCAGAAGGTTACCGCAGTATCGTTTCGTTTGGTTCGGGAATACGGCTTTAGTGCTGATCCCCCAGCAAATGCGGGATATCGTTTCGGGCAATCATCCCAGCAATGTTTATTTTCCCGGTTATGTTAAGGGACCGATCATTGAAGGTGCTTATCAGGGATCTAATGCGTTCTTCTTTCCCTCCTATGAAGAGACTGAAGGAATCGTTGTCCTAGAGGCTTTAGCTTCCAAACAACAGGTTATTGTTAGAGATATCGGAGCGTATGAAGGCTGGTTGGATGACAAAAAGAATTGTTACTTCGGACACGATAACGATGAATTCACGGAATTAGTTAAAGGTGTTGTCGAGAAAAAACTGCCGGATGTTTCCGGCGAGGCTTATAAAGTCGCTGAAAGCCGCAGTCTGGATAAGATTGGAATTCAATTGAAGGCCGTTTATGAAAAGGTAATGAAGGCGTAATTATGAAAAGTGTGTTCCGCAATTATTTCGTTAATATTTTATTAATCGTCGGTTTCACCGCCCTAGCTTTATGGTTTGCGTTGAAGGACGATTTTAATCAGGTCGTTAACAGTATTTTAAAAGTCGATTTCTGGCGTTTAGGGGTCGTTATTTTAGCCGTTATTGTATTCCAACTAATCATCGGTTGGATTTTACAGCAGTTCGCTAAACAGACTAAGCCTGATTATAAACTGAAACAAGGCTTCCTCAATGCGTTAGTAGCCGCTTTCTTCCATGGCATCACCCCTTCGTCGACCGGAGGACAATTCGCTCAAGTCTATGTTTTTCATAAACAGGGAATCAAAGGTGAAGATGCGGCCGGAATCTTAATTCTGGATTTTATCGTTAATCAGATTGTGGTAATTGCGTTGGGATTGCTTCTGTTAGTTATTAAATTTCCCTATTTCTCCTCGAATAGTTTCTTCTTTTTATCTTTAGCCGGCTTCTTAGCGAATGCGACTTTTGTGACCTTGACGGCACTATGTGCTTTCAATCGCAAAGTATATACCTGGGTAACCAAGAAGGGTTTGAATATCGGGGTTAAATTACATATTATCAAAGACAAACAAAAAGCGATCGATAACCTCGACGAAAAATTGGAAGGTTTTTCCAAGGGCGTCGAACAACTTAGTCACAATAAAAAGTTATTGGTTAAAGTTGTGAGTGCGAATATCGTTAGGATGTTATTATATTTCTCGATTCCGATGATTTGTGCTTGGGCGCTTAAGATCAAGAGTGCCGATTGGTTAACGATGGTCGCTTTAGCTTCCTTCGTTTCTAATGTCAATGCGTTTATCCCGATTCCCGGAGCTTCCGGGGGGACGGAGAGTACCTTTATCGTGATGTTCACGGAAATCATGACCAAAGCGAATGCGTCCAGTTTAATGGTGCTTTGGCGCTTCTCGACTTTCCATTTAGTAATGATTGTTGGGGCGATAACTTTTATCCGAATCCAGAATTCCAAGACGGTCAATAAAACTCCGCAGCCGGAAAAGGAGGCTAGTTAGTTATGCGAATCGGAATGTTTACAGACGCTTATACTCCCGATGTCAACGGTGTCGTTTCTTCAATTGTAACTTTACAGCAGGAATTGATTAAAATGGGTCATGAGGTCTTTGTTATCACCACGAAACCGGTTGGTAAGGAAGAGGGCAGCGATGATCATTTACTGCGTCTTTCCGGTATTGAGTTAAAAAATCTCTATGGTTATGTTTTAACCAGTCCTTATCATTTATTTGCCTTGGAGAAAATCCGACAGATGCACTTGGATGTCATCCATGTGCATACCGAATTTTCCGTCGGGATCTTCGCAAGAATCGTTTCTAATAGTTTAAAAATTCCGTTAGTCAGTACTTATCATACGATGTATGAAGACTATACCCACTATGTCAATATCTTCGATTCCAAGACGGTGGAGAAGGTTGCCAAACACGCGACGCGAAGTCTGAGTCGGTTATATGGGGATGCCTGTACGATGTTAATTGTCCCTAGCGAAAAAACCCGAAAGCGGATGGAATTCTATGGCGTCCGTAAAGATATTAAAGTTATTCCGACCGGCTTAGAGATCAGTCAGTTCGATCCGAATAATACTTCGAAAGAAAAAATAGCCAGTTTAAGAAAGAGCTTAGGTTATAAACCAAATGACTTCGTGCTAGCTTATATCGGACGCGTTGCGGAAGAAAAGAGTATCGATTTAATTATTAAAGCCTTCCAAAATATTAAGAGCGATCAGAAACCGATTTATTTACTCGTGGTTGGGGATGGTTCGGAATTGAATAAGTTAAAAGAATTAACGAAAGAATTAGACCTTAACGATTATGTTCAGTTTACCGGTCGGATTCCACATGATGAGATCCCGGCTTATTATCATATGTCTTCCGCTTTCGCTTCGGCCTCTTTAACGGAAACCCAAGGCATGACTTATATTGAAGCCTTAGCCTCTGGCTTAGCCGTTTTTGCTAGACCCGACGAAGTCTTGGATGGTTTAGTCGATGAAGGAATCACCGGATTCTTATTTAAGACTCCGGCTCAGTTAGCGAATAAATTAGAGAAATATGCGGAATATTCCGTTCAGCAGCGTAAAGAAATTCATGATGAAGCCATCAAACGCGCTCAGAATTATGACTGTGGTCTATTTGGAAGAAGGGTGTTAGCCGTGTACCAAGAAGCGATTGAAGTCTATGGTAAAGATTATCTTATTTCCAAAGTTAAGATGAATGATGATCTGGTGACTTTGACTTTGACTAACAACGAACAGGCTTATAAAGTAACGGTAACCTTAGACCAATATTCTTCGGGGCGTTACCATAAGGGTTTACGAATCAGTAAGGATGAAATGACTAAATTACTGCAGGAAGAAAAGTATGCGTTAGCGTACAGTGCCTGCTTAAAGAAACTCGCTTCCAAGGATCGAACCGTAAAAGAAATCTATGATTATTTGACCAATGAGACTGAATTAGAGATTAAGGATATTAATAAGATCGTCGAAGTTTTACAACAGCACGGATATCTAAACGATTACCGTTATATGATGACCCAGATTGAAAGTATGCAGGTCATGAAATATGGTCACAATCGGATCGTCAGAACTTTAGTCAAAAAAGGAATCGTTCAGGATGAGATTGAAAAAGTTTTGGATCAGGAAAATGAGAATCTGGAAATTCAGCGTGGTACTAAATGGGCGGAGCGGACCGCAAGCCTAATTCATGACCGTTCGGTGAAAGCCAAGAAGAAGGAAATGTATCGGCGCTTAGCTTATCAGGGTTACGATCAACAGGATAGTGATATCATCATGTCGAAGTTAGATTTCTCCGAAGATGAAGCTAAAGAAAAAGAACTGTTAGTAAAAGTAGCCGAAAAAGCATATAAGCGTTATGCCAAGAAGTATGAAGGGTCGAAGCTCAGGAATACGACTTTCCGCTTCTTAATTTCGCAGGGATTCCAGTATAATGAGGTCTATGAAATATTAAGTCAGATGGAGGTAAAAGATGAATAAAGTCAAGGATTTCAAAGCAGGTGATTCAATCAATCAACCTTTATTGGTTGGTATGGTAAATCAAGGGGTAACTACTTCCGGTTCGCCATATCTCTCTTTAAGTTTACAGGATGTGACCGGAACAATCGATGCGAAGTATTGGTCAGTTAAACCGGATCAGGAAGCGTTATGTCAAAGCGGTAAAATTATTCAGGTCAGCGGCGACGTTATCAGTTATAAGGGACACTTACAGCTGAAAGTTACCGAAGCTTCTTTACCGCAGGGTGAGTTAGATCCGATGGATTTCAGAATGCAGGCTCCGATCGATAAAGATTCCTTGCATAAAGATATTGACGCAGCGGTTTCTTCCCTTACTGATGAAGTTCTTAAGAAAGTGGTCTCGCAATTACTAGCGGATGCCGGGGAGAGTTTCTATTCCCGACCGGCTGCCGTGAAGAATCACCATGAGTTCTCTGGCGGCTTAGCGACCCATGTCGTTTCGATGTTAAAGTTAGCCCAAGCGGTCTTATCGCTATATCCGGTTTTAAATTCCGATCTTTTAATTGCCGGGGTCTTGGTTCACGATATCGGGAAGTTAAAAGAATTATCCGGTGGGGTGGTTCCGGAATATACTTTCCAAGGAAAACTGTTAGGTCATATTTCCATCGGGAATGCGATGATTATGGAAGCGGCTACCAAGTTAGGCTTACAGGATAAAGAATCGGTTATCTTATTAGAACACATGGTTCTTTCGCATCACGGGGAGTATGAGTTCGGTTCTCCGATGTTACCGATGACGCCCGAAGCGGAAGCCTTACATTTAATCGATAACTTCGATGCCAGAATGGAAATGTTACGTAAAGCGATGGATAATACCAAGAAAGGTGAATTCACCATCAAGTTATATCCATTAGAGAATCGGATGTTCTATAAACCGAATAAATGAAACTAAAGGCTCAGGAGAATATTCCGAGCCTTTTTTATCCAAAATATGTTAGCGGATTTTGATGAACAGATAATTGATATCAAACAAACAATGGAGGAAACGGCTTGTGTCGATTTGGCTTCATGGCCTGACATAATATTGAGATAATTTACAAATTCTGAAAGTTTCTGAAGGTATACCAATCTAGTTTAAAGAAATCTGCATATACGGACTTAGTCATCTTGACACTGAACCATTTTGCTACAGTTTTCTATCATTGAATATTCCGCTCAAAACGAGCCACCATTTCCGGAATTTGTGAGCCAATGTTTCCGGAATTGAGAGACACCATTTCCGGAGAAAAAAGCCAGCTATATTTTTAAACAAATATTAAAGTCGTAAAG
>JAEZBR010000066.1 GCA_023426935.1 Bacillota bacterium | reverse complement strand
ATATATATATAGTATACATATATATGCTATATTAGTCAAATATAATCCAAAGCTTGTTAAAATCGTTCCTTCTTAAGATTTTTTCATGCGTAATTGCTAGGGTAACCTGAGGCACTGGAAAAATAGCATATTTTGTGATATTATTAGCACAGAATCAACATAATAGTCAATATATAATTTGAGGAAAGGGGCAAATATGTATAAAATCGGGGATATCGTGATGCATGGTTATTCCGGCATCTGTAAAATTACGGGGAAAGAGAAGCTCCGGCTAGGCCGGGAGAACGCTTTGAAAGCATATTATGTCCTAGTTCCGCTATATGAAACGGCTAATACGATCTATGTTCCGCTCACGGCCGAGGACCAAATGCGGAAACCTTTAAGTACTTCCGAAGTAAAAGAATTGATTAAAGACCTTCCGGAGATGGAGAATAATTGGATCGATGATATGAAGAAACGGAAGGATACTTATGCGATTATGATTAAGAGCGGCAAGCCAGCTGATTTATTAGGATTGGTCCACGCAATTTATAGCAAGGATAAAGAACGTAAAGCCATCGGGAAAAGAATCAGTGAAGCCGATGAGAAACAACTGATGCAAGCTGAAAAGGTTTTAAATGGTGAATTAGCCTATGGCTTAGGAATCAAACCGGAAGAAGTTCACGGTCTGATTAGTAAGACGTTGGAAAAACATAAACTTAGTTAGTTGGACTGTTATTGTCCTGATTATTTTCGACTTTCTTTTTCCGACCGATCTGGAAGGAAACAATGAAGACGATCAAACCGATAATAACTAGGAGAAGACCCCAGAATAGAACCGCAAAGCCAGTCCCGGCTTTGGAAGAAGCGATGGTCTGCTTAATGATTGTAATCAGATTCTGATTACGGATATAACCATAAGCGAATAAGATAATGCCGATGATGATTAAGCCTCCGGCAAGATAACGTAGAATTTTTTTAAAGTTTTTCATATGACCTCCGTCTAAATCTTAACATAATCGTTTTTAAGGTGAAAGGTGTTTGAAATAAGAGGAAACCCCAATCCAGTCGTTTGACTCTTAGCCCGAAAGCTTATCGTTACGGTAATGGTGAGGATTCCTTTCGTTATATTAATTAATTTGCCTAGGCAATCTTTTTATTTGAACCCAATTCGAAATGATATTTTACAATTCCCAAATCGATTTTGCTGTAGAAACCTAATCCGGCTTTGGCGGATATCTGATCATCGTTTAAAGTAATCATAAACTTTTGTTGATTCATCGCGGTTGGAGCTAATAAAGCCGCGTCCATTCCTTTTTTGAAACAATCCGGCATTGTCCCGGAAACCTTACAGAGATCAGTCAGGGGCTTACTCTTATGGGCCTTTCCCTGAGTTTCACCATAGCCTAAGGCAATGACGATATAAAGCTTTTCATTTTTTTCAATAACACAATTTACTTTATTTTTGTGGTAAGTCAACGCGACCCAGCAAGAATTCAACCCTAAAGTCTGTGCAAATATAACAAATTCTTCACCATAATAACCGATTTCTTCGTCTAGATCGTTAGGACCTACTAAAGCTAGATAATTACGACAGTTTTTAAAGTCGCCGTAATGCGGTTTGTTTCCGCTGAAGGCTTCCGGCTCATCGGTGAAGAGTTGCAGATGCAGCTTACTCTCTGAATTAATCTGAGTAATCTTTGCGGATAATTTTTCCTTGACGGCGGATTCAATTTTCTGATTGGTGAAGCTGCGTACAGAATGACGAGCTTCCATTGCTTCTAAAGTGTTCATTTTTCTCCTTATAATTCTATGACTTCAGATTGTTTTTCCCAATCATGAGTCATGAGAATTTCTTTACAATGCGGATCCTTAGCATATTCATTTAATTTTTTCAGCGATTGCCGTGCTTGGGCTTTATTCCAAACGATTCCCGGCTACTTAAGTTGCTCCCATGATTGCCGACAGTATCCGCTATCGCCGGCAATGATGACATAATCTTGACTATTTTTAACTTTGACTCCGGTCATTCCAGCTGAATGACCAGGTAATGGGATTAAAGTAATAGTTCCATCTTGGAATAGATCAACTTCTTTATTCGGGAAGGTCTCTAGTTTTATTCCTTTCCACAATGATTTGTGATAGCGCGGATTGAATTTTGCGGCGGCTAGTTTCTCCGCTTCACTAGTCAAGAGGTGTTTAGCATCTTTAACTAATTGTAGCCCACCGGCATGATCGATATCTAAGTGAGTCAGGATGACATAATCAAGATCGGAAGGCTTATATCCTAATCTAGCCAAGTGTTCGGTTACTGCTTGGCCTTGAGGTAATTTTCCTGGTGAAGCGAAATAATTAGCGAAGCCTTCGTACTTTAAAGGTTTCGTTCTAATCATTATATCCCAACCGGTATCGATTAGAATTAGTCCTTTAGGATGTTCGATCAAGTAGGAACGCACCGGTACGATGATTTGATGTTTTTTCGCCCGAAAGATACCAGTAAAAGCCAGTGGATTTTTTGATTTATAAGCTAAAGGTAAAGCCTCATCGACTCTTGTATTACCACAGTTAAGAATGTGAATCTTAATCATTTTTATCTCGATTAGGCAAAGAAGCCATAATTGTTTTCGCGTGCGTTAAAGCTTTAATAAGTGCTTCCATACTGTTATTCTGATCATCGAAATAATAGCAGTTCTTCGTTCCTTCTTTGCGACGGGAAACAATGCCTGCATCTTTTAAAATCTGGAGATGATGGGAGACGGCAGGGCGGGATAAATGGGTTTTATTAGTAATCTTGCCAACTCTTACCCCTTGGCAATTACCCATCTGCATCATTTCTAATATCAGATGTTGGCGATTCTCATCGCCCAAAGCAATAAGTATTTTTTGAATACCTCGGAATTCTGCAGCTAGTTTAACTATTTCTTGACTATTCATCTTGCATCCTTTCGTTTAAGTACTTAAACCATTATAGATTATTTAAAAGTTAATATCGTATCGGTAAAGAAAATCGAGACGATTGAAATCTTTACTTAAACCGAATTTATTATCTTTGCTTTTGGTTAGGACATAAAAGAGTTTTAAGATATTCCTTTATCCAAGATTCTCATGAAAGATATTGGCATAAATTAGGCACATTCTTTTAGTTCACTCTTGCGTAATCGGCATATCTATATTATTATGTTAAAGCGTTGGGGGCATAGTATAACGGCTATTATGCCACACTGGCAGTGTGGCGATACGAGTTCGATTCTCGTTGCCTCCACCATAGCAATCAAAAACCCTGTCTTTACAGGGTTTTTTGATACCCAAAACTGGTTTGCACATAAATTTTTGAATTTTAATAATTTAAACAGCTTACTTTTTTGACTAATATTAACAGTCAAAAACGAGAAAGGAGAAGCTATGTTTTTAACAGATGCTAAAGGTTTTATTGAGATCGATATGATCGCAATCCATCAGGGGGTTAGTGTTGACAATAAACAATGTTAGTATTATATTTTGATTAAGTGAATAGCATATCGGTCATAGAGTGTTGATCATAATTTGACTAAAAGGGGGTATGATAAAATGATTTAGATTCATTATTCATAAATTCTACTCATGCCTTTCATTGTTATTACAGTTAAATGTTGAGTACAAGCATTACTTATAATAATTAATTTGTGTTCCGCCGGGGGTCAACCATGAAAAAAGTAGTTTTGGGATTAGTTTTAATAATATGTATTTCTTTGCTTTCACCAATTTATGCTAATAATGAGAAAGATTGTTTTGTTCCGAATACAAATGAAATATCAGATTTTATTTATAATGGAGTACTTCCGATTGCGAAAGGAAATCGTTTGTATAAAAGCAAAGGAGAATTATACTTAGGCACAGGTATTAAAATATATCAATTGATGGATGACAATCTAATGGACACAGAGACAATTGTTTATCCATTATATGATACCAATGGCGTAATGCTAGGAGTTGTCCAACAATACTATGTGAATGGTCATGTATTGTATAGCTATGAGGAAAATAATACCGAAGAATTGACAAAGATAATAAATGGTACAGAAAAAATTTTAATTATTGCAATTCGCGATGAATCAGTGATTTTTGTTGGTGAAAAGGAATTTATTTGTCTAGGCTTAGAAAAAAACATTAATAATTCATATTTATCGACGATTGTTAATGAATATGGGGTAAAAATTGGCTCAAAACATTATAAATTAGTAAATGTAAGTACAACTGCCAGTTCTTCCTACAACACTTATCCGAATTCAAATCAATTGGATTATTGCTTAGTTGCTCAAGGTTCAGGCCATCCTTTTTGGTGCTGGGCTGCCTGTGCAGCCTCAGTTATACGTTATAAACGCAATTTATTGGTTTCTGTTAGTACAATCGCTGGGGGTTATGCTGCTGGAAGTTTGGCGTTAACAAATACTAAAATGACGAATTATTCAGTAACGACTAGTGGCGTTGTCAATGTTACAAATTTAAGCATGAATTATATTCAATCTTGTATTTATACTGATTATCCAATTGTTTCTGGATTTACTGAAACTACAGGTACCCAAATGGATCATATGGTCGTGATAATTGGTTACAATGTTTCAGGAGGAACAATTTCCATAATGGATCCATGGGGTGATACTCCTCATATATACTACAATTCGGTTTATTCATATTCGCCACTAACTATTCATTTGACAAGTTTTAGTGGATTAACTTACACATTGCAAGGCTATATTGTAGCCTACAGTTGAGGAATTATATCATGAAAAAAGTTATCATCGGTTTAATTCTGATCGGTTCTTTATTGTTTCTTAATGCCTGCTCAAAGGATGAGCCGGATCCTACCTTATTCATGAAAGCGTATTTCCGTTACGAAGATACGATCTATGTAAATGATGATGACAGGG
>JAEZBR010000065.1 GCA_023426935.1 Bacillota bacterium | reverse complement strand
CCCCAAGGCTTTGGAGATAGGTTGGGTAGCTAATTTTATTCCGACATCTAGATTATTCAGGATTGTCGATTTGCCGACTCCGGATTGTCCGGTCAGAACCGACAGCTTATCTTTAAATAAGTTGCTGACAAATTCTTTATCGCTTGAGGTTCCGATCAGATATCCCGTTTGCGCATATTCACTGATTACCGTTTGAATTTCTTCATCATTTCTAGCCAAATCCGCTTTCGTAATCAAAATTGCCGGTTTGATATCTTTGATCACAATCAGAAACAATAACCGATCAACTAACTGATAAGAAAAATCCGGTTCATGTAAAGACATTACAATCACTGCCTGATCCACATTTGCGATACTGGGGCGG
This sequence comes from Bacillota bacterium, assembly GCA_023426935.1. Lineage (GTDB taxonomy): Bacteria > Bacillota_I > Bacilli_A > Erysipelotrichales > Erysipelotrichaceae > RUG11872. The sequence continues at coordinate 50,223 of JAEZBR010000065.1, read as the reverse complement.
GATAATTCATTGTTCCGCGGTTTAACCTCTTCGATCAGATAGTGCCCGTTATCGACTTCATATTCGACAAAATCTCCGACTAAAGGACTTAGGGAAAGATGCAGTTTTCCCCTGGCACTGGCTACAACTTTCTGATTATTTTCCAATAATAAAGTATATTGGTTGGAAACGATTTTGATTACCCGAGCCCTACTCATAATTTATTCGCTGTAATAATAGACCTTAACGGTCGAAGTTTTAGTCTGGGTATATAGCGTTCCAATCGTCGGATCGGACGAATAGACTTTCCCTACCAAACTATCAGACTGATCATAAACACAGGTTTTTTCCAATGATTCATCGATGTTTTCAGTCGTTGGATCATCTTTTTTGTTAGTACAGGTTTGGGTTCTTGGCGTCCCGACTAATTCGACGGTTGCTCCGAGTTTCTCCAACGTTTCTTTGGCCGTATTATAATCCATTCCGATAATCGACGAAGGAATCTGGAAAGAAGGATTTCTCGTAATGGTAAAAGTCATTTCGATTAATCTGGTCGGATTAATCTCTTCCCCGACCGCGACACTTTGCTGAACTACTTTTCCGACATCCGCATTTACATCATCGACATAATTATAAATAATACGCACCTTGCATTTTTCATTTAAAGTGGTTTCCACATCTTTATAGTTCCAACCGGTAAAATCCTGCATGTAATAATAATTGTCTTCACAGATATATAGAATTACCGAGGTACCCTTTTCTACCGTCGCATTCGCCGAAGGTACCGTCTTAGAGACACTTCCTTTGGTAATATCCTGCGTTAATTCATAGTTCAAACTATCTGATACCGTTAAGCCGGCATCCTGTAAAACCGAAGTAGCCTGCTCTTTAGTCAGATTGGTTACATCGGGAACCGTAACCGACTTTTTACCAATTGAAAGAATGCCAGTTAAGAATAATAACGACACCGTTAAGGCTGCCGCAACTACGACAATACTGATAATGATAGCGACATTAGAAAGTTTAAGATTACGATTCTTCTTAGATTTAATCGGAGTATCTTCGATTTGTAATTCCTGAGTTTCGATATCCGTATCGTTTGCGAATTGAACAATCGGTTCATTCTTCCGAGATAAATCCAAACAAGTAACTAAGTCATCATACATTGCCGAGGCGGAAGGATAACGATATTCTTTATTCTTTACGGTCGCTTTACGAATAATATTATCGACCGACTGCGGAATTTCGGAATTAAAATCCCGAACTGAAGGAATTTCTTCTCTTAAATGTTTTAAAGCAATCTGAACCGGGGCGTCACCATGATGCGGTACATCTCCGGTCAGCATCTCATAGAATACGATTCCTAACGCATAAATATCGGATTGTTGGGTCGCCGATTCTCCTCGGGCCAGTTCCGGCGCTAAATAATGAACCGAACCGATAACGACATCAGTCTGAGTCAATTGAACCGCATCGGCCGCTAAGGCAATTCCGAAATCGGAAAGCTTAACGGTTCCGTCGTCTTTGATTAAAACGTTCTGGGATTTGATATCCCGATGAATAATCCCATTCTTATGTGCGGTCGATACAGCGGAAACCAACTGCTTCATGATATTAACCGCTTCTTCTTTAGGCAAAGCACCCCGTTGATTGATCAATTCCTTTAACGAACGTCCTTTAACATATTCCATCACGATAAAATACCGGCCGTTATCTTCCCCGACATCGTAAACTTCGACAATGTTAGGATGGGATAATTTCGTTGCCGCATTGGCTTCTCTTTGGAATCGGGTTAAAGAAACACTGTCTTTGGAAAGATCGCCTCGTAAAATCTTGACTGCGACTTCACGTTTCAGGATTGTATCAACTGCCAAATAGACGGAAGCCATACCTCCTTGACCAATCAACTGCACTAGGGCATATCGGTTCGCAATCATATCATTCATGGTTATTTCCCTCCTCAGGTTCCACGATTATTACCGTAATATTATCAAATCCTCCGGCTTCGTTAGCTTTATCAATCAACCGGCTTACTTTAGTTTTGATATTTAAACGCTGATCTTTGATAATCGCGATCATTTCATTTTCCGAAACAAAATCGTATAGTCCGTCAGAACATAACATCACACTTTTAACTTCCGGATCCAACTTAAAGAAATCGACTTCGACTTTAGGCCATAATCCGATCGCATTGGTGATAACATGCCGTTTAGGATGCTGTAACGCTTCCTCCAAACTGATTTGTCCCGATTGCACTAATTCCGCCACATAGGTATGATCCACCGTAACGGTTCTAAAAGAACGATCCGAATACAACGCATAAGCTCTTGAATCACCGATGTTGGCGACAATCATTCCGAATTTGGTAACTAATAAGCAGACCAAGGTTGTACCCATGCCTTTATATTCTTCAACTTCGTTCCCGCGTTGATTAACCAAGAGATTAGCTTTGTTGATAGAAGTAAATAACCAGGCTTGAGCATCTTCGATGTCTTTGAATCCTTCATTATCCAAGAAGTAATCCGTCATCGCTTTGGTGGTCATATTGCTGGCAATCTCGCCGTGGTTTCCCCCACCGACGCCATCGCAAACCATCGCTAAAAGATTACCGCTCTCATCCTCGATATTAATGAAACTATCCTGATTACTGGTTCGGGTTTTCCCTTGATCACTAAGTCCAGTGAATTTCAAAGTTTTTGACCCCTTTCATACTTGGCACGTAATTGACCGCAAGCCGCGTCAATGTCGCCGCCATGTTCCTGTCTTAAAGTACAATTGACTTTAAGCTTCTTCAGTTTATCATAAAAGACCATTGCTTGACGATAATCCACACTGCGATAACCATTTTCGTCGACCTCATTATACGGAATCAGATTCACGAAGACATCGAATCCTCGGGTCAGATTTGAAAGCTGTTTAGCACAGGCATCGTTATCGTTTACCCCTTTAAGCAAGATATATTCGAAACTTAAGCGCCGAGCATTCTCTTTTGTATAGTATCTTAGCGCATCCATTAATACTTCAAGCGGATAGACCTTATTTATCGGCATTAATTTATCTCTTAATTGGTTATTAGGGGCATGTAAGGAGATTGCCAGATTATATTGGCAGTGTTCGTCGGCAAATTTACGGATTCCGTCAACTAAGCCACAGGTAGAAATGGTGATATGTCTAGCGCCGATTCCTAGACCGACATCGTGATTGATGATGGCACAGAAATCCATCACGGCAGCGTAATTATCGAAAGGCTCTCCGGTACCCATTACCACGACATGAGAAACTCTTTGATTGTCGGAATCAAGATCCTTTTGAACCATTAAGACTTGACTAACCATTTCGCCGGCGGTCAAACCTCTTTTTTTCTTCAATAAGCCGGATGCACAAAAAGTACAACCCATGTTGCAACCGACTTCACTGCTGACACAGACACTCTTACCATATTCATAAGTCATTAAAACCGTCTCAACATAACTGCCATCCGCTAATGCGAATAAATATTTTCGCGTACCATCGCGCGAAACCTGTTTCTGAATCATTTCGGGTAAAGCATCGGAGTATTCCAAACTTAATTCATCCTGGATTTCTTTTTTTAAATCGCTCATTAAAGAAAAGTCATTTACTCTTTGCCGGTATAACCAGCGAAAGATCTGATCACCCCGATATTTCTTCCACCCTTTATCAATAGCGAGTTGTTCTAATTGCGAATAGGTTAAATCATAAATTGATTGCATATATTTATTGTAACACTTCTTTTTTTAACTTAGCGAGATAGAAACCATCAGTATCGTATTCTTCGGGGAAAATCGTTCTTTGTTTGACTAATTTGAACTCCGGTGCGTTTTTCAAGAGATTCTCGATTTGTTTCTCGTTTTCTTTTTTATCTAAGGTACAAGTCGAATAAATTAGATAACCATTCGGTTTTACCATCTTGGAAGCTTCGCTTAATAATTCCTTCTGGGTCACGACTAATTCATCAAGATCTTCAGGCTTAAGATGAATTTTAAGATCCGGTTTATCTCTTAAAACTCCTAAGCCGGAACAAGGCGCATCGACTAAGACCGTATCGAAGGAATCCAAAGAGAATCGCTGGGAAATCTTCGTGCCGTCTTCGGTTAAGGGATAAAGATTGGTAAGTTTATTATCTTCTTTGGCTTGTTGAATCATCTCAACTCTTGAGCGGACAATATCGACCGCGGTGATTTTGCTGGTTGGATTTAACTGAGCAATCTGGACACTTTTCGTGCCCGGTGCAGCACATAGATCCAAAATCTTCTCTGCCGGATCCTCAATTACCCATTGACCAACTAACTGACTGGCTTCGTCCTGGATGGCCAATAAACCCTTTTTATAAGGCGGGAAATTTAACGGATCTTCATGAATAATCAAAGCGTTATCCGCTAATAAACCTTTGCGAACTTGTGGGTATTCTTGTAAGATTTCTTTAAGATCTTGGGGATTTTTGACTCGATAGACCAGATCTTTGGCTTGATTAGATACTTTCGCCAACTTTAAAGTCTCTTCTTTACCGTAGTGGGCTTGCCATAAAGCTAAAATCCAATCCGGTAAACTGTAAGTGATGGCAATTACTTCGTTTTCATTCCCCACCGGTTCTTTATATCCCCGGCGCAAATAGTTTCTTAAAATCGCATTGACTAATCCGGCATAATTACCATGCGGATCTTGCTTAGCCAATTCGACACTTTCATTTATTACCGCATATTCGGGAACCCGATCCAGATAAATAAATTGATACAAAGCCATATCCATAATCAAGGAAATCCGATTGGGAAGTTTTCCCGTCAAAAATTCGGCCCATTGATAGCGCAGATTCCGATAATTACTTAAAGTACCATAAATAATCTTGACGGCTAAATTCCAATCGACATCACTTAGTTCACTTGGCCGTTGTCTTAATAATTCATTGGTATGACTCTGATTGCCATAAGTCTGTTTTAAGACTTCCCAAGCATATTCTCTGGCCTTCATTCATCGATCCCCCAAGGGTTGACATCAATAATCAAGCGATCTTTCTGTTTATTTTTTCGGCGATCCTCATATAGTTTATTAACTAATTCTTTCATCTGCGTTAGATCCTTTCCTCGGAATAGTAAGCGGTAACGGTAGTAATCCTGCCGTTTTAAAATATCGGCCGGTCCCAAGATATCCATAATTCCTTGAGAAGTAAACCAATCTTTAATCGACCGTGAATAATTATAAGCGTTATTCTCGTCTTTGTCCTGACTGATGAAAGAAATAAAGTAACTATAAGGCGGATAAAAACCGAGATGTCGATAATTCATTTCCTGCTTAAAGAAATTGAGATAGTCCTGTGCCCCTGCCAACCGAATCCCATAGTGTCTGGGATTATAAACCTGTATGTAGACTTCACCGCCCTTATTGCTACGTCCCGAACGTCCGGAAGCCTGGACTAAAAGATCGAAGGTCATTTCAACCGCCCGATAATCAACGCGGTTCAACAAGGCGTCCGCATTAATAATCCCGACTAAAGTTACATTAGGATAATCTAAACCTTTCGCAATCATTTGTGTTCCGATTAAGATATCGGCTTCGCCTTTCTCAAACGCCTTTAAGATTCTTTGATGAGCGTTTTTGACTTGGGAAGTGTCGGCATCCAATCTCAATACTCTTGCCTGCGGAAATTTAGTTTTTATAACACTTTCCAATTTCTCGGTTCCTAAGCCGGAATCGGTGAACTTATGACTGCCGCATTTCTCACAGATCTGATCTACCGGTAAAGTTGTTCCGCAGACATGACACTTAAGAAGATGCTCGCTTTTGTGATAACACATCGGAACATCACAATGCGGACATTTGATTACTTCGCCGCAATCTTCACAACGTAAAACCGGCGAATAACCTCTCCGATTTAATAAGATGATTACCTGTTCTTTCTTCTGGAGGCGATTGTGAATTGCTTCTTCCAACTTTTGCGATAAAATCGTATTACCTTTGCGAATTTCTTTATTCATATCGATAATATGCGTCAAAGCCAAATCACCGCTGATCCGTTGGGGTAATTGCACCAAGGTATAAACCTTCTTTACGGCTCGGGAATATGATTCCAAGGATGGAGTCGCCGAACCTAAAACAACTTTTGCCTGATGCCATTTAGCACGCCATAAGGCTACATCCCGACAATGATAACGCGGAGAATTAGCTTGTTTATATGATTGATCATGTTCCTCATCCAAGACAATCAAACCTAGATTGGTGAACGGCATAAATACTGCCGATCTGGTACCGACGACGATATTTACCGAATTGGAAGAAACTAAACGATACTGTTCGTACTTCTCTTGTTCATTTAGACCGCTATGATAAATCGCCACGGCTTGCGCAAAACGATTACGCACTCTTTCCATCATCTGGGGAGTCAAAGAAATCTCGGGAACCAAGATTAATACCTGCTGACCTTTAGCTAAATATTCCGCAGCCAATTGTAAATAAACTTCGGTCTTTCCCGAACCGGTAACCCCTCTAAGTAAGAAAATTTCACCTTGCTTGCCTTGTTCAATCTGGGTTTTAACTTCCCGCTGACTATCGGTAAGGACTAATTCCTTTCCTTTACCATCGATGTTGATAGAAGCACTGCGATCTTTTTCATACTCCGAGATTGCTTTAATTTCGATCAATTTTTTAGTGATGGAAGCCGATATCTTCGTTAATTCATGCTTCTTAACATCTTTTTCCTTAACTTTATTCAATAACTCCAATTGTTTTACCGTCAACTTTTCCGGTTCTGCTTCATAATGCAACCAGGTTTCTTTGACCACCGAATGTTTACCTGAATTAGGTTTCAAAGCTTTCGGTAACATTGCTTGATAACAAGCAATCACCGGCGTAATCGTATCTTTCGCCAACCATTTTCCTAAACTCAATAATTCTTCATTCAACAAAGGTTTCTCATCAATCAAACTGGTTATCGTTTTAAGGTTAAACCCTTCATTCTTCTCATATTCCGGCAGATTGTTTATCTCAAATACTTCATCCACAAAACCTACGGATTGGGTGTGTCCAAAGGGAACGCTAACCCGAATTCCGGCAACAACTGGTAAATTACCGGTTAAATAAGTAAAGGTCTGATCAAGAGCGGGATTAGGATATTCAAGGTAAATTTTTGCGGCTTGCATACGGGTATCATATCATAAGAAAACCGGTCTTTCGACCGGTTTGTCTTACATATGTGCCTTAATTATCGCCGTAATCAAAGTCGAAGCCAATTCGACATCATCATTACAAACCACATATTTATATTGCGAGATCAGATTCATTTCTCTAGCGGCTTTACTTAATCGCTGCTGAACAATCTCTTCCGGCTCGCTTCTTCTTCCTCTGATACGTTTTTCTAGTTCTTCCATACTAGGCGGTACTAAGAAGATAGTCAAAGCATCCGGACATTTATTACGAACCTGCGCGGCCCCTTCAACCTCGATTTCCAACAGTACATTTTTACCCATGTTCCGTAGCTTTTCAACATTATCCAACGGCGTGCCATAATAGTTACCGACAAATTCGGTCCATTCTAACAATTCACCGTTTTTGATTGCCTGTTCGAACCGCGGACGATTGACGAAATAATAGTCGATGCCGTCTCTTTCACCTTGACGTTTCGCTCTAGTCGTCATCGAAATTGAATAAGCTAAATTTAAAGAAGGATCCTCATAAAACTTCGAACGGACAGTGCCCTTACCGACCCCACTAGGACCACTGAGAATGATTAATAAACCCTTGCGCATAAAATTAGACTCCTTCCGGCTTCATTATAAGGTTGGAACAGGTTCTTTTCAACCTTGTGTTATAATAATTTTGTGTTTTTAGGAGAAAGATATGGCTTTAGACGGATTAATTATTCATAGTATCGTTACGCAGCTGCAAACGGTTGTGCCTTGCAAGATAAATCGGATCCATCAGGTCTCGGATACCGAAGTTCTTTTTCAGTTACATCATAACGGAAATAAATTTCAGTTATTGATCTCCGCCCATTCTTCTTATAACCGTTTAAATTTAACCACTAGGAACTATCCAACCCCGGAAAGTCCCAGCAATTTTATCATGACGTTAAGAAAACATCTTGAGGGCGGTTTAATCATGAAGATTGAACAGACCGGCTTAGACCGCTGTGTCGATTTCACCATCGCCAGCGTCAATGAAATGGGCGATCCGGTAAAGTATCATCTCTATGCTGAATTAATGGGCAAATATGCCAATATAATTTTGGTCAGTCCGGCGAATAAAATAATTCATGCCTTAAAACTTATCCCGCCTTATGAAAATACCCGGAGAATCATTCAGATTGGGGCAATTTTTGAACTTACCCAACCCTTACCGGGAAAGATTGATCCGTTCACGAATAATTGCTTCGATCCCAATCTTCCTTTGATTAAGCAGTTCTCCGGTTTTTCTCCGTTATTAGAAAATGAAGTTCTTTACCGAATCAATAAAGGTGAGAATTTTGAACAGATTATGAATCAGATTGAGAAATCCCAAAGTCTTTATCTCAGTGTGAATGAAGATAATGAATACTTTCACTTAATACCATTGACTCATCTGAATCTTCCGATTCACCAATATCCCATCTTTGAAGGTCTTGACGAGATCTATTTCTCTAAGGAAGAACATGACCGTATTCGTCAACAGACCGGCGATCTCTTTAAACTAGTCCGTAAAGAAATTAAGAAATTGACTTCCAAAGTTCAAAAATTAAATGACGCTTTAGCAAGTGCGAATGCTTCCGGTCCTTGGAAAGAAAAAGGCGAACTCTTATACAGTAATTTAGGACAGCTAAAAAAAGGTATGACCTCAATTACTTTGACTTCTTATGAAACAAATGAACCGGTCGTTATCCCCTTAGATCCTAAGCTTGACGGAAAAGGCAATGCGAAAAAGTGTTTCCAGAAATATACTAAAGGCCGAAACGGAAAAGTTTTTATTTCTGAACAGTTAACTCTTGCGAATGATGAATTAGCTTACTTTAAAGACTTAGAATATCAATTATCGAAAGCGAATTTCAACGATGCCAAAGAAATCCAAGAAGAACTCGTCGCCAACGGTTATCTTTCTGCGAAGAAAAAACTAATTCGGCGTAAGAAGAAAGATCCGATTCCAGCCTACCAATCATTCCGAACAACAGATGATGCGATCATCTGTTACGGTAAGAATAATCTTCAGAATGAATACCTGACTTGGAAGAAAGCCAGTAAGAAAGATCTGTGGTTCCACGTCAAGGATTTTACCGGTTCGCATGTCTTACTGATCAAGGATGATCCTAGCGAAGAAGATATCCGGTTAGCGGCGATGGTGGCCGCTTATCATAGCAGTGCCAAACAATCTTCGAGTATCCCGGTCAACTGGTGTCCCGTGTCTCACTTGAAACGGATTCCCAAAGCGAAAGTTGGGTTAGTTTCCTTAACTAACTACAAAACCATTTATATCGATATCGATCCGGATAAATTACAAGATGATCCCGAAATAAAAGACGTCTAGAATTTCTAGACGCCTTTATTAATTAAATCAGTTTACTTCTGCATTGCTTCGGAGATTGCTACTGCGCAAGCAACGGAAGCTCCGACCATCGGGTTATTACCCATTCCAATCAAGCCCATCATTTCAACATGAGCCGGAACGGAGGAAGAACCAGCGAACTGAGCATCGGAATGCATTCTGCCCATGGTATCGGTCATACCATAACTGGCTGGACCGGCTCCCATGTTATCCGGGTGTAAGGTTCTACCCGTACCGCCGCCGGAAGCGACAGAGAAGTATTTCTTACCCTTTTCGATTCTTTCTTTCTTATAGATACCCGCAACTGGATGCTGGAATCTAGTCGGATTGGTGGAGTTACCAGTAATGGAAACTTCGACATCCTCATGCCACATAATTGCGACACCTTCTCTGACATCATCAGCACCATAGCATCTAACTGCCGCTCTTGTGCCCTCAGAATACGGCGTTTCGGATAAAATATGCAATTCATCCTTATAGTAATCATAAGTAGTTTCGACATAAGTGAAACCATTTACTCGGGAGATGATTTTCGCTGCATCTTTGCCAAGTCCATCCAAGCAGACCTTTAACGGAATCTTCCGGGCTTTATTAGCGTTGTTAGCGATCTTTAAAGCACCTTCAGCGGCCGCAAAGGATTCATGACCGGCTAAGAAACAGAAGGACTTAGTATCTTCGCTTAATAACATTGCAGCTAAGTTACCATGTCCTAAACCAACTTTACGTTGATCAGCGACTGATCCGGGAACACAGAAGGATTGTAAACCTTCACCGATAGCTTTCGCACAATCAACCGCACTCTTGCAACCCTTTTTGATCGCAATCGCAGCACCTACTTCATAAGCCCAGCAGGCATTATCGAAACAGATCGGTTGGGTACTTCTAACAATTCCCATGATATCCAAACCTTTATCATCGACGATCTTCTTAGCTTCATCCAAGTCCTTAATTCCATAGGAATTCAGAACTTTATTGATTGAATCAATTCGACGTTCAATATTTTCAAATTGTACCATAGTTCCGTTTCCTACTCTTTCCGCGGATCGATAAATTTAACGCCATCCGCATAGCGTCCGTAAGTCTTGGTGAATTTTGCCAAAGCTTCTTTCGGATCGGTGCCCTTCTTGACTTCCGCCATGAAGCTGCCCATATTAACATATTCGTAACCGATAACTTCGTTGTTCTTATCCAAAGCCATCTTGGTTACATAACCTTCTGCCATTTCCAAGTATCTCGGACCTTTTTCCTTAGTGGAATAGAAAGTTCCGATCTGGGAACGTAAAGATTTACCTAAATCTTCCAAACCGGTTCCGACTGGTAAACCATTCTCGGAGAAAGCGGATTGAGAACGACCATAAGCGATCTGTAAGAATAATTCTCTCATCGCCGTATTGATCGCATCACATACTAAATCGGTATTCAAAGCCTCCAAAACGGTTCGACCAACGATTGCTTCTGCAGCCATCGCGGCGGAGTGAGTCATGCCGGAACAACCGATCGTTTCGATCAATGCTTCTTCGATGACCCCATTCTTGATATTCAAGGTGAGCTTGCATGCACCCTGCTGCGGAGCACACCAGCCGACTCCGTGAGTCAAACCAGAAATATCTTCGATCTTTTTGGAATAGACCCATTTCCCTTCTTCAGGGATGGGAGCACAGCCATGATGAGCACCACAGGATACTGGACACATATGCTCTACTTCTTTTGAGTAAATCACTGCCTATTAATCTCCTTTCTCTTCGACTTTCGTCGTTTTCTGCTTTACGTAACTTTTCTTAGTTACCTAGAGTATTATAACAAACATTCAACCGTTCGAAACTAAAAGTTAATCATTTCACATTAAATTCAGCAAAAAAATAAGCGGTCTTTCCCGCTTATTTGACTTCGTGTTCCCGATATTCAACATCGATAACATTACCCGGCTTAGGACTCTTGGTTCCGGAATTAGTTTGCGAAGAATTATTAGGATGATAATTCGCCCACTGATTATCCGCTTTGGCTTGTTTCTGGATTAATCGCCGTCTTCGATAAAGCGGATAATAAGATAAAGCCGCTAAACCGACAACATAGCCTAAGCCTGCTAAGGGCGGATAAACACGATATAAGAACGAAACCAATACCTGTAAAACGATAATTCCGATGACGTAAACTAGAATAACACTCATAGTTTAAGACCGCCGATCAAAATGATCATGGCAATTAGGACAGCTAACGGTAATCTTCCCATGACCTCTGGGAACTCTGATCAATTGATGACATTTCGGGCAGATAAAATACTTATGCTGCTTGTCCTTAGCTTGGAGCTTCAAAAGCTTGAATCTGATAATTAGCGGATGAAAAAATTGGATGAATTTATAATTCTCCTGTTGTCTCTTATAGATATTTTTCGATAAGCAACGATATAAAACTAAGATTGTTAGCAACAATCCCAATAAAGAGACAAATGAATTTCCGGCAAACTTGAAGGAAGAAACAATGGACAGGCATAAGCTTAAAACCATTAAAAACACTTCAAGATAATCAAAGCCATAACGACCTTGCATGAAAGAATATAGGGACATTCTCAGTTTATTCATTTCTTAGCCTCCAATACTCCTTTATGATAACCAAGGTGGAATTTACTCTCAAGGGGCTATAGGCATTTCACAAAAATTCACATTATTTTTTCTTCCGATCGGCTAATAAATGTCCGACTAATTCATAATCTTCGGGCGTACATTTTCCGACTAACCAACCATACCAATACTCATCCCTTTTTTCGATCCGGAAATTAAAAGGCTGCAGATAGTTGAGCAATAGCCATTGATAGTGATTTACCTGAAATAAAATCTCCCGATAATCACCATACGCATCCTTAAGTCTGATAACCCGATGAATGATATCCAAGCGGATATCCTGACCGGTCCAAATACAGCTCTGGGGGATAAATGTTTGGATTTCTTTCTTGGTATGATAATAGTTTTTTGCCTGATTTAATACTTTTCTCCGGGAACCAGCCGGAAGATTTCGCAGTAATTCGTTATTCTTTTCCGGCCTGCCCTTTTCACCGTATTCTTTGGTAATTTCCGCTAAGGCTAAGACATAACTGCTAGACATTTGCGTTAAAAAATCCGGATTATTCTTCAGTTGCATGGTAATGGTTAAGTACATAAAAAGTTCCTTTCTCTTCAATATACGAAAGAGTCAAGGAACTTCCTAATTAACCTAACGCAACATCTAAAACCATCATCAAGACAAATCCAACCGCGACCCCGATGGTCGAAATATTCGAATGCGGTCCACTTTGGGCTTCCGGAATCAATTCCTCGACCACCACATAGATCATCGCTCCGGCTGCGAATGATAAGAGATACGGTAAAATCGGAACGACTAAATTAGTCAACAGAATCGTAATAATCGCTGCAATCGGCTCAACGATACCCGATAACATTCCTTTAAGAAAGGCTTGATTCTTGGAAATTCCCGTTTCTTTTAAAGGTAATGAAATTATCGCTCCTTCCGGGAAGTTTTGAATTGCAATTCCTAGTGCCAAAGCCATCGCCGCCGAAATCGAAATCTGACCGTTACCGGATAACATTCCGGCAAAGATTACCCCGACCGCCATTCCTTCTGGAATATTGTGAATCGTTACCGCCAGAACTAACATTGTGGTTTTTCCCAGATGAGCTTTAGGCCCTTCCGGTTGATCTAATTCCAGATGCTGATGCGGCGTAATGCTATCGATCAATAAAAGAAAGGCCATGCCTAGTAAGAAACCAGCCGCAGCCGGTAACCAAGTCGGTTTGCCCGCTAGTTCTAAAGCCGGTAATAATAACGACCAAATACTCGCCGCAATCATTACGCCCGATGCAAAGCCTAATAAAGCTTTCTGCAATTTCGGATTTATTTCTTTCTTTAAGAAATAAACCATGCCGGCTCCTAAAGTCGTCCCGATAAAGGGAATCGCTAGACCGATGATTGTTTCTTTTACCATTACTCTTTTCCTAGCAGTTTAAACATCTTTTTCTTATAGACTTCGACTCCTGGCTGATTGAACGGATTGATATCCAACAAATAACAACTGATGGCACAGGCTTTGAAGAAGAAATAAATCAGATAACCGTAACTGTAAGCCGATGCATCCGGAACCTCGATAACCACATTCGGAACTTTACCGGTGTTGACATGCGCATCGATTGTTCCTTCCATTGCCATCTTGTTGACCCAGTCCAATGATTTACCTGCCAAATAATTCATCTTATCTAAATTTTCTTCATCCTTCGGGAATGAATAATCGACTAACGGCTTATCGACCTTCAAAACCGTTTCAAATAATAATTTCGTTCCTTCCTGAATAAACTGACCTAAAGAATGCAAATCAGTGGTAAAGGTGGCGGACACCGGTAAAATACCTTTGCCTTCCTTACCTTCGCTTTCGCCGAATAACTGTTTCCACCATTCCGCAATCATTGTTTGGTTAGGTTCATAAGTCACTAACATTTCCGCGACTTTACCTTGTTTCGCTAAAATACGCCGACATACCGCATATTGATAAGCCGGATTGTTCTCAATCTTGTCGGCTTGTAATTCTTTATAAGCATCGCAACTTCCCTTCATCAGCTGTTCGATATCGATTCCCGCGACGGCCAAAGGCAATAAACCGACCGAAGTAAAGACGGAATAACGTCCGCCAATATTATCCGGAATCACAAAGGTCTCATAACCTTTCTTGGTTGCAAGTTCCTTTAAAGTACCTTTGGCTTTATCCGTAGTCGCAATAATATGTTTGTTGGCATCGCTCGGATATTTCTTTTCGATATATTGCTGGAAGATTCTAAAGGATACCGAGGTCTCGGTTGTTGTTCCGGATTTGGAAATGACATTGAGATAAACCTTTTTACCTTCCAGATGATTTAATAATTGGGATAAATAAACCGGTGAGAAAGTATTGCCGGCGAAGATGATCTCCGGTCCTAATTCTGGATATAAGCCTTTCATAAACTCTAGCGCACTTCTTGCGCCTAAATAACTGCCGCCGATCCCGCAAACTAAGAAGATTTCGCAATCTTTCCGAATTCTTTGTGCTATTTTAATAACCCGTTGAAATTCTTCGTGGTCATAGTTATCTGGCCAGTCGACCCAACCGGTATAATCGCTGCCCTTTCCGGTATGTTCCATCAATTCCTTAGCAACTTTACTTACCGAATCTTGGTAGACACCAACATCTTCATTCAATAATGCTTGGGAATAATCGACTTTAATCATGTTTTTCTTGCTCCTTTTCCGCAATCCAAATCGGTAGATTGGTTTCCAAAGAGCGAAAACCAATGATCGGGGTTGGAATCTTATCCCGGCCTAGATATTTCGGATGGATCCGGTTATTATTTCGTCTTAGAGCTTTTAAAGATAATCTTAATTGATCATTCTCAGAATCCACATCAATTACCTTCAGCTCCAAAGTCTCACCAACCGAAACAAAATAGTGAATATCTTTGACAAAATCCGCAGAGATTTCCGAGATATGGATTAATCCCGTTGTATGATCAGGTAATAAGACAAAAGCTCCGTAGGGCTGAATCCCCGTTACGACACCTTGCACTATATCTCCGACCTGATATTTCACTTTCGTTCTCCTTAACCAAAGGGAATTATAGCACAATGGCTATCGTCAAAAGAACATTCCCGGTGTATAATTTTAGCGAGGTGATGGGGATGAATTCAGCCTTAGACTTAATGTTTCCGTTTTGGACTTCAATGGTTGCGTTAGTATTAGCACAAGCCTTGAAACCAGTATTTCATTTTTTATTTCATCATAAATGGGTACCTTCGCTGATTTTTTCTTCCGGAGCTTTCCCAAGTTCCCATTCCGCAATGGTCTCGGCTCTTACCTTATCAGTCGGTTATCAAGAGCGTTTCACTTCAACTTTGTTTGTTATAACTTTGGTCTTTGCGATCATTGTAATTTACGATGCCGCAAATGTGCGGTATTATGCAGGTCAGAACATCCAGATTACTAAGCAGCTGATCAAAGATCTGCAGGTAATGACCGAATTTCAACTGGACGATCCCATCTATTTCAGCAAGATTAAAGATGTCTTAGGTCATAAATGGACCGAAGTTATCGGCGGGATTGTCTTAGGTCTAGTTATCGCTTACGTGATGTTCCAATTCTATTAGACAGGAGGACCTTATGGTCGATGAAGAATTAGTCAAAGCAACTATTGCGAAGATTCGTCCCTACTTACAATACGATGGCGGCGATTTGGAATTAGTAAAAATCGAGGACGATTATGTTTATGTTCGCGTTTTCGGAGCCTGTGCCGGGTGTATGGCGTTAGACCAAACGATCAGCGGTGGGGTCGAAGCCCTTTTACTCGATGAAGTTCCCGGAATAAAAGGCGTCCGCTTAGCTGACGATTTTATCCCGAATGATCCTAACTTACATAAAACAATCTAACGTTTCACAAAAGTTATTGAGCCGGTTCCGTTACCGGCTTTTATTATGGCATAGCCGCCAACAATCATAGACATTGCCGGATCGGTATGTCCGATATCCGCTTCCATTATCAAAGGCATCCTATTTCCGAAGATTTTCCGTAAAGCAGCTTTATAGTTTACCGGAGTGGAGGTCTTAGGAAATAAAACTCGCCCCAAGATGACGCCAGCGGTATATTTGAACCAACCGCATAATTTCATCTGAAATAATGTATGGTAAAAATCTTCGCTGGATAAAGCATAATCATCGAAGAACCAAATAATTCCGTCTTCTTTATACCGCTCAATAAATTCTGGAACTCCATCTAAAGGTGTGCCGACAATATCCCGCAAGGCATCGATACAGCCACCAATCATTCTTCCTTTGGTCTCTACTGCCCCATTTGGCGTTTCCCAAGAGACTGGCGTATCGAACTTTTGATCATAATGATCCGCATTGATATCGGGTTGATAGTAACGATAACTCTTTTGCGTGATCATCTGGCCGGATAACAACCGTAACGCATCCTTTTGCGGTCTTCCTAGTTTAAGCCGGGCAAAACTGGAGAAGTTAGCACCGTATAAAGTCGCGATATCATACTTTGTCGGTAAAATAAACAATAAGGTCGAAGGATCACTCATTCCCATGATCCATTTAGGATGTTCCTGAATTGCTTCCCAATCTACTTTCGGCAACATCTCCATTAAGAAATCACCGCCACAGGCAATCATAATCGTTTTTACTTTGGGATCTAAAACTAATTCGTTCAACTGTTGAACGCGTTGTTTAACACTGGAACTGATTAACAATGTCGAATAAACATTTTTGGTCAGTTTTAAAGAATATCCGCATTCTTTTAAGGAATCCATCGCCTGCTTAATAACTTCTGGTTTATAAGCTAGTCCGGCCGAAGGCGCACTTACCCCAATCTTATCTTTGACCTTTAAACTCTCGGGATAAATCATGCATCTAATTTCTTTCCGCACTTACGGCAGAAATGCGCACCTTTGTTATTTACAGCCTGGCATCTAGGACAAATGATCGCATCTTCTTGCGATGCTTCGTTACCGTTAAGATGATTCTCTTCTTGAATCTTCGCCGTAATCTCGGCAATCGTATCCTGCAAACTAGCAGGAATCTTCTTATCGCTTAACTGATAATATCGTTTACCTAGTTGGGTAAATAATTTTTCGGTTTCTTTGCGAATTTCTTTAATTTTCTGTTGGGTCTTAAAATCTTTTGTGGCTTGAGCAATCTTCTGGGAAGTATTGCTAACAAGCTCATTTACTTTATCGCCGATATCTGTTTTAGCCTCTTCCGGTTTCTCCGTAACAACTTCCGGCTGTACTTCTTCGACTACCGCTTCCGGTTTTACCTCTTCGACTACCGCTTCTTTAACTTCCGGAGCTTCGGTCACGATTTCTTCGGTTTTTTCCGGTTTTACTTCTTCTACGCCTGCTGTTTTCTTTAAACCACTGTTTTTCTTCATTTTCCTGCTCCTTTATTTAGTAATACCATAACGAAATATCGACATTACCGTTTATTCCCGGTACTGAACCGGAACTGGTAAACTGCCAGCCGGAATAAGTCGTTAAATCATAGTTGCAACGCCAGTTATACTGAGCTACCCAATCGATATATGGCAGTAAAACCGGATTATATAGTTTTTCTTTCAATAAGGAAGTATAACTATAGATCCTGACCGTATAGCCCGCCGATTCCATCGCCGAAATAAAGGTTTGCGCAATCGCGGTATACTCGGCTTCAGTCAGATGTCTAGTATAATCATTCGCTTCCAAGTCATAATAAACCGGATAACTTAAATTAGCCCCGGCTGCCCGCAACCTATTGATACAATTCTGCGCCTCTAAATTCGCTTCATAAGTATTCTCGGCATAACTATATAAATAAGCACCATAAGGAATTCCTAAACGGTTACAATTAGCCACATTGCGAACAAATTGATTATCGCCGCCTTCAGCGCCAAATCCACACCTTAAGATCGCTCCGTCAATATCACCGTAACTGTTGACGGTATCCCAATTGATACTCCCTTGGGCATAGGAAACATCGATAATTTTTTTAGCCGTGGTACTCAGCAACTGACCATGACTGTTAAAAAACAGTTTAAGTCCAGCGACAGAATAGAATCCGGTAGTCAGATTACCGCTATTATCATAGTGATAGGTATAACCATCAGTAGTTTGAAAACCAGATACTTTTTTACCTTCCTGATCGAAACAATAAAAGGTTCCACCAATCGTTACCGCTCCGGAATAACGGACTCCGTTACTACCGAAGTAATAAGTATCGTTATTGATGGTTTGTAAGCCTAAAGCCATTTTCCCGGAATCTAAGAAATAATAGATTTTGCTATCAATATTTTGAAAACCCTTTAACATTTTTCCATCACCGGCGAAACAATAAGTCGCCCCGGAAATACTTTGAAATCCCAATAACATGTTCCCGTTATTAGAGAAATAATAAGTTCCGTCCGCATTGGTATACCAACCGATCTGGGCTTTCCCTTCGCCATCTGCATAATAGGTTTGGCCTGAGATGGTTTTGAAACCATTTTTAACTAAAAGACTGTTCTCGCTAAAACAATAATAAACATTATTTACTAAAGAAACGCCTGATACGGCAACCCCGTTAGCGTTGAAATAATAGGTGTTTTGATCAACACTCAACCAATTATTCTTGGTCAAAGAATGATCGGAAAGATAATAAACTGAGTCACCATCTGAAATTAGACCGGAAGTCTCAATTCCCATCTTGTTAAAGTAATAAAGAACATTATCGACTAACCAGAAACCGCTTAAAACATTTCCGTCGGTATTGTAATAAACTGAATCACCCATATCATTATTCATTATCTGGGGATTAGCGATAATTCCCGGCGCAGCCGCACTCTTTTGATTGTTAGTCGTATTATCGACCGGCGTATTGGTACTAATATTATCGGTAGGCGCATTATTATCACCGTCGGTCACAATATCGGGAATATTAGTTTGGCCGGAATCCGGATTACTCGGATTATCATACTTTTGATTCTGCTTATTGGCTTCATCACTTAATGAACTGGTATCGCTACCGTCAACAACTTTGGCGGTATCCTTACTTTTTTCTTCGCTCTTGATTTCTTGAGATTCTTCCAGGCTGATAAATTTACCCTGAGCTTTCCAAAGTGCCAAATCAAAGGAAAAATCGTCAGCGGCAACTTCAATTTTGCGGCCGATACTGGCATCTGAATTTACGGATGACGAAAATAATACTGACAATCCAAAACAAAGACTAGTAACGACCAACACTTTTTTTCTAAAGCGATTTTTCATGTTCATCCTCGCTCTATTTATAACACATACCAAACTACTTCACAAATCATTCCCGGGTTACAATCGGCGAAACAAAGCAGAAATGACGGACATCTACCAATCCCTGATCCGTTAATTTTAATTCCGGAATAACCGGTAAAGAAATAAAGGAAAGCATCATAAACGGATTAAAAGTCAAACGCCTAGAATTCTTGCTGACCGCTTCATGAATCTTAGTCAATTGCGAAACGATGTCTTTGATATCGGCTTCGGACATTAGTCCTCCGATGGTTAAAGGTACCGAGGCAATAACTTTTCCTTCTTTGACATAAATATATCCCCCACCCATTAACTTACATTGTCTCATCGCTTCCAACATATCTTCGTCATTAGTTCCAATCACAATCAGATTATGTGAATCATGCGCTACCGTCGTGGCGATGGCGCCACTTTGTAATCCGAATCCTTTAACTCCCGCTAAACCAACTTTACCTAAGGCATGGTGTCTTTCTACGACCGCAATCTTCAACTGATCCGCATTGACATCGGCAATAAAATTTTCGTTCTCATCTTTCTTGACGGTCTCGATACTCTCAAAAGTCACCACATTTCCCGCTTCGACTTTAATCAAACGCATTTTCTTGGCTTTCCCAAGATGGATTTGTAATTGCTCAGCCGCGATCTTCCCATAGTTAACAGAACTCTTAACTTTCTTCGTCAAGGGAGAAACCAGCTCTTTCTTCGGATTGATAATCTTTCCGTTTTTTGCAACTAAAACACCTTTACGATACACTTGCAACGCCTGAATATTCTTAAGATCTTTAAATAAGAAAAAGTCTGCCCGTTTGCCCGGGGCGATACAACCTCTAGCCGGGAAGTGATAACATTCCGCCGCATTCAAAGTTGCCATGGTTAAAGCAATAATCGGATCGATTCCGCATTTTATTGCTTCTCTTACCGCATTATCGACTCCCCCGTTTTTGATCAGATCATCCGGATGAGAATCATCGGTACATAAACAGGCATAACGATAGTTATAGCGATCAATCGAACCGATCAGATCTTTAAGATTTTTCGTGACTGAACCTTCGCGAATAAAAGTATAAATGCCGCGACGTAATCTTTCTTTCATCCCATTGGCATCGCCGCATTCATGATCATTTTTAATTCTTATCGTTCCATAAACATCTAAGCCGACATTATCTAGGACTGCGCCATGACCATCGCAGGTTCTTCCCGCTTCCAAAGCATCATAGACTTTCGTCAACATATCATCATCATGCAAAACGGCCGGATAATCCATAACTTCCGCTAAGCCTAAGACATGACGGTTTTTATAGTATGGTTTTAAATCCTTGGCGGTCAGTCTGGCGCCGGAATCTTCAAGATTGGTCGAAGGAACACAACTCGGTAAAACGATTTTAATCTCCAGATCCAAATCGTCTAAAGTACTCAACATATAATCAATACCGTCTTTACCTGCGACATTGGCAATTTCATGTGGATCGGCCACGATCGTTCCGATTCCTTTCGGTAATAAAATATCATTCAGCTGACCCGGTGTTAACATTGTCGATTCGATATGAATGTGACTATCGGTCAGTAACGGTGCCAAATAATAATCAGTACCATCAATAACTTTCGTCGCCTTATCTCCACAGAAACCGACGACATAGCCATCCTTCACGGCGATATCGGCGCGATGGATCTCCTGCGTCACCACATTCACTAACTGAACATTCTTGATTACAAGATCTGCGGGAAGCTGATGAGCGGCTGCTTGTTTCATTTCGAATAACTGCTGTTTAGTGATTAAAGCCATAATTTCCTCCGGTTTTCGATATTATACTCGATTATAGCGACTCTGCTTCTAACTATTTTGCCATCTAGGCATAATTAATTGTAATAATCGGTAATAACGATTAGAATGAACTCATAAAGATATTACATCGGGGTTAGAACTCTGGGGGGTTCAATCATGAAATTCAAGCGAGTCATGCGAAAGCTAGCTGGCAAATGGAAGTTTATGACTTTCGTCTTTATTATCGTTGGTGCTCTTTTATACGGTTGCTTGCTTAGTTATGGAAGTATTAAATTATTCACCAACACTTACTTAAGTTTTGCGTTATTAATCCCATTAATAGTCGGCCGATTCTTTGGATGCTTACCGGCGGGACTCTGTGCTTTTCTAGGAAGTCTATGTGCGGATTTATTCGCAAATACTTTGCTTTGGTACGATTGGGCTCTCGGCAGCTTTTTCATGGGTTTGATTGTCGGAATGTTCGCATTTTACCAAACCGACCTTCATGATAAATTCACCCTTAACCAATTTTTGTATTATTGTCTGACCATTATTATCGGAAACCTGTTTGGCTATTTAGTGGTTACCCCACTTCTTACCTCCTTGATCTATCCTCAACAGTTAGAACTTACTTTAGTCCAGTTATCTGTTGCCATTCCGATAAATATTATCTTACAGATCCTTATCGGCAGTCTGATGCTGCTTGCAATTCGAATAATCAGTATCCAAAGAAGTAAACTAAAAAATACTCGTAGATAGCGAGTATTTATTTTAGAATTTTTCCTAAGACTGTGGCAACCATTTTCCCATCGGCACTGCCCTTATACTTAGCCATGAAAGTTTTCATAATGGTCCCCTGATTCTTTCTTAAGGGTTCCAGATTATTTTCTTTTAAGATTTCTTCGACCGCATCCTTTATCTCTTCTTCGTTCAGTTGTTTAGGCAGATAAGACTCTAGGATAGCAATCTTCCGTTTAGTTTGATTCAAGGAATCAACCCGATCCGCCGGGGTCATTTCCAAGGTCTCTCTTGTTTGTTTTAGCTCTTTGGCAACAACTGCCAATTCTTCTTCATTGGTCAAAGCCTCTTTCTTCTCTTTTTCCGCCAGAATCAAGCCACTCATCAATAAGGTACAGGTCCCTCTTTTTTCGGCATCCTTATCCTTCATCGCCTGCATATTTTCTTTTCTCAATTGTTCAAGTAATGACATGTATTTACCTCTTTTCTGTTCCTATTATACCGCATTTGATATCTGAACATTAACTAAACAACTGCGTTATAATAAGTACAGAACGGATGGGCAACTATGAAAACTACGACAATTAAAAACTTATTAACCACCTCATTTTCCTTGAACTTTGATTCAAACAATCCTTTACCGCAATATCCCCGTCCCGATCTAGTGCGTAAAGACTGGCTCAGTTTAAACGGACCCTGGGATTATGCGATCCGCGATCAGAAAGTTAAAACAATCGAAGAATATAACGGAAAAATAATTGTCCCCTATTGCTTGGAATCACAATTATCCGGGGTACAACGTAAATTATTGCCATCCGAAAGGCTTTGGTATCATAAAACTTTTTCCATCCCGGCTTCATGGAACGCTCAAGAAATCATTTTACATTTCGGTGCGGTTGATTGGCGTTGTTCAGTGATTCTAAACGGTCAGACAATTGGTAGCCATCAAGGCGGTTACCTACCCTTCAGTTTTAAAATTAAGAAGTATTTAAAGCCTCTCAATGAACTAACCGTAATCGTTGAAGATCCCAGTGATTCTTCTTGGCAGCAGAAAGGTAAACAAAAGTTTAATCCTTCCTGGATATTTTATACTCCGGTCTCGGGAATCTGGCAGACGGTTTGGTTGGAACCGGTACCGAGTAATTATCTGACTGACCTGAAGATCGAAACCGCTATCGATTCGAATACTTTGAAACTGCTAGTATCTAGCAATGAAAATGAGAACTATCACCTGATTCTAAACAATCAGATCTATGAAGGAACCACTAACCAAGAATTACAACTTAAACTAACTAATCCCCATCTCTGGACTATCGATGATCCTTACTTATACTTTTTTAAGATTGTCTTTACCGAAAGTTTAGATACTGTAACTTCCTACTTCGGATTCCGCAAAATTTCCTTGAAGAACGATGCCCAAGGCCATGCCCGTTTATGTTTAAACAATGAGCCACAGTTTCAATTAGGCCTTCTAGACCAAGGTTACTGGCCAGAAGGTATTTATACCCCACCTTCCTTAGAAGCGTTGGAATATGA
This sequence comes from Bacillota bacterium, assembly GCA_023426935.1. Taxonomy (GTDB): domain Bacteria; phylum Bacillota_I; class Bacilli_A; order Erysipelotrichales; family Erysipelotrichaceae; genus RUG11872. Next base: position 26,876 of record JAEZBR010000065.1, on the reverse strand, counting down.
CCTAAAAACTCTTAAAGAACTCGGATTCAACTTGATTCGTAAACATACGAAAGTCGAAGTACCATATTTCTATTATCTATGCGATAAGTTAGGAATCTATGTCTGGCAAGATATGATTGCCGGAGGTACGGTCTTTCCGGATGCCTTGGGCATGGCTGATGAAAAGCTAGGAATCAGGCGCCCCGATAATTCCTCCTTCGCATATCGGATTACCGGCAGAGGGAATCCCGAAAGCCGAACCGATTACGAACATGAACTAATTGAAATGATCGCGACTTTAAAGAACCATCCGAGCATCGTAGTCTGGGTACCCTTCAATGAACATTGGGGACAGTTCGACGCGATCAGAATCACTAATCTAATCAGAAGCTTAGATCAAACTAGATTAATCGATTCTACCAGTGGTTGGGTCGATCAAGGCTGCGGTGATTTTCTAAGTCTCCATGAATACTTCGACAAATTAAAATTACCGAGACATCGCGATGAGCGTTGTTTCGTGATTTCGGAAGCCGGCGGATTCGGCTTAGTAATCAAGGACCATTGTGACCAACAGAAGGTTTTCAGTTACGCTAAATTAAAGAATCAGGATGAATTGATGAAACGCTACGATACTTTTATCAATGATGAAGTTCTTCCTTTAGTTAACCAAGGTTTAAGTGCTTTAATCTATACTCAGGTTTGTGATGTGGAAAGAGAATTAAACGGTTTAATGACTTACGATCGTCAAGTCTTAAAATTCGATCCGCAAAAAACGAAAGAATTGAATGATAAACTGGTAAGTAAGAAATAATGACCAGTTCTTATTATCCACCCTGCCCTGAACTTACAAGATGTAATGAATTAATTGAAAAGTACTACAAGACCAAGCAGTATGAAAAGTGTTTTGAGGGACATCTGGAACTAGCAAAAAAAGGCTACCCTTTAGCTCAATGCCAAGTCGGATATTTCTTCTATGAAGGTTTAGGAGTCAAAAAGAATAATCATCTTGCATTTTTCTGGACCCAGAAAGCTGCCTTGAATGGCGATCGGGATGCACAATACAATCTTGGTGAATTCTATGAAGAAGGAATCATTGTTTCCAAGGATCCAGCTAAAGCGAAATACTGGTATCTTCAAGCAGCGAAACAGCAACAATCTGAAGCATTACTCAAAGTAAAAAAATAAGGCACCTAATGGTGTCTTATTTAATTCTCGGAAGAATAAGCTTGATTATCTTTCTTGTGTAACGTCTTGCTGGAGTAATGCTTGATTGGTGACCATTCGACTTTGGAGAACAAGGCCTGTAAAGTAATCGGAATATAACTTACCATGAAGAACGGGAACATCCAGATATACTTAATCTTCTCCACCGTCGTTGCTTTGATCCGATTCCATTCCGTGCCAACCGTCAAACTGCCGATCATGATCATTCCCAAGTAGGAATTAATGATGGCATATACTAGATATTTAGTCGCTTCTCTTTGGAATAAAACCTGAAGATAATAAGGCATGGTGAAACCCCAGCCTAACATTAAGAGGTTAAAACCGAAGAAGAAGATTGTTAATAACATACATGGTGCGACCGTCATCAAGACATCGTAACAACTCATACGGTTTTTCTTGCCGGTACTAGCAGAATTAACCAAACTTCCTAAATATTTTCCGTTAATCTGATAGAAACCTTTAGACCAACGCAGTCTTTGTTTCCATGACTGCATAAATGAGGTCGGTTGCTCATCATAAACCACTGCCTGATCACAATAACCAATCATCTTATTATTGAGGGCGCAGGAAACGGAGAATTGAATATCTTCGGTCAGCAAATGATAAGGCCAACCGTTATTTTCTTTCATAATCTGATTAGATACTAGAAAGCCGGTACCGGAAATCATACAGCTGGTTCCGATTAAACTACGCGGGTAGTTAACGAATCTGGCTTCTCTTAAAAACCATAATGAATAACTAGCCGATAACCAGTTAGATCCGAAGTTCTTGGAATTACGATAACAGGTAACCGCATCGTACTTGCCGGACATAAAGGTCCGGTTCATCATTCTAATGAAGTTTCGATCTACTAGATTATCCGCATCGAAAACGATGAAACCATCATAGTAATCAATACCATATTTAGCAACTACTTCTTTATAGAGATAATCCAAAGCGTAACCTTTACCGACTTGATTACGGTCAAATCTTTCATAGACGTTCGCTCCGGCCTTTCTTGCTACTTCAGCCGTTTCATCGGTACAATTATCCGCTAAGACAAAAATATCGAATTTGCTTTCCGGATAATTCTGTTTTTTCAAGGAACCAATCAATTCGGCGATGACTCCCTCTTCATTACGGGCACTGATAAAGACCCCATAACGCCCTAGACGCTTAGCCGGAACCAAACGGGCAGGTTTACGATAAATCAGCCCGATAATCATATAAATTACCTGGTAAAGATAAGCTAGGGTCAAGAGAACAACAATGGCGCTATTAACGAATTTGAAGATTTCGAACGCTCTCATAATTTCACCTCCGAGTACGATATATTTCACATTTATATCATAAACAGAGTTAGTTATAACTGTATCACTCGTATAATGCAAGAACATTCACCCAATTTTCAGAAAACTATCGCATGAAAGCGTTATTTTTTTTTAATTTGAAGCTAAGTTTTCTAAAAACAGATTTACTTCACTTCTTTGTTTAAAAATAATTACTTTTTTCTGGGGGTATTTCTGCTGAATATTTAAGAACCTTGGTTTTTCAATTCGAGGAAAATCTCTAATAAACTGTTCAAACTCTGGATCCTCTTTCTCCTCCAAATAACTAGGTAAATCAACCCGCTTCTTTCCAAGTCTTTCTTGGTGTGATTTTAAACAGACTTCGCTTGGTAGATCAAAATAAAAAATAAGTTCTGCCCTTTGATAGCGCATTTCCAAAGTTGAGGAATAATTACCGTCGATGATCCAGCATTTATTTTCTTCCATGATTTTGTTTATTTTATTCCTTAATTCGTCGGTACTGATTCCAACCCAGTTTTCTTTCCAATACAGTTTATCCAAATAAAAAACCGGATAGTGAATTAAATTCGCCAGTTTCCCCGAAAAATAACTTTTCCCGGAACCCGGACTACCTAAGACAATAATTTTCTTTTCCTTAATCATTCTTTTACCTAACGAAAAACAATTCTAAATTCTTCCAGAACACAGATTCCTTTTTCATCGAAGCTTTTACCGACCGCTTCATAATCAGGCGTAAAAGCGGTTTTGTGTACTCTACGCCAGTAATCTAAGGAACGGTCTCCTTCGCCTTCGTGGTAAGCATGTTCTTTACTTACTTCATTAAATGGCACTAATGAGACCTTAGTAGTCTGAATGATACAGGCTGCTTCATTATTATCATAAAGAACCACACTATAATCATTTACCTGCGGGATAGGTTCATTTTCGGTCTGATAAGCGATTAAAACACTGGCCGTCGCGGTTTTCTTACCTTCTAAAACAAGATTCGCTAACCGATCTCCGATTTCCCCGCCGCCACAGAAAGCCCAGGCTTGATACTTATCCGCTGCCGGATTTTCTTTAAGATACGCTTCCCACATTTGTTGCTGCTTCACTTGGTTTCCTCCAACGATATCCAGTACCGTTCAATCGTCTCATTATCGACGATAACTTTATTTTCAAAAATTCCTCCACACGCAATAATTGTTCTTTCACTGCGAGGATTATTATCGCTGCAGGTAACTAAAACCTTCTTTAAGCCTAATTCCCTTGCTTTATCCAAATCAAGCTTCAACATTATCTTCGCATATCCTTTGCCTTGTTCACTAGGTCGAATCGAATAACCGATGTGTCCTCCCCAGAGGCTTAAAATCGGATGATCGATATGATGCCTTAAGTCAATCATTCCGACTAGTCGATCATCTTCATTGCGAACCATCAGATAATAATTTGCGGGGACTTTATCATTAGGGCAGGTTTCTTTCTTACTCAATAGTTTACTGTATTCGATAAACTCCGGCACCGTCATTTTTCCTAGATCACCGCAACCGGCGAACATATCGTTGCTACCGGCCTTCAGAACTTCTTTCTTGAAATCATTTAGTTCTTTTTCATATTTCTTACTTGGACTTACTAATTTAAATTTTTCCATCTTTTTCTCCCACCAATATATACCGATGTATCCTTCCTTCAATCTTACCCTTTTCTTTCAAAATTTTCTGGGCTTTAAAGAGATTATCTTGATACTTGCATACTTCAAACCCCGGGAACTCCCATTCAATGATCTTCGCGAACCAAACTAAAGCCTTAACGGAATAAAATCGGATTGGCTGGTAAGTTTCTTTCGCGGTAACAATCTTGAATCCCTGATTGCTTAATTCCTTTTTTGCAATCCTCAAGTATTGATTAGGAAATGGTAATGATAATTCTTTCCCGAATAACAAAGTAACTAATTCCCGATCGTTTTCGGCCCCGACCTGTTGGGTAATAAATTTACCTTTATCTTTTAACATCCGATAGACTTCCTTGCCGATATAGTCGCCATGACGATTTATTATCAAGTCGAAATATCGATCCTTAAACGGCATTTTCTGGGTTCCGTCGACTCCTCGGAAATCGATTCCCAAGGGTAATAGTTTCTTTTGGCATAATTCAATATTCGGGGCATAGCCTTCCGTAGCACTAGATAGATTATAAGGGTGATTTAAAGACAGTAGGAATTCACCGCCTCCGGTATCGATATCTAAAAGTCTAGACTGGGAAGTCAAGCATTCCTTGACGATCTTATAATAATCCCAAGGCAAATCATCTTCCTCCTCATATTCATCATTAATATGGGAAAAATCCCAACCGGTAATCTTCGCTTTTTTTTCTTCATCTAACCATACATTCAATAATTCATCCTTAGTCATCTTAATCATTTCCTTTAATAAATTTTATCATGACATAATCATCCGCATAACCACCATCGCGATACTTCATCTGGTGCGGTAAGCAACCATATTGTTTAAATCCCAGTTTGGTATATAAAGAAATCGCGGGCTTATTGGAGGAAACTACATTAAGTTCCAACTGTTCCAACTGAGCCTGCGTGGCTATTTCGATTAAAGCTTCCAGCATCGCTTCTCCGAAACCCTGATGGGTATATTTCTGATATATTGCAATTCCAATTGTCGCCCGATGGGCACTGCGTAAAGTACTTCCCTGTTTCATCATGCAGTTTCCGATATACCGGTCATCAACGAATGCCAGTAACATAACACTCTTTTCCGAAGAATTAAGTGCGTTGATAAAAGATAATTCTCCTTCTTCTGTGTACTTAATTTCTTCCGGTTCACTCGATAAAAACTTAGTTTCCTGATTAAGATCTTTAAGGCTCTGAAGCAAAATTTTTATATCTTCTTTTTTGGCACTACGCAGAATCAGCTTCTTTCCTCTGACTGTTTTAGTTAATTCAATTTCCATCTTTATCACCTGCCATTAGATATATTAACATTATATCTTATCTGCCTATTCATTAAGTTAAATCATGAAGTTATTCAAAATTCCCTGAACCAAGATTGATAAATAACAGTTGTGACTCTTCAACCGGATATCCCAGAATCATTCCGTAATTAGTTTCTTCTTCAGGGGGCTCCCAACTCATTCTTAATAGACTAATTCAATACTGTATTCGGCGGTAAGCGGTTCTAATTTTCGTTGACCGTTCTTTTTAAACCCACAGCTCTGATAAAAAGCAATCGCCCGTTCATTCTTTTCCAAAACCCAAAGATGATTGACCGATAATTGCTCTTTCGCATATTTCATCATTTCATGACCGATTCCCTCATTCTGAAAAAATGAGTCGACATAAAACTTGCGAATTTCTGAATCGGTTATCAACATAAATCCTTTGATCAAACCATCATCATAGACATAGATATTACCTAAGATCTGCGGTTTACTAAAGTAATCATCGATTATCGAGACGACCTGTAGTTTGGAAAAGGAATACGCTTTATCTTTAAAGATCGGTAAATAATTCAAACGATTATTAAAAACGAAAATCTCCGCAATCCGGGACAAATCATTCTTTATCGCCTTACGAATCATATTTCTTTGCTTAACCATGTTTAAATTGTATCCCCATCTTCCTGATTTGACTTATCACCGTATTGTAAGATTGCTTTTTCTCGTGCATCTTTTGAGTTTTTAACCAACTGTTTGAAAGTTACAGGTTTGAAGTAATTGACATCGGCACAAGCATTTAAATACTTATCCGATTCCAATAAAACTCGCTTATAGAAATTGCGTAAACTATAGTCAGCGTGAATATGGCCATGAATCATAAACTTTCCGGTTGTGCCACAGGTCACATAATGGCATAAATAAACGGCATGTGAACCGTTCATGATAATTGTTGCATAACAAATCTCGCAGAAATATTTCCGATAATCTTCAATAAACCAATCACGGTCGTGATTTCCCTGGATCAGATGAATATGTCCGGTCAATTGTTTAAGAATAATCTCCGGATCATATTTGGCGCGAAAAAACAAATCACCGAGAAAATAGATGTCATCTTCCGGTTTGACGGTTTTTATCCAATTATTAAGCATGAGATCGTCCATTTCTTTGACTGAAGAAAACTGTGCGCGACCCATTTTTAAAATGTTTTCGTGCCCGAAATGCGTATCGGATAAAAAGTAAACCATAACAATCACCTCGACATTATTATACCCTCTATTATTGAATCAAATGCTTCATATTTAGCTTAATGTGTTAAGATGAAATGGTGAAAGTAACTACTTTAATCGAAAATGAATTTCTTAAGCAAGGCGCCCATCGAATGAGCGAATATTTTGGTTTGGATTATCGTTTTGGGACTATCCCTGCGGAACAATTAATCTGGGTCCCCGATAAATACTATTATCTAATTTATCAAACCGAAAATAACCAGATCGCGATTGACTACAGCGCTGATACCACAAATCCCTTTGAACGACTTCTTTTAATCCCTGCTTCTTTGAGCAATCAAGAGATTGAAAAAATAGTAACAAAGATATTAAGCGGAGTTACACCCAAGCAGGAACAAATCCTCACAAAATATTTAGAATTAGCGGATGAGTTTAAGATTTCCGACATTCCTTCTGCAATAATTGAGAATAAACAATCTAGCTCCAAAACTATAAAACAAAATCGGACCTACTATATTGACTTAAATAGCGGCAAAGTAGTTCATTCAAAGTTTGAGCATGACCAAATAAACGTCCAGATCGATGAGAGCAAACCAGATGCGGCCTTGAAAAAAGTAGATGCGCTTCTTGACGCTTATTTTGAAGCCGGCAAATATCCGGAATTTATTAAACTGTCCTTACAATATCAATTTAAATACTTGGATTGGTGTCAAGGAGACTGTTTCGCTTATTCCTACTATTTATTTAGTATCGGTTCAGCCTATGATTGTCTTTCCGACTATCAAAATGCGCTTAAATATTATGAGGATACCATCAGTTTTCTCAACAACAAAGAGAAATTCCCGGTTTCCATTTTAATCAATTCATTAAAAAATCTAGCCAAAGACTATGAACAAATCGGTAATGGTGAAAAAGCCTTAAATTCCGCGATCCAAAATTATAAACTTTGTTTAAATTTCCATGGTAAAAACGCTGATGAAACCGATAATGCTTTATCTTCTTTAGCCTATTATCAAGTTTTTTATGGCAACCAATCCGAAGCTTATTATAATGCAACCATGGCATATCTAAGCATGGTTAAAAAATATGGCGACCGTAGCATAGTCAATCTTCCCGTCATGAATAATCTACAAATAGTTTTAGGTTGCATAAAGGCCTATCAGGAAGCTCTATCTCTAAACGCCAAGATCTATCAACTGTGTTTGATCCATTATGGTGCTAATGCTCCTAAAACCTTGGAAGCAATCCATCAAATTGCGATGAGTTTAGAAGACCTTGATAATTTTGCGGATAGTACCGAATTAGAGAAATATCTTTTGGAACGTAACTTGGAAATCTTTGGGGAAAAAAGCCCGGAAACGATTTCCGCTTTATATAACACCGCCAGAATGTTTCAAAACTGGCAACGATGGGGTACTGCACAGGGTTATGCCGAAAAAGCCTTCAAAATTTGTCTTGAATTATACGGAGAAAATAATGTTGAAAGTATCTTAATCGAAGCTTTATTATCAAAGATTTATCGCACAGAAAGACTCTGTCTTGAAGCCCTAAAGATCGATTTACCGCGTTATAAGAAAACGAACCAGAACTTTGGTGCTTCTTCCGAATACACTTGGCAAGCTTTAGAAGATCTTAGTAGCGATTATTTCTTTACCAACAATTTTGAAGAGGCACTTGATTATCAGAAGACCGCTCTTGATTATCGTCGTCAGTATCAAGGTGAAAAGGAACCAGCGACATTAATCTGTCTGCACAATTACGCGACAATTCTTTCCAAAATCGGTCGTTATTCTGAGGCCTTAGAAATTGACAATTATTTATTCAACCTTTATCTAGATACTTATGGACAACTCGATCCCCAAACGATTCAAATCGTTCACGATACGATTTTAGACTTAACTTCCTTAAAACGTTACCAGGAAGCTTACGAATTGGCCACTACCGAATATCATTTACTAAGCCATAACTTAACCGCGGATAATGACGATATCCGGATTATGAAAACCTTAAGGGATGAACTAAAAAATGAAGTGAAGATTAATTCTTATCTCAAATAAACTTAATTCACGTTTAAAATCGAAAGAAGATTTTAGATAACTACTTACGCGGATTCAAACCCCACGAGGATTCCGCCTTTTTCAGCATAGTAACTACATAAGCCCGTCGTTGGACGAGTTACAATATCAGCATTAGGCCATTCAGTTAAAATCTCTTGTTTTAACTTATCCGAATCTTCAGAATCCACGACATAACTAATCCGAATCTTTCCGCCGACATAGCCTTCTTTCTTTAAGTAATCAATCATCTTGCTTAAAGCATTCTTACTGCCCCGACATTTGAATAAAGGCTTAATTGTTCCTTCCGGACTGGCTATCGCAATCATGCGCATATTCAGTAAATCAAAAACATCGGCGATTATCTTATTGACTCGTCCGTTAGCCGCCAGATTATGTAAAGATTTCAAAGTAAATAATAAATGCGTTTTTTTCAGGTATTCATTAATTATTTCTCCGATTTTATTAAAAGAAATATTGTTTTTAATCAATTCCTGAATCTTCTCAATAATCAAAGCCATTTCCGGACCGGTAGATAAAGTATCGAAAATCGTAATTTTCTTTTTAGGATCTTTCTGGATACACATTTCACTGGCGACACGCGCCGAATTATACGTTCCGGAAAGAGCACTGGTCATCGTTACCGCAAAACATTCATCGGCTTTATTAAACTCATCGACCCAACTTTGAACCGAAGGACAGGAAGTTGAAGTTTTCCCGGAATAAGTATTTAGAGCCTCGAGCATTTTATTCAAATCTAAATTATCATCATCAATAAAATCCTGGTCCCCGACTTTAATTGTCAAAGGCACCACTTCTAATTTTTCCGGCTCTGATCTTAAATCACATGATGAATCGGCAATTACCAGTTTTTCCACGATTGATCCTCCAATTTGAATCATTATAGCCTTTAACCAGATTTATTAACAGGGCATTAATCTTAATGGCTACATAACTTGGCATTCATACAACGATCCATTAGATAGTGTCCTACCCCGCCATCCACGCAACTATAATCAGTAATGTCATCAGCTAATTTCTTGGTTTTTTCGTTCCCGTCTTTTAAACAGACGCCCCATCCGGACATTTCAAGTAAGGTATTATCGTTTTCGTTATCACCGAAAGAGATGATATTCTTCATTGCAATTCCCACACTATTCGCATAACGTAATAATCCGTTTCCTTTATCGATTCCCTTAGGCATTACTTCAACCGTTCCCGGATAAGTTTCAATAATCTGATAATCCTTGCCGAATTTCTTTAAGAATTCGCTGCGAATCAAATCACCATATTCGGGTTTGGAACGAAACAAAATCTTATAAGCTCTTTTATCGCAGAAACCGTTAATATCGCCGGTTTTATCTACAAAGAAGAAACCATGACGTTTACCCGCCTCAATAAGTTCTTTCTCGATATACATCGCATTGTGATTCCCGCCGCCTTCCGCATTAATTGAGATTTTATATTTCTCAATTAGTGGCATCAGATAAGTAAGAATCTTTGTCATTTCCCTAGTCGTCATCAGTTCAACCGAATACATGCTATTTTTATGGCGGTCATAGACCATTCCACCGTTCATTCCGATAATAAAATCAAACTCAAAATCCAGTCCCCAGAAGGCTCCGGTCTGTTTCAGTCTTTCATCAATTTCCCGCCCGGTAGCTAAACCTAGCAATACCTTCTTTCGATGGAAAAGATTAAAAGCTTCAACGGTTGGTTGGGGAAGCGGCTCACCCTTGAAAGTTAAAGTCATGTCGATATCGGCGGCAAGCGCTTCGATTTTTTCAATCATTAATAACCCTTCTATCTCTAACTTATAAATCTTTACCAGCGATTTTAAATCTCCGAAGTTAGTTTTTACAATTGTTTAAATTGTAGCATATCTTCTAATTTTAAAGCCCGAAACTAGCAAAAAAATGAAACGAATTACTGTATAGGATTTTATACTCTTTGATTATTTAGCGAATAATTCCGCCGCTTTCTCTATCTTCTCCCTAATCGCCACTTTGAAGGGGCAGCGTGTTTCACAACTACCGCATTGCAGGCACTCTGAGGCATGATGTTCTAGTAAAGCATAGTGTTCTCTAACGGTTTCGGGAATACTTTTCTGTGCTAAAGCAAGATTGTAATACTTCATAATGTATGCAATGTCTAACTGAGCGGGACAAGGTAAGCAATGGTTACAATACATGCAATGTCCTTCCCAGCTGACTTTGGGGAAACTGGCCAAAGCTGTCGCATAATCCTTCTGAGAAGCTGTCGCGCTTTCATACTTCAGACAAGCTAATAGCTGTTGAACGGAATGCGCTCCGCACATGATTGATGAAACCGCCGGTCGACTTAAGGCATAGGATAGGCATTGATTTACCGTTAAGGCCACCCCGGCTTCCGAATCCTGAGCATTTAGCAAGTCACCGCCGCCAAAACATTTCATGACCGTAATCCCTACCCCTAGACGAAGGCATTGAGCATATAGCTGTTCTCGTTGAGGATTCATATTCGTTAAGGGCTTCTCGTAATTTTTGTCGTTCCATAATTCTTCGACATCTTCGCCAGCCGGCTGTAAATCGTAACAAGGATTGACGCTAAACATCAAGACTTCAATATCGCCACTTTCGATTGCCTTCAAAGCCACTTCTGGATTATGCGAACTTAATCCGAGATGATGTATCTTGCCTTCTTTTTTTAACTCCTTCGCATATTTAATGATCCCGTTATCCAGAATCTGCTGATAATCTTTTAAAGAATCACAATAGTGAATCATTCACACATCGAGATAATCAGTCTGTAATAAACTTAAAGATTCTTCAAAACCTTCCTTAACTTCTTTAAGATTCCTACTTCTAAGATACTGTCCATTCTTCCAGATTGAACAGAGATGTGACTGGATATAGAATTTATCTCTTCTTCCCTTTAATGCATCCCCCACTGCTTTACGCATCTTGGGATCACTGGCATATAAATCGAAATAATTAATGCCGTTTTCTTGGGCATAATCAAATAATTTCGATGTCATGTCGCAATTGTCTTCAAAAAATCCTTCACAACCCATGCCGATCTCGCTGATTTCTAATCCAGTCTTACCTAATTTACGATAATTCATTGTGCTCCTTTCAGAATTAATTTAAAAATCGCAGCCGGGCAATAAAGCCGTCTGCGATTTCAGAACTATAAATGTTTACAATCTTCCAGTTTTCTCTTAATCCCGTTAAGAATTACATAGCCTTCGACTGGTTCTTCATGAACAATATATCGAGGCTGAACATCTTCGGGATGATCATGACCATACTCGCCATAACAGGTGATATCTTGTTTCTTAGGTATCCGATGGCCGTCATCCGAAATCGTTTTCGAAGAATGCTCATTAGTCTTTCTTGATCCAAAGATGAAGACAATAATAAACCAAGTGATCGCAAGAATTAAAATCACGAAGAAAAATGAGCCGTTCATAATTACTTAATTACTTCCTTTAGGCCTTCTGCCAATCCAGCCAAACTCTGAATCTCCGAAGGGATAATAATCTTAGTAGCCGTACCATTAGCCGCAGCGCTGAACGCTTCAAGCGATTTCAGTTTGATTACGGCATCATCAGCTTTAGCATCTTTGATAAACTGCAAGCCATCCGCGGTCGCTTTCTGAACATTACGAATTGCTTCCGCTTTACCTTCAGCTTCGCGAATTTCTTTCTCTTTTTGAGCTTCGGCCGCTAAAATCGTTGCTTGTTTATTCGCTTCGGCGGCGAGAACTGCTGATTCCTTCTGCCCTTCAGCCGTTAGAATCATTGATTGTTTCTCACCTTCAGCCGTTAAAATCGCTGCCCGTTTTTCGCGTTCGGCTTTCATCTGTTTTTCCATTGCTTCCCGAATCGCTGCCGGCGGTTCGATATTTTTCAATTCAACTCGGGTAACTTTAATTCCCCAAGGATCGGTCGCCAAATCAATCGTCTTAAGCATGATTGAATTAATCTGTTCGCGGGAAGTAAGCGTAGCATCTAATTCCATATCACCTATAATATTTCTCAAAGTGGTGGCGGTTAAATTCTCCATCGCCATGATAGGATTCTCAACACCATAAGCGTAATCATGAGTATTCATTACCTTAAAATAAACAACCGAATCGATCCGCATCGTAACGTTATCTTTAGTGATAACCGGTTGAGGTGCAAAGTCCGCAACCTGTTCTTTCAGAGAAGCTCGGCAGGCAATTCGATCGACAAAAGGAATTCTTAGATGAATCCCGGCATTCCAAGTCGTATGATACTTTCCTAATCGTTCCACAACATAAGCACTTTCCTGCGGAACGATATTCAGACAGGTAAAAAATAGATAAACAAGAACGCCAACGATAACAACCCATTTAACAATTTCCCAAAATAATGGCATAGATTCATTCCTCCTGCTTTCTGATTAAAAGCTACTATTAATATACAACATTTCGTTCCATTAACCTATTTTTGCCAGTTTGGCTAGTATATTAATCATTCATTTTGCTTATTAAATATGCATTGCTACTTCGTAGGCTCGCCAAATAACGGTCCGTAAATTTCCCACCGTCTTACAATCACCGACCAAGTGAACATTCTTTCCTGCCGGTATTAAGGGTGAAGAAATGTAACCAGCCGAAGAGATTACCGAATCGCAAACAATCTCGATTTCTTCACCGGTTTTATTCGAGCAGATAATCGAATTATCTTTTACCTGTTTCAATACCGTTTCCAGATAAACCGGTATGTTATGTAAAGCAAACCACTCTCTTAGGTATGAGCTATTAGCTAAACAAACACCCTTTTGCGCGATCAGATCATTTTTCATTTCGATTATTATGGGTTTCTTTCCTTTTAAAGCTAATTCATAAGCAATCTCACTGCCAGTAAGACCGCCACCGATGACCGCCACCGTTTCGCCTACTTTTTTACCATTTAAAAACTCACAGGCCTCGATCATCTTTTCAGACCCCGGAACCTTAAGAATCCTAGGTTTTGCACCGGTAGCGATAATGATATCTTTACTGTTAAATTGAGATAAATCTTTGACTTCGGTTTCTAAATGAATCTCAATGTTTAATTCTTTCATCTGTCGGCAATACCAAGTCAATAAATCTCTTAATTTTCCCTTATATAATTCGGAACTGGCGGGAATAAAAGTACCGCCTAAGACCTTCGATTTTTCATATATTATCGGTTGATGACCCCGCAGTTTCAAAACTCTAGCCGCTTCCATCCCTCCGATTCCTCCGCCAATAATAATTACGGTCTTAGATAATGTGGCCTTCTTTAAATAATGAACATCAGTCTGCATCGTTTCCGCATTGACTGCACATCGAGATAAATGCAAACTATCGTTTAAATCCTGATCATTCGGTACTCCTTTATAATGGCTCATATTGAAACAACCGTTATGACAGAGGATACAGGGTCGAATATCCGCTTCGTTATCATTCATTAATTTAATGACCCATTGTTGATCCGCTAAAAATGGTCTAGCAAACCCCGCTCCATCCAAGTTTCCTTTGGCGATTTCTTTAGCGGCCACATAAGGATCTAATCTACCGGCCGAGATTATCGGAATATCGATAAACTTTTTAAGATGTTCGGTATCACTAAGATTACAATTCTCCGGCATATAAATCGGAGGATGACTCCAGTACCAAGCATCATAAGTTCCGTTATCGCAATTTAAACAATCGTAACCGGCATCCTGTAGATACTTCGCCGCTATTTCCGATTCCGCCATATCCCGGCCTACTTCCTGATATTTTTCATCAGGAAGCGCTCCTTGACGGAAACCTTTGGTCTTGGAAACGACACTGTATCGTAAAGAAACCGGAAAATCATTACCACATTCTTTTTTGACAGCTTTAACAATCTCAACAGCAAAGCGATATCTGTTTTCTAAACTCCCACCGTATTCGTCATTTCGTTTATTTATATACTTCAAAGTAAACTGATCTAACAAATATCCTTCATGTACCGCATGGATTTCTACCCCGTCTACACCTGCCTCTTTCAATTTCCTGGCAGTCTTACCAAAAGCAGCGATAAACTCTTCGATTTCCGCCACTGTCATTTCCCTAGAGGGAACTTTATCTGACCAGCGATTAGGTGAAGGTGAAGCCGAAGCCGTAATCTTATCTAAATTCATTACCGGTTTTGCTACCGCCCTTAAGAATTTATTGACATATATTTTTTCCATCATTTCACTGATCGTAAAAGAACGACCAAAACCAGCGGTCAACTGTACAAATAGTTTCGCACCCGTTTGATGAAATTCCGGTAACCATTCTTTTAAATCACGATACATTTGGTCATTTTTATATAACCATTGTCCAAACATTGGGTTATATATCGGTTGACACCCCGGAAGAATTAAACCGACATTATTTTTGGCGACTTCCAAAATAAACTTAGCCCCTTCTTTATCGAAATGGTTCTGTTCCATCCAGCCAAATAGGTTCGTACCTCCCATTGAAGTCATAACAATGCGATTCTTAATCTCACATTTTCCGATCTGCCATGAAGTAAATAAGGGTTTCAGTTCTTTGTTCATATTGCCGCTTTCTATGTTTCGCAAAGAAACAATTTTGGTTATTTGGTTTCCCTTAATATCCTAGCATAATAATTCTGTTTCCGGTTTAACCCCTTTGATTTCGATAACCATTTGTGACTAGCAGCAATTCCGATGAAAAACCAATATTACCTATTTAGGTTGAGACTTATTACTGTTGATTCTGTAATAGTTTAATTATCTCTTTCGTTTTTAAAACTTTCCCATAGGATAAAACTTTACCCTCAAATACCAAGGCAGGAGTTGACATAACGCCATAAGCAGCGATTTGGTTAAAATCCGTCACGTGTTCAATTGTTTCATCCATTCCTAGTTGAATCAATGCTTCTTTAGTCGCCTTCTCCAAGGCTTGACATTTAGCACATCCGCCACCCAATATTTTCACTTTGGCCTCTATGTTCTTTTCTTTTGCGGCTTCAGTCATTCTTTTCGAATCACCGTTCCCACAGCATACTTCATCTCGATTCTTTTTAAATTGTTCCATTTTTTTTGATCTCCTTTTTAGATAATAAATGGTTGAATAACATTAAAGAAATAACCTACGATTATGATTCCGATTACACATATTGCGGTAAACAGTATTAATAATTTCGGTTTTAAGGCTTTGCGCAGCATAATCAGCGAAGGCAATGATAAGGTGGTTACGGCCATCATAAATGACAATACCACTCCTAGCAATGCACCTTTGGATAATAAGGCTTCTGCAATTGGAATCGAGCCAAAAATATCCGCATACATAGGTACCCCAATTAAAGTTGCAATTACTACGCCAAAAGGATTATTACCCCCGAGAATTTTTTCAACCCATTCCGTAGGAATCCAATTGTGAATCACCGCTCCGATTCCGACCCCGACTAAGATATAAGGAAAAACTTTGCGGAGGGTTGAGGTCATCTGTTCATATGCATAGATAAAGCGTTCTTTCTGAGCTAATTTAGGTAATTCAATATCAATATTTCCGCTCTTATAAATAAAACTTTCAACATCTGATTCCATATGAAGCTTTTCAATTAAGGTTCCGCCGGCAACGGCAATCACCAACCCAACGACAACATAAATTATAGCAACCTTAATCCCAAAAATACTTGTCAGTAGAACAAGGCTACCTAAATCAATCATTGGTGAAGATATCAAAAAGGAAAAGGTTACCCCTAATGGAAGTCCGGCACTCGTAAAACCGATAAATAAGGGTATGGAAGAACATGAACAAAACGGAGTTACGGTGCCCAATAAAGCAGCAACCAAGTTTGCCCAGATCCCATGGAATCTTCCCAGAATTTTGCGACTTCTTTCGGGTGGAAAATAGCTTTGAATATAACTGATAAGAAAGATCAAAAAACACAACAATATTATTATTTTCAGAACATCATAGAAAAAGAACTGAATACTACCACCAATTCTAGAAGTGAGATCAATTCCAAGAAAAGTTAACAATGAACCGATTAACTTATTCAGCCATTTCATTCCCAATATCTGATTTTGAATTATTTCCCAAACCATTTTTGCTCCTTCTACTTACAGATCAGTCTACTGATATAAATGCGAAAAGCGGAAAGCGTCTTACAATTAAGTGAATAGTGAATCCATTTACCATCCTTGCGTGCTTTCACTAAATTACAATCGCTTAGAATCTTCATATGGTGAGAAAGCGTCGGTTGCGTTATTTCAAATGCTTTCAATAATTCACAGGCACACTTCTCGCCGGTAGTAAGCAAGCTAATAATTTTTAGGCGATTCTGATCACTTAATGCTCTGCAGACTGCAGCCGCTTCTAAAGTTGTCATCCTAAAACCTCACATTGACATCTATCTATTTAATAGTATAGCATCACATAGATATCAGTCAATATATTAAATGAATTATTTGTGTGAATAGTCTGCATGCTATAATATTTCGTATATGAACCAACGTAAATTGATTAATCGTGATTCTGTTCTGTTATGGCAAGGAAGTGCTGTTTCCAACATCGGAAACATTCTTTATAGTATTGCGATTGGAATCTGGGTTTATAACACCACCGGTTCCACCGCGTTAATGGGAATCATGACGTCCATCGGATATGTCGTTAAGACTTTTCTTTCCCCGCTTTCAGGGGCTCTAGTCGATCGGATAAATCGCAAAAAGATTATCTGCGGTACCGATCTTATCCGAGGATTTTTAATGATTATCGCCGCCGTCTTCGCCTTTAATAATCAGCTTGAAGTCTGGATGGTTATTTTGATTGCTTTTCTTTCTGCTTGTTGTGACACGATATTTGGACCGGCAATCATGACAGTCTTGCCTCAATTAGTCGGTAAAGATGATTTAATTCAGGCTAACTCAATCAATCAGGGGACTAATTATCTAATCCAGATGGTCGGCAGTGCCTGCAGCGGTTTCCTCGTTGTTTTCTTTGGCGTTCCCTTAATGATTTTAATCAACGGAATCAGTTTTATTATTTCCTCATTTACGGAATTATTTATCAATATCCCGGTTCAAAAAGCGGAAGCCGTATCCATTAATATCAAACTCATTCTCCAAGACCTGAAAGATGGCCTTCACTATATCACTAGCCGTAAATCGCTCTTTTATTTTTTGATCGCCGCCTTTATGCTTAATTTATTCGGGGCCGGCATGTCCGCGATCCTATATCCTTGGTGTTTAGCAAAAGGCCTTTCAGTTGAACAATATGGTATCTATCTAGGCATCGAAAGTTTCGCGGCCATTTTAGGTATGACCTTAGTTTCAGTCATCAGAATTAAAGGTGATAAGATAAAACTTATTCGAAATCTTCTGGTACTAACCACCATTCTGAATATTATTCTTTCCTTAACGATCGGTTTCATTCCGCTCTCCGGAATCAATGCACTCGCCGCCTTTTGTAACACAATCTTTAACGCGATTATTAACGGGGTCATGGTCAGTGTTATTGCCGAACAACACCGCGGTAAAGTATTCGGCTTAGTGAATGCTTATTCCTGCGCCGGGATTGCTTTATCTACCCTTCTTTATGGCTTTATCTCCGAAAGTTTTGGCGTTATAAATACTTATATTCTCTTTGCTTTACTGTCGCTTATTCCGACTGTACTCTATTGTGTTAATAAATACATTCCTCGCTTAGAAACGGATAACACTCTAGATAATACCGCTATATATGATTCAAAATAATTAGTTAAGGATGGTGAAGACTATGGGGTTCGAACCCATGGCCCCTCCCCTGTGAAGGGAGTGCTCTCCCGCTGAGCTAAGTCTCCAACAAAAAAATACTACCACATAAGTTGGTCGGTAAACTATTTTTTCTGAATCGAATTAATATTGTTAGCATATATCGTAAGCGTCATACCTATAGGAATAAGCGAAAAGAAAAATCTACTAGTAGTTTTCCAAGCACAGAATATTTCCTTATGCAAGAGTTAATCAGGTTGCAATTTCTACCATATCTAAAAACGGAATCAGCAAAGATTCCGAGTCATTTTTAACCCAATTATACCTATAGTTACCGCAGCTATTGATCTAGTGCGAATAGCATATTCTCGATATGCTATAATTTTTCTGAAAATCAGGAGAGTACCATTATGATGAACTTGTCAGGTATTCGATTTCTATTTACCGCCGATAGTTTCCTACCAGATATTACCGATGACATGGATGAAGCTTCCAAAACGGAAGCATATAAGTGGACTCCGGAGGACGCAATACATCTTCTCTATACCCTTGGCTCCGGGCCAAAACCCGATAATCTGACTCCTTCCGCCTCTTTTCTCTATACCTTTTCTTCATCCTTCTTCAAAGGTCTTACAGAATTACCGGAACTGGAAGTCGCAAGAGACAAGGCCAATGTCGTCCTGACCGATGAAAAAATTGATAAGCTTCTGGAAGCCGTGCCCTTTGGGTTAGGATCAGAGAATATCACCGCAAATTGGCTCAAAAATATCTATAAAAAGTTTCAGAAACAATATCAGGAAGAGATTAAGGCTTACCATGGCACCGTAGATATGTATCTGGCCGAGAAAAACCAAAATTTACATGTCCCGGAGCGGATTTTTTTCCATCTGGTAGAACAGATTAAGGATCCGGTATTTCCCTTTGCTTTCATGGCTACCTATGCTTCAAAAGGAAAGGACGGAAAGATTCAGCACTTTCCCTTAAAATATGCCCTAACTGAATATCATGCTGATCGCAAGAAATTGCTGGAATTATTAAGTTGTCTGAACAAGGCTGCGGATGTATGTCCTCTGATTGCTGGTTTCATGAAGAGTGGCGAATTGTTTCACCCGTTGAAATTGTCAGCGGAAGAAGCTTTTGATTTTCTCAAGCACATCGATGAAATTGAAGATGCAGGCATTCTCTGCCGCATTCCAAACTGGTGGCGAAGAAAAGCTATGAATGTCTCAATGAGTATGAAAATGGGCAATGATAAGCCTTCACTTCTTGGCTTTAATTCCATTCTCAGTGTCATTCCTTCCCTGACAATTGATGGGGTAGAGCTTACGGAGAAAGATATTCGCCAGCTCCTGAATATGACCGAAGGACTGGCATTTCTCAAAGGTAAGTGGATTGCGGTCGATCATGCCCGACTGAATGACTTACTTAAGCGCATGCATTCCTCTAAAGATACTATTACACTTCTGGAAGCTCTGCGCAAAGAGATGGGAGACAGTGAATTAGACGCAGATAACGGCACTCTAGTATCCAATGGTCAGTGGCTCAATGAACTATTGCAGAAACTGCGTCATCCTGAAAACATCAAGGAAGTGCCGATACCAAAATCTATTCATGCCTCTCTGCGTCCCTATCAAAAAGATGGCTATGAATGGCTTTCTACCATGGATAACATTGGTTTTGGCGCCTGCCTTGCCGATGATATGGGGCTTGGCAAAACCCTACAGGTCCTGACTTATCTGGAAAACATGCGAAAGCATAATCCTGATGCCCATGTCCTGCTAGTCGTACCGGCATCACTCATTGGTAACTGGTCGCATGAACAGGAAAAATTCGCTCCGGAAATGAATCTTCAGATTCTGCATGGACTGCCTAATGATACCCTGCAAAAGATGGTTCAGAAGCCGGCTTTTCTCAACCTTACAACTTATGGCATGACCCTCAGACTGACAGAACTCTCCAAACAGAAATGGGATTGCATCATTTTGGATGAGGCACAGGCAATCAAAAATCCCCTAACCAAGCAGACTAGAACAATCAAAACCTTCCAGGGTCGGATGAAGATTGCCATGACCGGTACTCCGATTGAAAATGACCTGACCAATCTTTGGAGTCTCTTTGATTTTCTTGATAAAGGTTTACTTGGTAGCAGTACCGATTTTTCTCATTTCTGCAAGCGTCTGGATGAAACACCGGAAGACTATGCAAAGCTTAAAACCATGGTAAATCCGTTCCTCTTACGACGGATGAAGACCGATAAGAAAATCATCAAAGATCTTCCTGATAAGTTTGAAATGATTGATTATACGGATTTGTCCAAGAAACAGACTGTGCTGTATCACAAGGCAGTCACTGATGCCAAACAGGTATTACAGGAATCCACCGGCATTGAACGTAAAGGCATGATCCTAACCTTGATCATGAAGCTGAAACAGATCTGCAATCATCCAGATCAGTATCTTGGTTTGAAAACCTTCACTCCGGAAGATAGCGGTAAGTTCGAAATGCTCAGAGCACTCTGCGAAACAATCTATGAAAAACGGGAACGGGTTATTGTATTTACCCAGTTTAAAGAAATCACTGGGTATCTTTCCCAGTATTTAAGTGAGATCTTTCATACCCAAGGATATGTCATTCATGGCGGAGTATCCGTAAACAAACGCAGCTCTATCGTTGAAGCCTTTCAATCCGATCGCTATGTTCCCTATATCGTATGTTCGCTTAAAGCCGCCGGTACCGGTTTAAACCTGACTAAAGCCAATCATGTCATTCACTTTGATAGGTGGTGGAATCCGGCAGTTGAAAACCAGGCAACCGACCGAACCTTCCGGATCGGTCAGACAAAGAACGTCATGGTACATAAGCTAGTATGCAAAGGTACGATCGAAGAAAAAATTGATGCAATGATTGAATCTAAGAAAACCCTCGCCGCTAATATTATTGGAGCTAGCGGAGAAAAATGGATTACCGAACTTAGCAATGAAGAACTTATGTCACTGCTGAAGTTGGATCAGTAGGAGGCTAAACATGGCAAACAATTGGGATACTCAGTATTACAATCAGCCAACTGTTGCTGAACTGAAACAGAATGCGGCCAAGAGTGCTAGCAAAGCAAAGAAAAAAGGTCTTATCTATGATCCGGTCATTGTGCAGGGAAGAAAGATCTGCAGCTCGTGGTGGGGAATGGCTTGGTGTGAGAATCTGGAACGCTATGCCGATTATGAATCCCGAATTGATCGAGGCAAGCGGTATGTACGTAATGGTTCAGTCATTGATTTACAGATTGAACCCGGACTTATCAAAGCCAAGGTACAAGGATCGAGAAAAGCACCTTACAAAGTTGAAATTCACATCGCTCCGCTTTCTAAAAATAAGTGTCAGAGTATTATGAAACAGTGCGGTAGAAAACTAGGAAGTCTTGAGACCCTGCTTTCAGGAAATTTTCCCGATGACATGAAAGATCTCTTTTTCCAGAAAAACGGACTGTTTCCCAGCCCCAAAGAGATTTCATTTAGCTGTTCATGTCCTGACTGGGCCTTAATGTGCAAACATGTCGCGGCGACACTGTATGGTGTCGGTACCCGCTTTGACCGAGATCCGCTTCTTTTCTTCACCCTGAGAAAAATCGATATTAATCACTTCATAGATGTCACCATTCAGGACCGAGTTGATACGATGCTCACCAACGCCAAATCAAAAACCGATAGGATGCTAGACTCTGATGATTTGACTTCAATCTTCGGCAATCTATAGCCTCACTTTGTACAAACCGTTTTTGGTTCTAGGTGTTGCCTTGGTGTTTTTACAAAAATTTCAGAATTTTGTTGAAATTCTCTTTTCATTCCTCACATGAAATTCCCTTTTAATTCTTTTATAACATAGATGGCAAAACGGGTAGTTTTATTAAGCGTGATTAAAAAAATAAAATCTCGGAATCTCGCTTAACTAATGGTGAATGACTATTTGAGCTCTTGGGTCTCCATTATGGAGACATTCAGAAGCGCCTATACCATTAGATATGCACAATTCCATAATTCGTGACAAATGTCGATTTGATCATTATTGGGTCATAACCACAATGCGTATAAAGGTTTTTATATGTACGTTACTATTCGAACGCTATTGTTCCTGGAGTCAGTTCACAGTAATAGATGATTTAAGCTGCGGAAAGCTGAAGAACTATGAAAATGTTCTGAGCATAACAAATGCAAATAGTCGGTATAATTGATAAAATACAAGAACATTGGAGACATGGGTATGAAGAAAGTTGGCTATGCTGGGACATATACAGAAAAGGAAAGCAAGGGAATCTACAGCTTCGAATTTGAAGATGGCATTTTAAGCAATGCAAAGCTTTTTGCTGAAATCCGCAATCCAAAGTACTTATGTGTGGATCAAGACAGAATCTATGCACTTGCCGATCATCAGGGAAGCAGCGGTATTGTTGTTCTTGATAAAGAGGGAAAAGAAATCAGTTCTCTCTATTACGAGAATAAAACCTCCTGTTTTATAACCGTGAAAGATCATATGATCTACACTGTCAATTATCACGAAGGAACCGTCAGCCAGCTATGCATGAACAGCGATCAGCTGCAGCTTACCAACCAAACATGCATACGGAATAATGCAGGTTCTCATCAGATCATGTTCTGGAAAGACTTAATGCTTGTGCCGTGTCTATTATTGGACCGGCTAATGATACTGAACATGCAGGGCACTGTCGTATCAGAACTCGTATTTCCGGATGGAACTGGTCCGCGGCACGGCGTCATCACTCATGATCAAAAGACACTGTATTTAGTAAGTGAGCTCAGCAATGAACTGTTTACAATTGATCTAGCATCCATGAAGATCAAAAGACAGATATCAATACTTGCGGACGGACTGACACATGTGAAAGATACAGCAGCAATCAGGATGTCATCCGACGAGCATTATTTGTATATATCCACAAGAACACAGGATATCATTTCAACAGTGAAAATACGGCCTCAGACAGAACTGATTCAGACTATATCCAGCGGCGGACAGCACCCACGGGATATACTGCTCAGCGAACCGTATCTGCTTGTGGGCAATCGCTTTACAAACAATCTGGTCAGCATGAACTTGAAAAATGGAATTCCCGCAGAAATACAAAGCAGCATCACTATTCCAGAAATCGTATCAATTGCAATGGAGGATAAATAAATGGAACAGCTTTTTGATCTTGGCATCATCGGTGTAGGTGTAATGGGCAGCAGTCTTGCACTCAATTTTATGGATCATGGAATAACAATATGCGCATATAACCGCGATGCATCAAAGGCAAAAGCCCTGCAGGAAGAAAGACCGGATGCGTGCATGGCGGCAGACACCCTACAGCAGATGGTAGCATCGCTGAAGAAACCAAGGCGCATTCTGCTTATGGTACCTTCTGGAAAACCAGTAGATGATAGCATTTCTTCCTTGAAATATTTATTGGACAAAGACGATATTATCATGGATGGAGGTAATTCTTTCTACCGCGATACGATTGCCAGAGAGGCCGATCTGAAAGCAGATGGTATTCTGTTCTTTGGCGTCGGCGTTTCCGGTGGCGAAGAGGGAGCGAGAAAAGGCCCCAGCATTATGCCAGGCGGCAGCAGACATGCATATGAACAAATAGGACCTCTGCTGGAAAGCATAGCCGCAAAAAAAGATGGAGAGCCGTGCTGTACGTATATAGGACCGGATGGAGCTGGACACTATGTCAAGATGGTGCACAATGGCATTGAATATGCAGATATGCAGCTGTTGGCAGAAACCTATCTCCTATTGAAAAAAGCAGGCTACTCAAATGCCCGTATTTCAGCAATGCTTAAGAGATGGAAACATACCGAAGCCGATAGTTTTTTAGTAGAGATCACAGCCGATATTCTTCTTGAGAAAGATGATGATGGCATTGACTTGGTGGATAAGATCATCGATGCCGCCGGCAGCAAGGGTACTGGAAAGTGGACATCTATCGAAGCCCTGCAGCAGGAACGAAATGCTTCTCTATTGACAGCAGCATTCCAGGCTCGCATTATGAGCGGCATGCAGACCTGGCGCAGTGAGTTCAAAGAAATGACAGCCGAAGAGCCAGCCAAGACTATATCTGAAGAAGTTATCTATCAAGCCTATCTAATAGCCAAGACCGAAGTATATGCACAGGGCTTCGATCTGTACCAAGATGCATCCATTCGCTATAACTGGGATCTCGAATTGTCATCTATTGCTAGAATATTTAGAGCCGGGTGCATTATCCAAGCAGAACTTCTGCAGGATATTATGAAAGCATATTCAGATAATCCAAAATTAGATCATCTTCTCATGTATCCGCAGTTCTATGAACGAGCAAAGGAAAACTTAGATGCTTTAAAAACTCTATGCATCTGCGGTATTGAGCAGAACTGCCCGCTGCCTCTGTATACATCCGCTTTGACGTATTTCTATCAGCTGTCCGCGGATCATCTTGGTGCCAATCTGATCCAGGCACAGAGAGACTTCTTTGGAGCCCATCGCTTCAGTACAATTGACGGAAGGGAGAATATCCATCATGTCTGGCACAGAGATAATTAAGGCTAGAATCACAATTTTTGGAGGCACGGGAGATCTGACCTGCCGCAAACTGATGCCAGCGCTGTACAACCTTTTTGTATCAAACCAGCTTGATCCGCAAAGCCATATCCTAGCAATCGGCAGAAGACCCTATACAAAAGAAGAATACCATGCATTTATCCATGACTGGATCATGCAGTTTGCCCGCATGGACAAAGACGGTCAGAAATTATCACAATTTCTATCCATGGTCGATTATCTAAAGATGGATTTCATGAACATCGATGAATACAGCAGACTGCAGAAATACAACAGTATAGTAAATGAAGAAGGATATGTTCAGCTTCTGTATCTGGCTGTTGCGCCCTCTTCATTTGCATCAATTGTTAAAGGATGCATGACCATTGACCTTGATCCGAAGATGAATATTGTTCTGGAAAAACCATTTGGAGATACCCTGGAAAATGCCAAGGAATTGAATCAACTCCTAGAGAGCACATTCCAACCGCAGCATCTCTTTAGAATAGATCACTATCTTGGCAAGGAAATGATTCGCAATATACTGAACATTCGATATGCGAATCCATTTTTCGCCAATATTTGGGACAGCCGCAGTATTGCCTGTGTAGAAATTGAGGCAACTGAAACGGTCGGGGTTGAGACCAGAGGCGGATATTATGATGCGGCCGGAGCTGTGAAAGACATGGTTCAAAATCATCTGTTTCAGCTTCTCAGCATAACTGCACTGGAAGATCCTTCCTCTTCTGATATCAAAGCACAGCAACTGACTGTTCTGCAGAATCTGCGTCCTGTTACCAAAGAGAATATTAAAGATTCAGCTATTTTTGGACAGTACGAAGGTTACCGAAAAGAACTAAAGGTTTCTGAAAGCTCAGTAACGGAAACATATGCTGCGTTGAAACTGTATGTGGATGTACCAAGATGGAAAGATGTTCCATTCATTATCCGTACAGGAAAAAAATGCAGCGATCGCCACACATCAGTTATTCTTACATTAAGACCTTCAGCACCAGGCGTGCTGCCAGACAGGCTTGTCATTCGCATTCAACCAAGTGAAGAGATCCGATTGCAGTTTAATGTAAAGAAACCAGGTGAATATGATGAATTGGATCAAGTGGAGCTTAAATACTGCCAAAGCTGCATGGACAGCTTCAGCCGCAATACACCGGAAGCATATGAAAGAATGCTGAATGCATGCATGAGAAACGATAACGCATGGTTCAGTGCATGGGATCAGATCGAGACCAGCTGGAAATTTATTGATCAGCTTAAAAAAGCTTATAAAGATGCAGGTATTCCGGTATATACTTATCCGCAGAAGACAGACGGACCGGTACAGAAAGATGCAATACTCCCAGAATGCCTGCGGCAGTCAGCATAAAAATATCCAGAGATTGAAAAGGTAAGTAATACACATCGTAATTTTTAGTCTCCCCATAGATTTTGAGCTAGCCCTACTCAAAAAAGGCCACATCAGTGATGCGATCCCTTATCATAATGATTACTTTGTAATACAACACATTCGCCTTCGTAATCCGCATCGGATGCATTAACCCGAATTCTATAATGTTCTGCTTTGTTTATTTTCTCAAAAGTACCAGTATAATTGTAAAAGAAGAAATATTAATCATAAAAATAGCCTTACCGACTTTCGTTTTAGAAAAATCAGTAAGGCTTTTTATATGTCATATTAAGATAAAATTATTAGTTGAATGTTCGTCAGATGTTGCCATTATGTTGCTAGAGCTTAAACAAATTTGTTTGTGAATATTCCGCTCAAAACGAGCCACCATTTCCGGAATTTGTGAGCCAATGTTTCCGGAATTGAGAGACACCATTTCCGGAGAAAAAAGCCAGCTATATTTTTAAACAAATATTAAAGTCGTAAAG
>JAEZBR010000027.1 GCA_023426935.1 Bacillota bacterium | reverse complement strand
ATCATCGATTCCGATAATTCCGCCTCGCATCGCATAACTGACCGCCGGCCGAATCTCATGAATTCCCATAAACGGCATCGAACCGAAAGCATAGGTACATTTTAAAGCGGCCGAAGTATATTCCAACTGCCTAGTGATTGCCAAAAAAGAATTATCCGGCTGTAAATTTTCAATTAATTCCCGCCCACCGGAAAAAGCACAGTAATGTTTGATTCTTTCGATGATGGCAGGATATTCTAAGATTTCGGCTACCTGTTTATTCATTGGTGGTATTGTTCTCGACTTGCGTCTGATCTCTTTGAACCTGCGGAATATCCAAGTCCTTAGTATGTTCAGTTAAAAACTGATTAACGACTTCGGGATCCGCATCTTCTTTTAATAACCAATCCCACAACGTCTGGACATCTTCTTGTGTTAGGGAATTAGAATTACTGATAAGTTTCTGAATCGCACTTTCAGTCATATAAGGTTGTTTGGTTAAGGTAATGACATTCTGAGTTGCATTATGAATTGGTCCTAAGACGGTTGAGTCCAAAACTTTTTGACCATTGACAATCAAGGGAGTTCCAAAGAAATAGGCAACCAAGACCCAGACAACTAAAGCCGGAATTAAGGAAAAAACCGCACCGGTAAGATGATTGACGATTTTTAAAATCGGTAGATTCGTTAAGGACTTCATTAACGGTTTCAGCAATAATAACAATAACATTACGATCACAAACAATAAGGCATACCAACATAGCGTATTAATTCTCGTATAGAAAATGCTTCCGAGATCCGTTCCCGTAAAGGGGGCGAACGCTTCCGGATAGACTTTATACTTGGCGGCTAAGACCGGTGAAAAATACCAGGAAACCAAAATAGCGGCTAAAACTCCTAGCAAATTAAAGACTTGATAAACTAAGCCTTTGCGATAACCCATAAAGACCTGTAACGCAACTAGGGCTAAAATAATATAATTCGTGTATGGTATCAAATCAGTTGGATAACTCATGGAAACTCCTACCCTTCGTTAATTATTATATCATTTGTTACAAGTTTCGCCATCAAGAAGAAAAAAAACGTCAGATCATGAAGATCTGACGGGATTATTAATTACATTAAACTGCGATAAAGCTTCGCAATTTCTTCGACACTGGTGTCGCGGGGATTCCCCGGACGGCAAGCATCTGCATAAGCACTCTCGGCGAGGAATTGAACATCCTTTTCCTGGAGGATTCCTTTTAGATCGGTGGGAATACCGACATCGGAAGATAGTTTTTTAACGGCTGCGATTGCGGCCTTCCGATATTCTTCCTGACTCATTTTTTCTACGCCTTCAACTCCCATCGCTTTGGCAATGTCTTTGAATTTTTCACCGGTATAATCAGCGTTATATTCCATTCCGGTCGGCAGAATGATTGCACAGGCTACGCCATGAGGCGTATCATACAAAGCACTTAAACCATGAGCCATCGAGTGAACTAAGCCTAGGCCGACATTGGAGAAGCCCATACCCGCAATGTATTGAGCCAAAGCCATTCCTTCTCTTCCTTCCGGTTCATTCTTAACCGCGGAACGTAAATTCTTGCTGACTAATTCGATTGCTTTGAGATGGAACATATCACTCATCTCCCAAGCACCCTTAGTCGTGAAGCCTTCGATTGCGTGAGTCAAAGCATCCATTCCTGTCGCTGCCGTCAAACTCTTAGGCATCGAACTCATCATCTCGGGATCGACGACTGCAATCTCCGGAATATCGTTAGTATCCACACAGACAAACTTCCGCTTCTTATCGACATCAGTAATAACATAATTAATCGTAACTTCGGCAGCCGTTCCCGCTGTGGTCGGTACCGCAATGGTAAAGACCGCATGATTCTTCGTCGGAGCTACTCCTTCCAAAGAACGGACATCGGCGAATTCGGGATTTTTGACAATAATTCCGATTGCCTTAGCCGTATCCATTGAAGAACCACCGCCGATTGCGACGATACAATCCGCACCTGATTGGTTAAATTCCTTAACCCCATGCTGAACATTCTCAATCGTCGGGTTCGCTTTGATATCACTGTAGATTTGATAAGCAATATTTCTCTTATCCAAGATATCCGTGACTTTCTTGGTGACTCCGAATTTGATTAGACTCGGATCGGTACAGATAAAGGCCTTCTTATAACCTCGTTTGGATAATTCGGTTGCGATCTCAGCAATCGCGCCTTTACCATGATAAGAAACTGAATTCAGTACTATTCGATTTGCCATCTTATAGTTCCTCCTGTGATTTATTTCACGAGTATATTATACCACCTATCATTATCGTTTTTTAAAATTTAATTATGATATGATGTAATACATGAACAAAACACTTACCTTAACGCCAAATGAAATTGAAGCCCTGATTGATAAAATCGGTCGGCAGTATTTAGTGGTTCCCGGTCCCTATATGCGTTATAAATTAAATAAAGACGGCAGCATTATCAATATCTACGATTCCGGGAAAGTCGTTTTTCAAGGTAAAAAATTATCCGATTTGGTTATTAAAGAACCCCCTGCTCAGTATCCCCAATGTGGTTCCGATGAAGTCGGTACCGGTGATTATTTCGGGCCGATTG
>JAEZBR010000079.1 GCA_023426935.1 Bacillota bacterium | reverse complement strand
GAGCTGCACTTAAGCTTAAATGTACTAACCGAAATATTAATCGGCTTATTGTCACTTAGCAAAATACGAAAAGTTCTTCACATGGAAATTTTAACTAAGTTAAATAAGTAGGACGGTTTTAGATAATTTCGTTAATGCAGTTTGGCAATTGCGAAGTTTATTCTTTAAAGCTGATTAGAGCTTCGGCACTCTGAGTTGCATTAAACAATTCTGAACGTTTATATCGTCTTTCCAAAATATACATATCGACAGCTTCCCACATCGCGAAGGAACCAATGATACTTAAGGTTTCATTTAATAAAGCTTTCTCAATAACTCCGGAGATACTAATACTTAAAAAGATTATTCCGATAAAAGCTAAACAGACAATAGTAATAAAATTGATTGCGAGATCCTGTTTCTTATCCCGGAAGATTTTATTGTAATGCCGCTTAACACAATGAGTGATCTTTTCTTTTTCCTCTTCCGTGAAAACTTTGCCACAAAACTCCAAGTGAAGATGTTCAAGCACCGGCGTGTAGTAGATTTGATCATCCAGATAGTTATATAACTCAGGATTTAAATCTAAATTACTTTGAAGCGAAAAGGGATTAAATAATTCAGCGGAACAGTTGACCGGAATAATTAAAAAGTTATTCTCATCCCGTTTATAAGTTTGATTGATCAACTGAGGAAGATGAGAAATTCTCTTATCCAATAGATTTGCGCGTTTCTTAAGGTTATATATAATCATGGGCTTCTCCTTTAAACTAGGAATATTATAATGCATTAGCGGTGAGTTAGGCTTTGAAAGAAGGATAAGCGTGATATAATATCCAAGGTCATAAAAAAACAGGTAACCCTGTTTAATTGATTTAATGGCTGGGATGGAAAGATTCGAACTTTCGCAATGATGGAGTCAGAGTCCATTGCCTTACCGCTTGGCTACATCCCAATGTCCATATCTATTTTAACGATTAGTTGGAGGATGTCAAGAAAATGAACAAAGTTAGAACTAGATTTGCACCAAGTCCTACCGGTTACATGCATATCGGTAATTTAAGGACAGCGTTGTATTCGTATTTAATCGCTAAACATGCCAATGGCGATTTTATTTTACGAATCGAAGATACCGATCAGAAACGGGAAGTTGCCGGGGCGGTAGACTTTATTTATTCCGTTTTGAAAAGCACGGGTCTAAATTATGATGAAGGACCGGATAAACCGGGAAAGTTTGGACCGTATGTTCAATCCGAAAGATTAGATATTTATAAGAAATATGCGGATGAATTAGTCGAAAAGGGTGGAGCGCATTATTGTTTCTGCACCGAAGACGATATTCAGAAACAGCGTGATGCCGCCGAAAAATATAACGAATCCTTTAAGTTTATCGATCCGTGTGATCAATTGACGATTGAACAGGCTAAAGAAAGAATTGCTAAGGGTGAATCATATGTTGTTAGGCAGACCATTCCGGCGACGGGAATAACTTCCTTTGAGGACGAAGTTCATGGTCATATTGAAGTCGAGAACAGTACTTTGGATGAACAGGTTCTGTTAAAATCCGATGGTTTCCCGACTTATAACTTCGCGAACATTGTCGATGACCATTTAATGGAAATCTCGCATGTGGTCAGAGGCAACGAGTTTATTGCGTCGACTCCGAAATATAATTTGATTTATAATGCTTTCGGATGGGAAATTCCTAAGTATGTTCATGTACCGCCGGTTATGAAAGATGCGACTCATAAGCTAGCGAAGCGTAACGGAGATGCCTCCTACAATGATTTATTGGAGAAGGGTTATCTGCCCCAGGCAATCTTAAACTATATCGCTTTATTAGGTTGGTCACCGGATGATGAACAAGAGATATTTACGATGGACGAATTAATTAAGCGTTTCTCCATTGAACGGATAAATGGCGCTCCGGCCATTTTTGATACCGATAAGTTGAATTGGATGAATGGCGAATATTTAAGAAGCATGAGCTTAGAAGAATTCGATAAATTATGTCAACCGTATTATGAGAAGGTTTTAACCCGCAAAGTTGATCGGTTAGAACTATCTAAAGCATTGCAGCCGCGAACTTTATTCTTAGCCCAGATTTCAGGCTACCAACAGAAAGTTTTAGCGGAAGGTAAAGAAGAAGCCGAGATTGTAGAAGTTGCACCGGTGATTGATTTTATCGAGAATACTTTAGCGTTCGATCCAAATATTTATACCAACAAAAAGATGAAGACGAATCCCGAAAATTCACTCGAGTCTTTAAAATGGTCAGAAGCGAAAATGAATGAATTGACGGATTATAACGATGATGAAAAAATGCAGGCAATGTTCGTCCAATTAGCTGAAGAAAAACAAGTTAAAAACGGAATCGTCATGTGGCCGGTACGTGTGGCTTTGAGTAATAAGAGCTTTACACCGGGAGGCTGCGTGGAAATTGCGCATATTCTTGGTAAGGAAGAGTCTTTGAAACGGATAGATAAAGCAATCCAGGATTTGGAAGCTTACCTGAAGTAAGATATGCGTTGGCGAAGATTCCTTGGAATATTAGCCATCTTAATAATCTGGTGGTTATTGGCGTTATCGATCGATAATGAGATTCTCTTACCGGAACCTTCATTAGTACTCCAAACGATGATTACCCAGTTACAGACCGGAAGGTTTTATTCGGATATCGGATATACGCTGATTCGAATGTTACAGGGGCTATTTTTAGCCGGAATTCTAGGAATTTCATTAGGTCTTTGTGCGGCGGTCAATTCGAAGTTTGAGGCTTGGTTCTATCCGCTGGAGATGTTAATGAAAACAATTCCGAATATTTCCTATATTATTATTTCTTTGATTTGGTTAGGTTCGGCATCCAGTGTGGTATTAGTAAATTTCTTGGTACTTTTTCCGATTTTTTACGCCAATACTAAACAAGCCGTTAAAAATATTGAACCACATTTAATCGATGTTATGAGAATTTATCCGGTAAGATTACGGACCAGAGTTTTCGAGGTCTATTTGCCATTAAGTAAAGCCGGCCTACTTTCAGCTTTGGAAAGTGCGGTCGGCTTAGGTTTTAAAGTATCCGTAATGGCGGAAATCTTGGGAAGGGTCCAAAATGGTATCGGTTTCCAAATCGACTATTGTCGGGTGAATTTAGAAATGAACGGTGTTTTCGCTTGGACTTTCTGGATTATTATTCTCGCAATTTTACTTGACCAATTATTTAAACTGTTAACAAAACATTTTAATTATTGATCTTAGCTTTAAGAAATGAAACTAAATCCACAACCGGTACCAATACCGGTTCTTTTTCGGTTCTTTCCTTAACTTCGACTTGCGAATCAACATAGGCTTTTCCGATTGTGACTCTTAAAGGAATTCCAAGCAAATCGGCATCTTTGAACTTAACTCCGGCTCTGGCATCCCGATCATCCAGGATACATTCAATTCCTTCTTTAGTAAGTTGTTCATATAATTCATCGCCGGCTTTTGCTAGCGTAGTGTCTTTCTGATTCGCAACGACAATGATAACTTTATAAGGGGCGATCTCATAAGGCCAAATAATCCCGTTCTCGTCATGCTTTTGTTCGACGATCGCCGCTAAAGCTCTGCCGATTCCTAAGCCGTAAGAACCCATGATAACCGGATGTTTCTCGTTATTTTCATCGGAGTAATAAAGAGTCATCGCTTTGGAATACTTATCGCCTAGCTTAAACGGATTAGCGACTTCGATTCCTTTCTTGAAATAAATCTTACCTCCGCATCTTGGACAACGATCGTTTTCCTGAATCTGACGAAGATCCATTACTTTGTCCGCCTTAAAATCAATTAGGTTGACATTTTGATAGTGCAGGTCTTTTTCGTTGGCTCCAACGATAAAATTCTTCATATGGGAAATTTCAAAATCCATGATGACCGGTATCTCTAAACCGATTGGGCCAGCAAAACCAACCGGAGCGTTAGTAGCCTTTATGACCGTACTAGCATCTGCCAGTTCGACATTGTTCGCATTGAACGCTTTTCTGAGCTTCGTCTCGTTGACATCGCGATTACCTCTTACTAAGCAAGCTACGATTTTATCATCGACCTTATAGATCAGGGTTTTAACAAAATCGGTTGGTAGTTTATGTAAATAGGCACTGACTTCCTCGATGGTTTTAGCGTTAGGGGTTTGGACCTTTTCAAGCGGTAACGGTTCGGCTTTATCGTCGGGATACATGTCGGGACATTCGGCAATTTCTAGATTAGTGGCATAACTGCAAGAATCACACAACACCAGCGTATCCTCACCCATGTCGCTTAAAGCTTGAAATTCTTGGGATTTTAAACCGCCCATAACCCCGGTATCGGCATCGACGACAACATAATTAAGTTGGAAACGCTTCATACAGTTGACATACGCGTTAAACATTTTATTGTAGGACTTATTTAGTCCGACCAGATCCTTGTCAAAGGAATAGGCGTCGTGCATGATAAATTCACGAACGCGGATAAGACCGAAACGGGGACGGGGTTCATCACGAAATTTAGTTTGGATCTGATAGAGATTGAAGGGAAGATCCTTATATGAAGTGATACCCTGGGAAGCGGCAACCGCGAATAATTCTTCATGGGTTGGGCCTAGAACATATGGCTTCTTATTACGATCCAATAGCGAAAACATACTCGATCCGAAACCGGCTCTTCGACCAGAAGCTACATAGGTTTCTTCCGGAATCAGAGAAGGCATTAAGACTTCTTGAGCACCAGCTTTATTCATTTCATCTCTAACGATACTTTCGATATTCTGCATTACTTTCCATCCCAAAGGCAGAAACATATAAACACCGGAGGAATTACGGCGGATATATCCGGCTTTAGTCAAAAGATTACCGGATATCGAATCCTCGTCCTTGATATTCTCCCGAATGGTGTAAAAATAAGAATTGCTTAGTTTCATGGTTGGCTCCTTTATAAACTAAAAAATTATAGCACAAAATGACGATAATCATTGACAACAAATGCGTTTATGCTATTATTATAACGCATCAGAAATACGGAAAGAGAACACCTTCTCACCTGATGGCCTCACGGTCATAGGTCAATAACCGAACATTAAATGGTTAAGGCAGCGGGTGTAGATCCGCTTTTCTTATGTAATAAAGGGGTGAAATTATTAATAACCGCAGATACAATACCGATGATATGGTAAACGATAAAATTCGTTTTCCCAAAGTTCTGGTAATCGGATCCGATGGAACTCAATTAGGAGTTATGAGTCGGAGTGAAGCACTTAAACGTGCAGAAGATGAAGGCTATGATTTGTTATGCGTTTCTCCAAATGCCGCGACTCCGGTCTGCCGGATCATGGATTACGGCAAATATCGTTTTGAACAGCAGAAGAAACAAAAAGAAGCAAAAAAGAACCAACATTTGACCGGGATCAAACCACTGAGGTTATCTCCGGTAATCGATATCGGAGACTTTAACACCAAGAATGCGCAAGCGCGCAAATGGTTGGAAGAAGGCAAGAAAGTTCAGCTAGTTATGAAATTTCGTGGCCGGATGATGACTAGACAAGATGTCGGCCGCAAAGTACTGAATGACTTTATCGGTGCTTTAGCTGATATCTCCAGCTTGGAAAAATCAGCATCGCTTGAAGGGAACGTCATGTCTTGTATGATTGCTCCTAAGAAGAAATAGGCAGGAGGAAATTGATATGCCAAAGATGAAGACAAATCGCGCATTAGCAAAACGTATCAGTAAGACCGGTAGTGGAAAGTTGAAGAGACATCATGCTTATGTTTCTCATTTAGCTCCTAACAAGACGACTAAACAGAAAAAGCATTTAGCTAAGTCAGCATTAGTATCCAAGAGTGATACCAAGCGCATCAAATTGATGCTGCAGAAGTAGGAGGGAAAAGAAACATGCCAAGAGTAAAAGGTGGATCTACCACACATTTAAGAAGGAAGAAGTTTTTAAAACTAGCAAAAGGATATTTTGGTTCCAAGCATCTGATTTATCGGACGGCTCATGAACAGGTATTACATTCCTGGAGATATGCTTACAGAGATCGTAGACAGTTAAAACGGGATATGCGTAAACTCTGGATTGCCCGTATCAATGCGGCAAGCCGGGAATACGATTTAAGTTATTCGCAGTTAATGCATGGCTTAAAATTAGCAAATATTGAGCTCAACCGAAAGATGCTTTCCGAAATGGCTATTCATGATCCTGAAGGATTCAAGAGTGTTGTTTCCCAAGCTCAAAAAGCTTTAGCAAAATAGTTCAATCAATCCCGCGTTAAAACGGGATTTTTTGACTTTAAGGAGAATTATGATCAATACGAAACAAAGAGCGTTTTTAAGAAGTATGGCGAATCGGTTATCCGTCACCGTAATGATGGGTAAAGAAGGGATTAACGATAATCTTTTAGATACCTTAAACAAATCTCTGATTGCTCATGAACTAGTTAAGATTACGGTTTTAAAGACCTCACCGCTTAAGATAAATGAAGCTAAGGGTGAATTGGCGAGTGCAACTCACAGTGATATCGTTCAGGCAATCGGTTCAAGTTTAGTCTTATTCAGACCTAATGCCGATTCCAAGATCCACTTGCCAAAATGAGGATTGGAACGGTTTTTGGTGATTATAAAGTTTTAACCACTGAACAATTTAAACAGATTGAACGGTTCGCAAATGAAAATAACTTTGAACGAATTATTTTTTCTAATCCTCAACGACCGCAATTATTAGAACCTTATTTAAAAAATCAACCAAATTATGAAATTTCAAATACTCAGGTTAAAGGAATAAAGGATTTAAAGATCGATCAAGATCCGGATATCCTTAATGGGGATTTTTTGAAATATCCAATTGCGGTAAGAGGTTTAATGATCGAAAATAATGTTTATCGGGATAAGATTGCTTTTTCGTTATTAAAACCCAAACGAATTAAGCATGTGGCCTGTATGACCAAGTTAGCTGTTAAATTGGCGAAAGCTCATAAGGTAGATCAAAACCTCGCAGCGATTGCCGGATTGTTCCACGATTGCACTAAACGGGTTGAGAGCGACCAAAACCGAATAGTAATGGAAAAGTACTATCCCCAGTATCTTTCGCGCAACGAGGCTACTTATCATCAATATACCGGTGCAATCTATTTGAAATATACCTTGGGCTATGAGAATGAAGAAGTATTTACGGCAATCAGACATCATGTTGATGGTGACGATCATCATCCGTTAAGTTTAATCATTTATCTGGCGGATAAATTGGATCCTTCAAGAGATTACGATTCTTCTGCGTTAATCGCTTTAGCTTTGAAAGATTTGGAAGCGGCAGCTATTAAGGAACGAAAAAACCAACTGGCATATCTTCAAGAACAGAAAGTGGTGAAATAATGATTGGAATTATTACTGAGAATCCGGAAATCCTAAAGCAGATTCAAAAAAACCTCGAAATTGAAAAAACGCTGGATAGTTTTGATTTAACTTTAGACTACGGAAAATATTTGGATCGGGAGATTTTACTTGTTTATTTAGGTAACGATAAGATTATCAGTAAAGTTGAATTGGTTCATGCCTTGGAGAACTATTACTTCAGTAAAGTTATCGAAGTGGAAAATAATTATCCGGATAACGAGAACCAGATAATCGTTGAATTATATAAAAGAAATTATTGTCGCTTGACGATAAAAGAACCTTTTGAGTTTAGTGAAATCGTTAAAGAATTAAACTAATTATTGTTAAGTAAACTATGAGATTTAAGCCAGTTACGAACACTGTCGATTGTATAAGGGGAAGTACTATTCCATTCTAACTTATCGGTTACGGTGACATTACTCTTATCTATCTTCATCACTAAGAAAGTAGGATAACTAGAGAAACCCCATTTGTTCATGAGTTTATTACTGTTATCTAAATAATCTGATTCGGCTAAATCGACATAATAAAGCTTAGAAAAAGTCGTAATTGCATATTCAGATTTTATTACATCCAGCATTTGTTTAATAACGAATTGTGAATCGGTATCTTCGGAGGAATAGAAGAAAAAGCAGACGCTTGAATTCTGGTCATAAACGAATTGATTTACGTCCGAGGATTGAATATCGTTGCTGGTGGTTACTCTGGTAATGACCGGGGCCTTAGAGGGTCTAGTAAGAAAATAGACTGCCGTGATAATTAGGGCGACCGCAATTACTGCTGATAGATATACTACAAATTTTCGCTTCAAGAAGATACCTCCGCGTGTGATATTCTAGCATACTGCTAAGTTACTTAGCAAATCTGTGTTATTATTGTCAAAGGTGAACTTATGAAAAAATGGTATGAAAAAAACTATGTTGATCGTCGGACCTGGTTATTGGAAAATATTTCTCTTTTAAAGCTAAATCCTGAAGAATTTCTCTTACTGAGCATGATTGATTTCTTACATCAGACCGATCAGGAAATCTCCTTAGATTATCTGAGTAAGAAAACCGGAATGAGTAAAGAAATAACCGATGAGAATGTCGCAAAATTGTCTAGTAAAGGTTATTTGAAAGTTAAAACCACTCCGCATAAAGTCGAATTCGATATTTCTCCGGTCTTTAATCAGGAAGAAATATTAAGTAATGAAATCTCGGGATTAAAGATCTTCGAAAAGAGTTTTGGGCGGCCTTTAACTCAGAAAGAAGTTGTTAAGCTAGCTGATTGGCAGCAAGATTATACCGAAGATGAGTTAGTTGAAGCTTTACGTCAGGCTACCATTTATCAGAAAATGAATTTCGGTTATATTGAGAAAGTATTGAAGAATAAAAATGAAGAATAATATCAATTATATCTTGGAACAACTTGATATTCTGTTTCCGAATGCTAAATGCGAGCTAGATCATCGTAACAATTTTGAGTTGATCTGTGCGGTTGCCTTATCGGCACAAACGACCGATATCTCGGTCAATAAAGTAACCCCAAATTTATTTAAAGCTTATCCGGATGCGCATAGCTTGGCCATGGCTAAACAAAAAGATGTTGAATCATGTATTTCTTCTTTAGGTCTCTATCGCAATAAAGCGAAAAACTTGATTCTGATGGCCCAAAAACTGGATAGCGAATACGATGGGATAGTTCCAAATACCCAAGAAGAGTTAACTAGTTTAGCCGGAGTAGGACGCAAGACCGCAAATGTCGTGCGTTCGGAAGGATTTAGGATTCCGGCTTTAGCGGTCGATACCCATGTAGAAAGAGTCTCAAAGCGATTAGGGCTGGTACCTAAAACAAAAGATGTAATCGCAACCGAGAATATTCTCTGTAAAAAAATTCCGCAGGATAAATGGATCAAAACTCATCATCAACTGATCTTCTTTGGGCGATATCTCTGTCATGCCCAGAAGCCAGAGTGCAATCGCTGTCCGTTCTATGAATTATGTAAGTATGAAAAAAAGCATATATAAAAAGGTGACAAGTTGTTGATTGTCACCTTTATTGTTGTTATGGATTAACCGGGATAAACGGTA
The DNA here is from genome assembly GCA_023426935.1 of Bacillota bacterium. GTDB lineage: Bacteria > Bacillota_I > Bacilli_A > Erysipelotrichales > Erysipelotrichaceae > RUG11872. The sequence goes on along the minus strand of JAEZBR010000079.1, from coordinate 3,299 downwards.
CGGTCACATTGAATGTGCCTGTGCTAGAGATAACGCCGCTCTTAACTGGCGCAATCGTGTAAGTATAGTAACCGTCAAACTGAATATTGTGAGATCCTTCCGAGAGGTTATCCAATGAAATCGTAATTGTATCGTTGGGACTGCCGGTAGTTCTGGTCGCTACTAAGGTTCCATCAACATATACATCTACCGCATAGACCACGCTTCCGTCGACTTCGACTTTGTAGTAGTTAGAAGTCAAGCCGTTATCCGCTTTTTTGTAATCGGTGGTATCAGCCGGATAGGCATCATACCCGACGTTAAAGGAGATTGTCGTTGAATGTCCGTTAGCCGTATTCTGAGTATCTACGCCACCATTAGTAATCGAAGCATTGAACGAAGTCATATTATTTATCGTAGGGGTTGGCCAAGCTCCGACACTAGCGCCCTTGGTATAACCGGATACGATGTATTCGGATGGACACCAGGATGGAGGCGCTAAATAGGGCCAAGTACCTTTGACATGCGTTGCACTGCCTAAATCAGCAGGTGCGGTTATTGAAGCCGGAGTTCCGTAAGAAGCTTCTAAGGAATCTAGCATTAAGTTATCGATCTTCGCTACGGTATTCCTGTTATAGGTATTCCAGGACATATAGCTTGTCTGACCGGCGACCGCTTTATCATATCCGGTCCAAGTCGCAATCGTAAATTGCGAAGTAGAAGCATTCATCCAGTGATCCTTAATTGCAGTTGTCGGGATTCCGTATTGTCTTCCTGCGGTACCCCAGTCACTGGTTCCGGTCTTAGCATAAACCTGATAATTATGCCTAATTGCTTTAACGTTTCCTAAGTAGATATCGTTAGAAACGTTCTTTTCCATCATTGAAGCAATACAATATGCTGCTGCCGGAGAAATAACCTGTACGCCGGTATAAGTTGGAACATAAGGCTCCTGTGAACCGTCGATATATTCAATTCTGGTTATGCAATGCGGCTCGATATAGACACCGCCATTCATTAGCATTCCTTGAGCAGCTGCCATCTGCAACGGTGATACAACTAGACTGGCACCACCGATTGCATACTGTTCGGAAAATGCATTAACTACGTCTTCATCAAAACCGATTGTTTTCATATACTGTTTAATGACATCATCGCCAACTGCCATTCTCGCTTTTCTTAGAAGCAAGATTGCTGGAATATTGTAGGAAGCAGATAAGGCACGTTGAAGTGAAACTTCGCCATGATATTTATTGTCGGCGTTAAAAATTTGGATAGAAGAACTCTCCCAATAAATCTTTTCGTCGGTTAAATAATCTTCGGTCGTAATTCCGGCATATTCGAAGGCTAAGGCATAATCGAGGATTGGTTTAATTGAAGAACCTGGTGATTTTCGGGCATTGGTCGCAAACGAGAAAGTCCGTTCGCCGGTTCGTCCTCGGCCCCCGCCTAGTGCAACAATCTCACCGGTTCGGTGATTCAAGACCGCAAAACCGACTTGGAAATAATCGTCAGGATATCCAAACTGACCACCTTGACAAATCGAATCGGCGACATCCTGAGTTCTACGATCCATTGCGGTATAAATTCGCATTGAAGAAGTGTAGGGATCTTCGCCAGTCAATTCCTCGACTTCGGTCAAGACTTCATCGACATAACTCTGTAAAGAATCGGTTGAAGTATCGGCATAGCCGTTATTCTCACCGACTAAGACATCTTCGACATTGATTTTACTTGCGATATTATATTCATCCTGAGTGATATAGCCGTGGTTTACCATCTGATATAAAACGTTCTGTCTTCTTTCGGTACACCAGTCGACATTATAATAAGGATTAAGACGGTTAGGACCGTTAATAACACCGGCCAAGATTGCGGCTTCATTTAAAGTTAATTCACTACAATCCTTGCCGAAATAATAGTTAGATGCAGACTGGATACCTCTGGCGGTACCACCGAAATTGATCTTATTAATATAGAGTTCAAAAATCTTTTGTTTGGAAATCAGCTTTTCAATTTGTAACGCAAAGTAGATTTCCTGAACTTTACGCGAAACACTCTTTGGAGCCAACTGTTCTTCCGTTACGAAATAAGTATTTTTGATCATCTGCATCGTAAAAGTCGAACCACCTTGGGAGAAGCTTTGAGATTTAAGGTTCTCTAAGGCAGATTTGGTGAATCGCGGAATATCGAATCCGTTATGGACAAAGAAACGGGAGTCTTCGATTGAAATGAAGGCATCGATAACGACCTGAGGAAGTTGATCATAAGTGATGTTGATTCGGTTTTCAACGCCAACCGTCGCAACAACATTGTTATCCTTATCATAAATAATCGTGTTCTCGGACGCTTTAAAATCCGAAACGTTTAATGTGATACTGCTACTCTTGATAATCGAATAAATAATCGTTCCACCAGCAGCTAGACCGATAAGTCCAATAACGATTATTGAGATTAAAATACTGTTTAAGACAATCCGACGATGATGCTTCTTTTCGGCCGGCGACTTTATTCTTTTAACTTTTTTAGTTTTTGGAGTTTTAGATTTAGATCCGAAGCCTTTCATTGGTTAACCTCCTTAGGTAAGATTAGATCGACAATTTTAAGATAATCTAAGCTAGGATAGAATGACGAAGGAACTAAGTAGGCATTCTCTTCAAACCAAGAATATGGTATTGAACTACGTTCTCTTTGTCGGTAAACATTAACCATTTTATCACCTTCAACTAAATATGTCTTGTCATAGAAAACAAAACGAATAATTACGAAGGAAATGGCTCCGTGTTTAAGGACTTTTTCGATATAATCGATTTGATGAGGATGAATGGAACGAAAGGGAAAGGAAGTTTTTGAATGAGTTTCCTTAGCTTCAAAGTCTAAATGGTAGCCTTTATAGACTCCGCTATAATCGATAGTTGAAGGAGTTTGATAGTAGGCTTCGATTATTTTTGTCTTATTTCGAGCGGCATAATCAACCTTGACTACTTGGATCGGGGTCGGTTTCTTATAGATAACGGCTAGATCATGATCAAGATAGTACTGATTGGATTGGTTTAGGTCATGTTCTAAAGTCATACCACGCCTGGCGGCAGACTGCTTTTGAGATGTTTGGAGGGGCATTTGCCCGTTAGGATATCTTAGCGGTTTGTTCATTTGAATAATTATAGCAAAAACCCTATAAAAAAAACTCAATTTTGCACAGTGGTGTTGACAAAGTCTATAATTATGGCAGGTATAAAAGCCTGTCAAAGTTGTTAAAGTAGGCAGTAATGTATTTGACGTGGTGGTCTCTGCATTGCTGCTTACTTTAACTAGGAGAC
>JAEZBR010000028.1 GCA_023426935.1 Bacillota bacterium | reverse complement strand
CTCCATCTGATAATTAGCTCAAGACACACTTTCTGTGCCTTATCTTTAATTTATTAGTCGCTTAGATATATTCATTTCCTTTTCAGAATTGACGTATATTTCTGCACTGGTTTTCAAAGAACGATCGCACACAAAGCGTGTGCTCAATTAATATACCAAAAGCAACTCGGCACTGTCAACAACTTTTTTCAAAAACTTTCACTTTTTTTACTTTTTTTTCGTAAATGTCACTTCTTGACAATGCCGAATCAGTCTTTTAGTCCTTCAATTGTGCTAAACGGTCATTAACAATCTTGGCCTGCAGCTTATTCTTTTCTAATTTATCCTTTTCTTCGGCAATCTTTTCCGCCGGAGCTTTATTCACGAATCCCGGATTACTTAGCATCTTTTCACTACGTTCGATTTCGAACTTCAGTTTATCGGCTTCCTTCGAAATTCGGGCTAATTCTTCTGCTTTGTCATATAAGCTGGTTGTTGAAACTTCTAAGCTTCCTGCCAAGATTGGCCGTTTCAAAGTTTCCCCATTCAATTCGGTTACAACCTCGGTTTTAGCAAAGTTTAACAACATTCCCTTAATCTCCGCATTAAGCTTAAGCTCATTCCCCTGCGGATCTAAAATCAGCGCCGGAAGCTGAACACTCGGTTTCAGATTATAATCAACTCTAATTTGACGTGTCGTTTTAATCATCGAGATTAATTGATCGACTTCTTCCAAATCGTCGGTTTTAATTCCGGAGATCGGCTTAGGCCATTTTGCCAGACAGATCGTTTCTCCGTTATGAGGAATCGCCTGAAATAATCTCTCGGTAATAAAGGGTGAGAACGGATGCAGCATCTTAATAATTGCGGTTAAAACCGTTAACAAAGTACTCTTGGCCGAAATAACGATCTGCGGATCAGAACTCTGCAAGTTAGACTTAACTAATTCCAGATACCAATCACAGAAATTTTCCCACGCAAAATCGTTCAGCTTTCCCGCCGCAATCGCAAATTCATAGCGATTCATTTCTTTATTGACCGCAGAGATCGTCTCATTCAACTTATTGAGAATCCAACGATCAATCAACGAGAGATTATCCAAAGAAACATCGTATAATTGGAAATCACCCAAGTTCATTAAAGTAAACCTACTCGCATTCCAGATTTTATTTAAGAAATTCCAGGCCGCTTCAACTTTTTCCCGGACATAACGAATATCTTGTCCCGGGGTTGAATTAGTCGATAAGAATAGTCTTAACGCATCGGCACCATATAATGAGATTTCTGCCAAAGGATCAATTCCGTTCCCTAAAGACTTCGTCATCTTACGGCCTTGTTCATCCCGAACTAGACCATGAATAAGAACATCTTTGAAAGGTTCCTTACCGGTAAAGTGTTTGCCCTGGAAAGCCATTCTGACAACCCAGAAAGTTAAAATATCATAGCCGGTAATCATACAATCAGTCGGATAGTAACGCTTAAAATCATCAGTATCTTCTGGCCAGCCTAAAGTCGCAAACGGCCATAAAGCACTGGAGAACCAAGTGTCTAAGACGTCTTCATCCTGATACCAATTTTCTTTGTCTTGCGGTGCTTTCTCCCCGACATAGATCTCATCCGAATCGTTCTTATACCAAGCCGGAATCCGATGTCCCCACCAAAGCTGTCTAGAGATACACCAATCTTCGATATTCTCTAACCATTGAACAAAAGTATGTTCAAATCTTTCGGGATAGAAATTAATTTTCTTCTTTGGATCTTTTTGATCATCTAAAACCTCTTGAGCCAAAGGTTTCATTTTAACGAACCATTGCTTAGAAAGGTAAGGTTCTACAATCGCATCGGTTCTTTCACTGTGTCCTACCGGGTGAACGATCTTCTCAATCTTGATCAGTTTACCCTTCTGTTTGATTTTTTCAACCAGGTGTTCCCGGCAGACAAAACGATCTTCATCTTTAAATTCCCCAGCCAATTCATTCATCGTGCCGTCCGGATTAATACAAATAGGCTTTGGCAGATGATTCTTTTCACCGATTAGAAAATCATTGGGATCATGAGCAGGGGTGCATTTCATTGCTCCGGTCCCAAAACTGATGTCGATATAAGGATCGGTAATAATGATTAAAGGCTGATCGTTAGCCGGATTAATCGCATGCTTACCCACTAAATGTTTATATCGTTCATCATCCGGATGAACCACCACGCAAACATCGCCGAACATCGTTTCCGGTCTAGTCGTAGCGACAGTTAAATCTTCTCCGGTTTCTTGGATGGTATAATTAAAATAATACATTGCACCTTCGGTATCCTTATGAATTACTTCAATATTGGATAATGCGGTCTTAGCGACCGGATCCCAGTTGATTATTCTTTCCCCCCGATAAATCAAGCCTTCGTTATACAAAGTTACGAAGACTTTGTTGACTGCTTTGGCCATTCCTTCATCCAAAGTAAAGCGTTCCCGGGTGTAATCCAAAGAATTACCAATCTGCCCCCATTGTTCATGGATCTTTTGGGCATATTCTTCTTTCCAGTTCCAAGCAGCTTTTAAGAAGCCTTCCCGACCTAATTCGTATTTATTTATGCCCTGACTTTTCAAACGGTCAACGACTTTTGCTTCGGTCGCAATTGCCGCATGATCGGTTCCCGGTAAAAATAAGGTATCGTAACCTTCCATCCGCTTATAGCGAATAATGATATCCTGCAGCGTGTTGTCCCAGGCATGTCCGACATGTAATTTCCCGGTAACATTTGGGGGCGGAATTACCACACAATATGGCTTCTTGGCTAAATCACCGGCCGTAAAATATCCTTTCTTGACCCATTGATCATAAATTCCTTCTTCAACTGCTTGGTGATCATACTTCTTCTCTAGTTCGTTCATTTGACCCTCCCAATAAAAAAACGTCCGCCAAGGACGTTTTACGTGGTACCACCTTAATTTAGAATATCTCTATTCCCTTATTGCCTGATAACGGACAGTTTCCGGAATTGACTATTTACTTATCAATTCAGCTCTCTAGGCTACCTTCGGGAAACTAAGCCCCTGCTTTCAACACTTCGCAGGTTTCTTTGAGTACTAAAGTTTCTTACTCTTCCTAGATCTAACGCTAGAAAGATTATTACAGTTTTGATTAATTAAGTCAATTATTAACTAAAGAAGTAATTCGGGAAATTAGATTATCGATACCGAATTTTGTCTCGGAAGAAGTCAAGATAATCCGTCCAGCCTTAATTCCGGTTTGATTGCTAATTTTATCCGGTATCATTTTGGCCTGATTAAGATTAACCTTATCGATTTTGGTCAGGACAATCAGAAACGGCAGTTGATAATGTTTAGCAAGTTTGATAATCAAATCTTCATCTTCCCGCATCTCTCGGCGACAGTCCACCAATAATAAAATTCCTTTACAACCTTTTCTTTGATCTAGATAATCTTCCATCAGGGTCGAAAAATCATTTAATCTCTTCCGGTCATTCTCCGCATAACCATAACCCGGAGAATCAACTAAGCGAAACCCGTCAGACATTTCATAAAAATTCAATAATCTAGTTTTACCCGGGGTCTTTCCCACATAAGCTAAGTTCTTCCGATTGGTTAAAGTATTAATCAAAGAACTCTTACCGGTATTCGAACGACCGACTAATAAAACTTCCGGTTGGTCATCCTTTGGCCATTGGGTCAGGTTCCCGGTAGTAATGACCTTACGGCAATCAAAGTAGGCCATTATTTTACAATGGCCGCCTTGATTACCTGAGACATATTTTCGACCGGAATAAAGGTCGTGTTGTCTTTGACACTCTGCGGAATCTCATCCATATCGCGAAGATTTTTCTTCGGGATAATAATCTGGGCAATACCCGAACGATGCGCGGCCATACTCTTTTCTTTCAGCCCGCCAATCGGTAAGACATTACCGGTCAGGGTAACTTCACCGGTCATTGCCAGATCGGAATGTACCGGCCGAGAAGTCAAAGCGGAAATGATCGCGGTGGTTAAAGTAATCCCCGCACTAGGCCCATCCTTAGGTACGGCGCCTTCCGGAACATGGATCTGAATATCTTTCTTTTCAAAGAAGGCTGGATCAATCCCGTATTCCTTCGCATGTGATTTAACGTACCCTACGGCAACCGTCGCGGATTCTTTCATAACATCACCTAGCTGTCCGGTAACAATCACTGCACCTTTACCTTCAAAATAAGTTACTTCAATCGGCAAGATATCGCCGCCGTAAGCCGTATAAGCTAAGCCGGTCGCGACCCCAACCAAATTCTTCTTCTCTTTGGCGCCGTAAGAATAGATTTCTTTACCTAACCAAGTATTAATCAGTTTCTTATTAATCGTAACACTGTGTTTCTTATCAGAAAGGATTGCCAAAACCGTCTTACGGCATAAGGAAGCAATCATTCTTTCCAACTGTCTGACGCCTGATTCATGGGTATAGTAACGGATCAGATAAATAAGTTGGTCATCGCTTAAATGGAATTGACTCTCCTTGAGTCCGTTTTCTTTGAGCTGCTTACCAATCAAATGCTCCTTGGCAATATGCAGTTTCTCTTCTTCCGTATACGAAGGCACTTCGATAATTTCCAACCGATCGATTAGCGGCTGGGGAATATTTTCCAAATAATTTGCGGTCGCAATAAAGAGAACTTTAGAAAGATCATAAGGTTCTTCCAAATAGTGATCGGAAAAGAAAGTATTCTGTTCGGGATCCAAAACTTCCAACATTGCACTAGCCGGATCACCCTTGTAATCTGAAGACATCTTATCCAATTCATCAATCAGGAAAACCGGATTAACTACCCCTGCCCGTTTCATTCCTTCAATGATTCGGCCTGGCAAACTGCCTAAATAAGTCCGGCGATGTCCCCTGATTTCAGCTTCGTCATTGACGCCGCCTAACGAAACTTTGACATACTTCCGTCCCAATGCTCTCGCAATCGATTTAGTCAAAGATGTTTTCCCAACCCCTGGAGGACCAACTAAACAAATGATTGGTGCCTTTAAGGAATTCGTCATATTCTTGACGGCGATATACTCCATAATCCGATCTTTGACTTTCTTTAAGCCATAGTGATCTTCATCCAAAACTTCTTTAATCTTTCCTAAATCGGTCTGATCGGTCGTCTGGGTATACCAAGGTACTTTAAATAACCAATCCAAATAGGTTCTTTGAACACTGGCTTCGCCGGAAGTCGACGGTAACATTTCGTACCGATCCAGTTCTTCCTTCATCTTAGCTTTGACATGATCAGGATAAGGATTGGTCTCCATCTTTTTACGTAAACCATCGATATCGTTATCTTGGGAAGGAACATCACCAAGCTCTTCCTTAATGACTCTTAATTTTTCCCGTAAGAAATAATCTTTCTGACTGTCTTCGACTCTTTCCCTAACCTTATCGGAAATCTCCTGATCGATCTGATTCATCTGCTGTTCGATCTCCAAATCTTCTAAAACTAAAGTCAGTCTTTCGTTTACTTCAATCGCTTCCAAAATTTCCTGACGTTTCTCTATGGTCAATGGGAAACTCTGTCCGAACTGATCCGCCAATAAAGGCGCAACAGTTCCGCGGGCTAATTGCTCGATGACGGCCTTAGGAATCGTAGTCCCACCAGCAATAACCTGTTCGAATCTTTTAGCAATCTGCCGGATTAATGAAGCTTCAATCTTGGCATCGCCCATAATATCATCCAATTTCAAACATGACGAAAGATAATATCCGTCGTTGAGTTTGAAATCTTTAATCTCGGCCCGATATAGACCTTTAACAATTACCCGGATAAAGTTATTATCCTGCCGTTTGCTTTCAATCTGACATACAGTGCCAATTTTATATACTAAATCCTGAGTTAAAACTTCATCATCAAAATTACGCTGACAAACGACTAATACTTTCCCGTTATACTCTTTATCGGCTACTTCCAAAGCTTTAATACTCTGTTGCCGTCCGATTTGAATCGAAGCATTCATTTTGGGAAAAACGACTACCTCTTTAGTACAAACGGTCGGCAAACTATTATTGGATACATTCGTGACAAAATTTACTTTTGCTTCTTCCATACGATACCTCCTGTCTATGGTGTAAAAAAGACGCTAGGCGTCTTTTTCTTTAGCAACCGCCTTATCTTTGATTAAGTTGAGGGCATTGCGAAGTTTTAGGTCATATTTAACATCGTCAATGGCGATATACTGTTTAACCT
>JAEZBR010000026.1 GCA_023426935.1 Bacillota bacterium | reverse complement strand
GCGGGGTAAGATAGTTTCTTATTCATATATATATAGTATACATATATATGCTATATTAGTCAAATATAATCCAAAGCTTGTTAAAATCGTTCCTTCTTAAGATTTTTTCATGCGTAATTGCTAATTTTCTCAAGTTTATTTGCATTCGAATTATTTAACTGTTATCATTCTTTTATAACCTCGTAAGCGAAAACGAGATTAAGATTTCGCAAACAGTGATTTGGCAAAAGCGGAGCGGTACAGCCTTGATCCTTCATAGCGAGAAGTGATCAAGTAGAAAACATGGAGGCTGTATCTAATGAAAAAGTTCGCGTTAGCCATTTCCGGTGCGGTAGCATTCTTGTTATCCTCTGGCGCATTCTTCCTTTGGAGATGCTGGTAGTCGTTAATTAGAGTTGTGCCAAATCACTGTTACTTAGAAGGGGCGGAGCGATATGAAAAAAAGTACGATCATCTATGCTCTGAGCGTTTCGGTGATAGGTATCGGTTTAGGAATTTACCTGAGCTGGCAATTCTTTAGTGACCTTCAAAGTCAAAACCTCACCACGATAATCTCCTTAGCGATAATGTTGATCCTCTGTCGTAGCTTACCGCTTAATATTTCGGAAGAATCAACGATTGATATGTCTTTCATCAGTATCTTAATGATCTTCTTGGTTGCCGGTTATAAAACCGCAGCCGTTCTATATTTATTAACAACCCCGCTGACTTTTATTCAAATTCCCAATTCCAACGGAAAAGTCTCTAGTATCTATAATTCCAATCCGATTAAATCCGGATTTAATATGTCTAATATTATAATTACGATTGTAGTATCTGGCTTAGTCTATTCGCTATTAGGCGGAGAAGCCGGATTTGTGAGTCTGCCAGGCTGTTTACTTCCCATTGTCGGGTATGTAATAACCTCAATGCTGGTAAACTCTTTTTTAATGGCTTTACTGATCAAGAGTTTGACCGGAATGAAAATTAGCAAATCGTTATTATCTGGGTTTACCCAGTTTATTCCGAATATTGTTTGCGCAGTTCCGATCGGTTATTTACTAGCTAGATTGTATTTAATGGAAGACGGGGTTTATTTAGTTTGGCTATTTACCTTACCGCTTTTATTAGCCCGTTATTCTTTCAAGATGTACCTAGAAGTCAAGCATCAGCAGTATGTGGTTATTTCCGCTTTGTCGGCGGCGATTGAAGCGAAGGATGGCTATACGGTCGGTCATTCCCGACGGGTTGAACAATTCAGTGAAATGATTGCCCGCCAAATGAATCTGACTCCCAATCAGATTTACACAATCCGAATGGCCGCTTTATTTCATGATATCGGTAAGATCGGAATCAACGATTCCATCCTTAATAAACCGGGAAAGTTATCACCGGAAGAGCGTAAGATCATTGAAGAACATCCAGTTATTTCCGCGAGAATTGTCAAAGATATCGATTTCTATGGTGATATTCAACATATTATTCTTTACCATCATGAACGATATGACGGCAAAGGTTATCCAGAACATAAAAATGGAAATGAGATTCCTTTAGGTGCCAGTATTATTGCGGTGGCGGATGCGTTTGACGCGATGACTTCTGACCGGCCTTATCGTAAAGGCTATTCTTATGACAAAGCAATCGAAATCGTTAAGGAAGAAATCGGTAAACAATTTCATCCCTTACCGGCTAATGCCCTAATCAGATTATATGACGATCATAAGTTAGTTCCGGAGCAGACATGCTAGTTATCTTTATTATTGTCGGTCTTATCATCGGGCTAATACTAAAAGGTTCGTTCAAGAATTTGGAAAAAGCGACTTTACATGCGCTATGGTTACCAATTATTTCTTTTACTTTAGAAATTATCGGTAAGTTATTATGTCTACAACTTATTCCTCGTAATCCTTATTATGCGTTCTTCGTGGTCGGCAGCTATCTGTGTTCATTTTTATTTGTTTACTATAACCGTCATGTCAAATGGTTTTTCTATCCGGCTTTGTTAGGCGTCTTTCTGAACTTTTTAGTTATCTCCTTAAATAACTTCTATATGCCCGTATCGAATATTGTCGTTGCTAAAGTTGGTTCAGAACTTACCGGTACCTTAGCTGTTTCTTATCAACCGGTATCTTCTTTAACGCGTTTAGCTTTCTTGGGCGATATTATCTATTGCCCGTTTCCTCAGGGCTTTGCGAGTATCGGTGATCTATTCTTGGGTATTGGGATTGTCTTCTTAATGATTTATATCTTAAGACCTGATCATATATTATTTGCAACAAAAAAATAGAAATAGAATTTTTAAAAGATGAAATTGGAATTATTAAGCGAGATGATTAGAAATCAGGACACTTAGTATTAGGTGCTTCCTTTAATATAACGCTTTTGTTAAGTTGGCTAACATTATCATTGTGATTTTAAGCTTAGATGTTTTCTTATATTTAAATTTAAGAAGGAGTTACAAATAACAAAAAAACCCGCTTACGCGGGATCAATGGCACTTGGAGCAGGTGAGGGGAATTGAACCCCCGTCTCGACCTTGGCAAGGTCGCATTCTACCATTGAACGACACCTGCAAATATGGCGGTCCAGACGAGGCTCGAACTCGTGATCTTCTCCGTGACAGGGAGACATGTTAGCCACTACACCACTGGACCAAATTAATATGGCGGAGAAGGAGAGATTTGAACTCTCGCGACGGTTACCCGACCTACATCCTTAGCAGGGACGCCTCTTCAACCACTTGAGTACTTCTCCATAAAGATGTACATTTGTTAGTGCCTTAATATACTATCATACGAAAATATCTTTGGCAAGTAGGATTTTTCGAATGTTAGAGTATAATTATAGTCAAGGAGAAAGATATGCAATTCATGCCTACTGAGCATTTGATTATTCGTCGGATGCGACCGGAAGATTGGTCGGATCTCTTAAGGTATCTTGGCGATGAAGATGCCCAGCGTTTACAAAACCATGGGATCTATACCAAGAGTGAATGTCAAAATGCAATCAGCGAGTTGTCTAAATATAACACCAGTTGGACCGTTTGTTTAAAGTCTAATCAATTGGCGATCGGGTTTATTACTTTATTACCGATGGAACCGTTAAGTTCTAAAACTTATAAACTGAACTTTAATATTGACCCGGATTATTTAAGTAATAATTTTATCTATGAAGCGAATAAACGGATGTTGCAATACGCATTTGAAGAATTGGCTGCTCATCGGATTATCGGTTGGAGTAATTCGCAGGATACGGCTACGAATAAAGAGTATGTTAAACTTAAAATGCGCAAGGAAGGTATCTTCCTGAAAGCATATACTTACCGTTCAACGAAAACGAAGAAGCCAATTTGGTGGGATGTCAATCAGTTTGCGATCGTTAAAGAAGAATGGTTAAGACTGGAATTGGAATGAGTCATGGAACCGATCAAGGGTACCGAGATTGATCTGCAATTAAGCCAGGAATATCTTTCCGGTTATCTGAATCCTTATAAAGTGTATTATTTCGATATTTATTTAAGTAATACTTCCAAACGCATCGGTTATATCGATTTAAGGTTAGGACATTCGGATTACTTATATTATTTGGGAAATATCGGTTATCGGATTGATGAACCCTGGCGGGGACATCACTATGCGCTTAGTGCCTGCAAGATGGTCTTGCCATTCGCCAAACAACGGGGAATGGAATATCTGATTATTACCTGTGATCCGGATAACTTGGCTTCCAAGAGGACTTTAGAAGAATTGGGCGGAACTTTTTTAGGAAGAAAGAAGATTCCGTTGCATCATGCTTTATACTTAGAAGGGTTTAAAGCGAAATTAATTTATCGCTATAACTTAAAGGAGAACTAACATGCGCTTTGGAATTGTCGGAACCAACTTTGTCTCAGATTTTTTTATGGCCGCGATCAAGGAAGTAAAGAATGCTTCCGTTTCCGCGGTATCTTCCCGCAGCTTAGAAAAAGGAAAGGCTTTTGCGGATAAGTATGGTATTCCTGAAGTATTCGATTCCTATGAAAAGATGAGTGATTCGGGAAAAATCGATGCGGTTTATCTGGCGGTTCCCAATGCTTTGCATAAGGAAATGAGTGAGTATTTCTTAAATAAGAAGATTCCGGTTTTATGTGAGAAACCTTTAGCTTCCAATGATAAGGAAGCGAAAGAAATGTTTGAATGTGCTAAACAGAACGATACGTATTTAGCGGATGCGATCATTCCGTTATACACGCCTAATTTTCAGATTTTAAAGAATTCTTTACCGAAGATCGGGGTTCTAAGAAGAGCGAATTTGGTCTTCAGCAAATATTCTTCGCGTTACGATGCTTATTTACGCGGTGAGAATCCGACCACTTTCCGTCGCGATTTATCCAATGGTGCCTTGATGGATCTAGGAATTTATCCGTTGGCTTGTGCAATCGGGTTATTCGGAAAACCTAAAGAAGTAATTGCGCGCGGAATGATTCTGCCTAGCGGGGTCGATGCCTTAGGAACCGGATTATTGATTTATGA
>JAEZBR010000009.1 GCA_023426935.1 Bacillota bacterium | reverse complement strand
TCTTCATCCTCATCTTCATCCGTTTCTTTATCATCTATGTCATCTTCGTCGTTAAATTCCTGCAAAACTTCGTCACTGATCTCAATATTATTAATCTCAAACCAGTTGAACAAATCACTTAAATCGTCATCGCTCATATCCAAATGCTTAATAGCTTCCATAACTGAAGCATTACTCAATTGATGAGTCTGATCCCAAGTCTGTTGGAATTGCTTTTTTAATCTTTCTAACGACAAATATTCCGGATAAGCTTTAGCTTTAACTATCTTAGCCGCCGGTTTATTAATTATTTTATTTTCTTTAACTTTTTGTATCTTTTTCTTTTCAATCGGTTTAGTAACCTTTGCTTTTTCTGACTTTGCCGTTTTTTTCTGAACTACCACCTTATTTTTAGAAATAGGCTTTTTATGGTCATTTTTCTTCGCACTTACATTCTTTTTAACCGGTTTTTTTACGACTTTGGTTACTTTTACTTTGCTTTTTTTAGGATTACTCTGAGTCTTTTCCTTGACTTTGGCGGTTTTTTTAACTGGCTTACTAACTTTTTTTACGGTCTTTTTCTTAGTCAAATTATATTCCTCCTTTGGATTGCTATATTCAATAAATCTTTATAATTGTTAATTCTTGGAAAGAAAATCTCTTAAGCGCTTAGAGCGGCTGGGATGCTTCAATTTACGTAAAGCTTTAGCTTCAATCTGCCGGATTCTTTCTCTGGTCACATTGAACTCCTTACCAACTTCCTCTAAAGTTCGGGTTCGGCCATCAGTTAGACCAAAGCGTAATCGTAAAACTTTCTCTTCACGATCAGCTAATGTAGATAATACTTCATTTATTTCTTCTTTCAAGAGCTGATTGCTGGCATACTCATCGGGTGATTGCGCATCTTTGTCTTCAATAAAGTCACCTAAATGCGAATCGTCTTCTTCTCCGATCGGTGTTTCCAAAGATATCGGCTCCAAAGCGATTTTTTGAATCTCTCGAACTTTATCGGCAGTTACACCGTCCATTCGGCTTGCAATCTCTTCGGCAGAAGGTTCTCTGCCAAGCTCTTGAGTCAACTGGCGCTGAGCTCTAGTAAGCTTATTGATCGTTTCAACCATATGAACGGGAATTCTGATTGTCCTGGCCTGATCGGCAATCGCTCTAGTGATTGCTTGTCTGATCCACCAAGTCGCATAGGTCGAGAATTTAAAGCCCTTGGTATAATCAAACTTCTCGACCGCTTTAACTAGCCCCATATTCCCTTCCTGAATCAGATCAAGAAATAATAGGCCTCTTCCGACATACTTCTTAGCAATCGAGACTACTAGCCTTAAATTACTGGAAATCAAGATATCCCGAGCTTGCTGGTCGCCCTGTTCGATTCTTTTCGCAATTTCCAGTTCCTGATCCGGATCGAGTAGTGGGATTTTACCAATTTCTTTTAAATATAATTTTACGGGATCATTAATCTTTAATATCGGATTGTCGGCATAAGAAGCTTGCAAACGCTTAATTTCGATAGATTCCGCGTCTTCTTCTTTGTCATCATCTTCGATATTGTCTTCATCTTCTTCTTCCTTATCATTAAGCTCGTCACTTTCAATTTCATCGTCGATATCATCACTGATATCAATCTTTTGAGTATTAAACCAATCGAATAATTCGGTTAGGTCATCATCGCTCATGTCTAAATGTTCAATGGCCTCCATAACCGAAGCATTGGTCAAAATCTTTTTCTCTTTCCAGATTTTACAAAAATTAGTTTTAATCTCGTCAAGAGTAAGATATTCTTCCTGGTCTTTTTTCGTTACCGTTTTTTCAACTATTGGTTTGGTTTCTTTGACTTTTATTGATTTTTCTCGCGACTTTACTTTAGATTCTTTAACCTCACTTTTAATTTGTTTGGTTTCAGCATGCGTCTTAGCTACAGTTACTTTTTTATTTTTCTCGGTATTCTTTAATGTTTTTTTCATTTATTAACCTTTCTAAATTTGTGGTTAAATCAATTAGCATCTTTTGGTAAGCTTAACGATTTCTTATAAGTATCCATATCAACATTATTTTCTTTTTCGGCATTGATGGCTTCTAGCAAAATCTTTTCTTCATAATGAGGGGTATCCATATAAGCCGATGAGAGATAAATAATTAAATCCTTCATATTTTTATCCGGTAAGTAATCTAACAGATCGGCTATCTCAATCTTATTATGATTGCGATAATAATCGGCAATATACAGCATTAATTTTTGACATGCATCATTGCCAAGATAGCCTAACTCTTTTTTAAATAACTCTAAGCCATTATACGATTTTAACACCTGTGTAATAATTTCATATTGATAAGTCAAGGCCGGATTTTGAAAGTTGTTATCGACCGTAGAAACTGCAGATGTCTTAGCTGAATCCTCATTGATACTTCCTAATTGTTGGGAAGTAAAGCCGGTCGTATCTTGTAGATCTTTGCGGAAGTAATCTCTTTCATACTTATCTTTGGAAAGGTTAATGCACTCCAGCATACTATTCGAATAGCGTATTTTTTCGGTGTAGTTATTAATCGGGTATAGTTGTAATAAGTATTTCTTGGCAAAATCTAACCAACCTAAAGGTTCCTTTAGAATATCACGATTCTTGTTGGCTCCTAGCTGCCGATCAATCTCATCCGGATCTAATTCGGTAGGATTATTAGCGACAAACACTTTAAATCCGTTGGCACAAGCTAACTTACTGCCTTTGAAATTGGCACTTTGTCCGGGTTTATCGCCATCGTAGAAGAAGACAATTTCCCATGTTGCTTTCTTTAACTGTAATAATTGTTCCTTGGTAACTGCCGTACCTAAGGTCGCAACCGTATTAAGAAAACCAGCTCGTTCTAAAGCCATCAGATCCATCGGGCCTTCTACAACGATTACGCGATGCTGGCGACGAATCTCATCATAACTACGATGATAATTATAGACAATATCGCCTTTAGTATAGATTGAGGTAGCCGCAGTATTGATATATTTTCGTTCATCATTGCCCATTGTTCTGGCGGTAAAGCCAATCGGATTTCCCGCCGAATCATGAATGGGAATCATCAGACGATTGACGAAAATATCTTGCAGTCCTTTATCCGTAACGCTAGCCATACCACTTTGAACGATTTGTTGTTCACTGTAACCTTTTTTCTTTAAGAAAACATTTAGTTTATTATCTGGTAAATAGCCGAACTGAAATTTCTTAATTTGATTTTCATCTATACCCCGTTTAAGCAAATACTGCATTATTGAAACATTAGCGGCATTACTTAACTGATAAGCGGAGTATTTGATCACAAAGTCGAGTAATTGATAGAGATCCGCGTATTTCGAATTGACCACTACGGTTGGTTTTTTTGTCTCTAGCGGTAAATCATAATTGACTAATTTGGCAACTTCTCTAACGGCTTCAGGAAAGCTCAGATGACAGTATTTTTCCACAAAATTGAAGACGTTTCCGGATTCCCCGCAGACGAAACATTTAAATATCTGTTTATCCGGGGAGATTGAAAGCGAAGGATCATGGTCATCATGAAAAGGACACACGGCCTTCAAACTTCTTCCGGCATGAATTACCGGGATGTAGTTGGCAATAATCTCTTCAATTTTTGCTCTTGAGCGAATCTTCTGGATATCGTCGTTACTGATGTTGTTCAATTTTTCGCTCCTAAAATTCTAATTTCTTTTTAACAAGGTCCTTAACTTGATCAATTTTAACGCGCTGCTGTTCCATGGTATCCCGATCACGTATTGTGACCGTATCGTCATTGTCCGTATCGAAATCGACCGTCAGACAGTATGGAGTTCCAATCGCATCTTGGCGTCGGTAACGTTTGCCAATACTGCCGGCTTCATCATACTGACAAGCGAATTCTTTACTTAGCTCCAGATAAATCTGATGAGCTTTATCGCCCAATTTTTTACTAAGGGGTAAAATTGCACATTTGACCGGAGCCAATGCCGGATGTAAATGTAAGACAATTCGGGAATCGTTATCGCCTAGTTGTTCTTCATCATACGCTTGGCAGATGAAAGCTAAAAACAATCTTTCAACGCCAACTGCCGGTTCGATACAATATGGCAGATATTTTTCATTGGTGTCGGGATCCAGATACTCCAAATTTTGCTTTGAATGTTCCTGGTGACGATTCAGATCGTAATCAGTTCGATCAGCTAAACCCCATAATTCACCCCAGCCAAACGGGAATTTAAATTGAACATCTACGGTTGCTTTGGAATAGAATGCCCTTTCCTCATCGGAATGAACATGCATTTTTAGGTTTTCATCCTTTAAGCCCAGATTTTTTAAGAACTTTACGATATATTCCTGCCAATAGTTGTACCAATCTAAATCAGTGCCAGGTTTGCAGAAAAATTCCATTTCCATCTGTTCGAATTCCCGAGTTCTAAAAATAAAGTTACCCGGTGTGATTTCATTTCGGAAACTCTTACCAATCTGACCAATCCCAAAAGGAAGTTTCAAACGCATCGAACGTTGAACATTCTTAAAGTTTACAAACATTCCTTGGGCAGTTTCCGGCCTTAAATAAATCGTATTCTTTGAATCTTCCAAGACGCCTTGAAAGGTTTTGAACATCAAATTGAATTTTCGAATATCGGTAAAGTCATGGCTACCGCAATTAGGACAGGCGACTTTATTTTCTTTGATATAAGCGATCATCTGCTCATTAGTCCATCCTTCGGGATCAACGGTTCCTTTTGAAAATTCTTCAATCAATTGATCGGCACGGTGTCTGGTATGACAGTTCTTGCAATCAATCAACGGATCGGAAAAATTAGCCAAATGTCCGGTTGCTACCCAAACTTCCGGATTCATTAAAATCGCAGATTGGATTTCAACATTATATGGCGGTTCCTGAATGAACTTTCTTTGCCAAGCCTTCTTAATATTATCCTTTAGATTTACCCCTAAAGGACCATAATCCCAAGTATTACTTAAGCCACCATATATCTCGGATCCGGGGAAGACGAATCCGGTACTTTTTAGGTGACCAACTACTGTTTCAAGATCTTTTGCTGCCATATGTTTCTCCTTTGCAATCTGTATATTTATACCATCATTAAAGACTCTAATTCAACAAAATCGCTAGTTAATGACCTAATTTTCTATCTAAATAATTATTTCTGAAAGAAACTTACGAGCTTTAATCGTTATGCCCGAATATTCTTCCATAAAATCGATCAGAAGATTTGTAATTTGAATACTATTTACTTCCGGGTTCATAATCGAATCTTCGGAGTCGAAAGGTACTTTATTGATCAAACGGAAGGCTCTTAAAAGTTGAGGAATAAGTTGAACTCCGTCATAATGTCCAAAACATTCCTGACAAAGAAAACCACCTTGAGCAACCGAAACAGCCACGATGTTCCGTTGGCGATTGCAGACGACACAGGAATCAACCAGAGGGCCATTACCTTCCCGTTTCAAAATTCTGGCTAAGAAACAATTGAAATATCCATAGATATCTTGTTGTTGATTAAGCTTGGTAAATAATTGATCAATCAATGTAAAGAGATCGGGTTCATCAGATAAAACTAGACCGATTTCGGATGCAATTGCGGCTAAAATTTGAGTATTGAAATCTTCTCTTAGATTTCGATTAGATTCTATAAGTTCCGCAATTTTTAGAACATTCAGTTGATTTTTATCTTTTAAGTCGAACAATAAATTACTCTTAGAAAACAGCTGTAAAGCATAAGCGTTCCTGCTGGTTGCTTTTTTTAATCCCTTAGCTACAAAATTAAGGCGTCCAATCGGTGTTAAAGCCGTAACCAACGCATCATATTCACGGTAATCTTTGACCGCCAGAATCAATGCTTCTGCTTTATCATTCATTCTTGGTTTCCGGAATCACGAATCCCAATTGCTTTAGTTGGTTCTCGCGATTTCGCCAATCCTTTTCGACTCTGACAAAAAGTTCCAAGTAAACTCTTTTACCTAATAAAGTTTCAATTTCAGGACGAGCCATCGTTCCAATCTTTTTCAACATACTACCACCCTTACCGATAATAATCCCCTTCTGAGAATCCTTTTCGACTAGAATGGTGGCATAGATTGTTGCACTTTCCCGTTTGAATTCCATTTTCTCTAAGTAGACTGCCACACTATGCGGAATTTCTTCTTTGGTCAGTAACATTATTTTTTCCCTGACCAATTCCGCAATAATGAACTGTTCGGGATAATCGACTAGTTGATCTTCGGGATAATACTTAACATCATCTTTCAGATAATTTAAGGTCGTATTCAATAATTCCGTTAAATTTTCAGCCTTTAAAGCCGAGACCGGAATAATTTCATTAAAGTCGTCTTGGTTTAAAGAATTAACTAATTTTAAGAGATTAGGTCTAGCGATTAAATCAACTTTGTTGACAATCAGGATAATAGGCAGTTTCTTCTTTTTCAGTTGGTTTAAAATGTAATCATCACTATCGGTATATCCCTTTTTCGCATCGATCAGAAAATAAACAACATCGACTCCCGACAAAGAAGACCAAGCTTCCTTAACCATCTCGGTTCCTAATAACTGCTGGGGCTCATGAATCCCGGGAGTATCAACAAAAATAATCTGACAATCAGGATTGGTATAAATTCCTCTGATATTATTCCTAGTCGTTTGAGCTTTAGGAGTCGTGATTGCAATCTTATGTTTCAAGATGGCATTTATTAAAGTACTTTTACCGACATTGGGTCTACCGATAATTGCGACAAAACCGGATTTAAACGCCATTACAGAACATCCTCCGGATCAAAGCTCATCGGTAATAGCTCATTGATATTAGTTTCTATCGTTTTAACCCCATTGGATAAAATGATTGGAGTATCTTTCTGAAGTAATTCATTCAATACTTGACGACAGGCTCCGCAAGGTGCCGCCAATTTTTCTCCATCGGAAACGATAGCAATAGCTTCGATATCCTTCTTACGATAGCCGTTTGAATAAGTTGCGAAGATGGCACTGCGTTCGGCACAATTTGTTAAACCGAAGGATGCGTTCTCAATGTTTGCACCTTTGAAGGTCTTTCCGTCTTTGGTTAAGACACAAGCTCCGACCGGATATTTCGAATAAGGTGAATAAGAATTCTTCTTGGCTTCAAATGCTAAGGCGATTAGTTGTTCGTGGTTCATTTTTCTCCTCCTAGAAATGTTGAATCAATATTACAATTCCGATAATTAAACTGAAAATCGAAGCAATTAAGACAATTCCAGCCATTCCATCCTTCAAATTTCCACATCTCTTATCCCGTTGCGGACAGAAATCGTCCAGTAACTTTTCAATGATCGTATTAACACCTTCTAAAGTTATGACAATCGTACACATAATTCCGACAATGATCATTTCCATCAGCGTGAATTTAAAGATAATTGCGACACTAAAAGCGATCAGGGTATTGAATAATTGCCAGCGGATGCTTCGATCCTGCACTAACCAACCAATACCTTTAAAGGCATACTTAAATTTAGCTATCAGTTTGGTCATCAAAAGGTATCACCTCATCTAAGATCTGATGCTGAAGTTTAAACATTTCCTGCTCCTGAGTCTTAGTCTTGTGATCATAACCTAATAAATGTAAAAGTCCATGTACAAATAAGAAGAGCAATTCTCTTTTTAAAGAATGCTTATATTCCTTCGCTTGCCGTTTTGCCGCTTCTAAATTAATGAAGATGTCTCCTAATTCATCATCCACATCCGGAATGATATCCTGTTTAGCATCTACATTATCTCTTAACGCAAAGGTAATGACATCCGTCGGTTTATCCAAATGACGATATTGAGCATTTAAGGTTTGAATCTCTTTATCATCGACTAAAACAACCGAAAGAACGTATTTATTAGACAATCCCAACTCTTTTAAAGTTGATTTGCCTAACTTAAGAATCTCTTTTCGATAGTTAGTTAAGACTTTCTTTCCGGTGTGATCGATTAAGGTTATTTGCACGCTTATATTATACTTCAAAAAGCCCTGTTTATGTTGAGTTTAAAATCACAATGCCTTGATAGATAAATTTTAAGATTAACGGGTGAACTTTTCGTTTTTTGATTCTTTGATCCCAGACATAGTATTGGTTTTCTTCTTTAGTGATCAATAAATAGTGTTTCTGTCTGGGCAGATACATGATATAAGGAGTTTTAAAAGCAATAAAACGACTTCGATATGCCTTTAAAGGATAACCATAATTATTTAAAACCTCAATTAGGTCATAGATGTTCAAGCCATCTTTACTGCGTTCTTCCAATTCTTTAATTAGAATTTCCAGAACCTTAGAACTAATATTCAATTGTTTTAAATACTCTATCGCACAATAAACCCCGCAATTCATCTTTATCACCTAACTAAAGATACGCGGGGTTATTAATTATTCCTTAATCTTCGTTATTTTCGGCATCCTGATTAAGCTTAACTACTTCGACCTTTTTAACTGCCCAATCATTAACTTCCAAAACGGTTATTTTTAGATCGCGATAATACAGTATTTCATTCTTATGCGGTAAACGTTCAAGAATTTCGGAAATGAATCCGCCGACGGTATCCGAATCAAATTTATCCGCATCATCTTCGTGGTTTGGAATCGCATCGAACATTTCAACTAGGGAACAAGTTCCTTCTAAGATCCAAGTGTTCGGTTTGATTTCGATAATTTCATGTTCGACATGATCATGCTCGTCCCAAATTTCTCCGACTAATTCTTCAAGGATATCCTCCATCGTTACAATGCCTTGCGTTCCCCCATATTCATCAACAACGATTGCTAAATGGGCTTTACTCTTCTGCAGCAATTTTAGGGCATCGATCATAGAATAACTTTGCGGTACAACAATCAGCTTCTGTAAGATGGCATCGATATTGAAATTGTTATTATCGATGGAAATAAAGAAGTCCTTTTCGTGAATGAATCCGATAATATGATCGATATCTTTCTCATAAACTGGTAACCGGGAGAATGGGTTATTTTCGAAAGTTTTTTTAATCTGATCAATCGAACTGTTTTTGTTAATTGCGATAACATCAATTCTTGGGGTCAAGATATCGCGAACATCCAAGTCATTGAATTCGATGGCGGAACGAACTAATTCACTTTCATCGGCCTCTAAGGCACCTTCTTTTTCAACCTCGTCGACCATGGTTATTAATTCATCATTCGTATAAGTATCATTTGAACTGGCATTCTTAGTCAGACGATCCAATAGTTTTTTTATCGCTCCAAACGCATAGGTCAACGGAGTAAAAATTATAACCAGAAAATAAATTATACCGGAGAAATTTAAACACATCTGATCGGCTAAGCGTTTAGCTAAAGCCTTGGGGGTTACTTCGCCAAAAATCAAAATTACGATTGTCGTAACAATTGTTGAT
This sequence comes from Bacillota bacterium, assembly GCA_023426935.1. Classification (GTDB taxonomy): domain Bacteria; phylum Bacillota_I; class Bacilli_A; order Erysipelotrichales; family Erysipelotrichaceae; genus RUG11872. The sequence goes on along the minus strand of JAEZBR010000009.1, from coordinate 23,735 downwards.
AGCGCCGTTCCACTAGCCGCAAACCACTTCACAAACAGACTGGCAGCAATGGAAGCAGAAGCAATATTAACAAAATTATTGCCGACTAAAATCGTCGTCAGTAATTTATCGTAATTATCCAATAGCTTTAATACTAATACCGCTTTGGAGTTATTACGATTTGCTAGATTTTTTAATCTAATGCGATTACATGAAGAAAATGCCGTCTCTGCGGCGGAAAAGAACGCAGATAAAATGATTAGTACTACCAATAACAATAAAGTTCCCGTGTCGTTCATCATCTTAAGTATCCCGGGAAATCATTAACTATCTCTAACCTTATAGGGTCTGTATCCAAATTTAAACACCATCCTTACGGCAATTAATATATCAAATCTAGAAACATTACGCAAATAGCTTATTGATAACGCTCTAAAATAGTCTTTACTAATGCGTGTCTAACGACATCTCGGTTATCCAAGGTCACAAAGCCAATCTCGCTGATTCCTTTTAATCGCTCAAAGGCGTCGTTTAGACCGGATTCTTTTCCTTTGGCTAAATCAATCTGGGTAATATCACCGGTAATGATCATCTTAGAATTAAAGCCCATCCTAGTTAGGAACATCTTCATTTGCATTTTAGTCGTATTCTGGGCTTCGTCCAAAATAATAATTGCATCGTCTAAGGTTCTTCCCCGCATATAAGCTAAGGGAGCAATCTCGATTACTCCTTTTTCCATCAAGTGAATTCGGCCTGGGGCGGATAATAGATAATCTAAAGAATCATAGATCGGTCTTAAATACGGATCGATTTTTTCCTCAAGATCACCAGGCAAAAAGCCCAAACTCTCTCCGGCTTCCACAACCGGACGCGTGATAATGATTTTTTTGACCATATCAGCTCGTAAACAACTTATCGCATATACCACCGACAAGAACGTTTTACCGGTTCCGGCTGGACCAATCGCAAAGGTCATATCCTTCGATTCTAAAGTTGCGACCAATATTTTCTGATTGGCAGTCTTAGGATAAATCAATTTGTGTTCAAAACTTCGACCTAAAGGTTTGTCATATAGATTATGATTTCCTTCATTGCTGCCATCCGCATATGATTCGGCAATCTTCTGAACATCGACATTAGTAAAACTCTGTTTTTTCCTAATTAAGTTTAGAATATCCTGCAAAGTATTGTTGATCGGATTGACATCGACTTCATCGTTATTGATAATCAAAAAATCTTCGGTCAAATAGATTGATTGTTTGAATACGTCCTGAATTATTTTTAAATAACTATCCTGCGGTCCGAATAATTCCCGGCGCTCATCCGCGCTTAAATCCGTTAAGTCCATTACTTCTTTTGCCAATTTATCCTCCTATTTGTTATTAGCTTTTAACGCTAATTCTTTTTCTTCATTCATTTTCTTCATATCTTTTTCAATCGGGAAATTAATACAAACTACCAGCATCAAGGCTGCTAAAATTAAAGGAATCCAACCGATTAAAACCGTAATCATATTATTAACACTGGTAGGCTGACTTACTAAATTCGCATTATAACCGGCTACGGCCAATAAAGCGGAGTTTCCTAATAAGGCTAAGGCTTGCATTAATTTGACCGCTAAGTTATCGACCGTGGAAACCATCGAATCCAAGCGTCTTCCTTCTTTCCATTCAACTAGATCAACGATCGTGTTGCGGTTGGTATTGAACATGACAAACGCTATTGTCATTCCAAAGCCTACGGTTAAAGCAACCGAATAGATTGCCAATACACTTGTTGGTTGAGCAAGGAACCAGAACTTACCGATAATTAAGATCACAGCACCTATAATCATGGTATTCTGTCGGCCAAACTTCTTATCGATCGGACTTACAAGGAAAGATGCTACGATTGAAGCTAATAAATAAACCGCCTGAATCATTGTCGTAGCTCCAGAAGAGCCTAAAACGACTTTGGCATAATAGACTACATCTGTCAGCATTAAACTAGTAGCGACGCTGTAACACATTATATAAAGTGTATTCATGATAAAATTCCGATTCTTAACTAACATTTTCGTAATTGTCTTAAAACTTAATTTTGATTCATCGTCTCTAATTTGTTTAACTCTTTCCTTCGTTGTGAAGTAATGAGTCAAAGACCCGATAGTGATTATAATGCCCATGACTAAAGCCGTCTTGAAGAAACCGGAAGAACTGGTCGCATCGATTAGATTATGTGAACTATCCATGGCGCCGAATAGTTTTAGTAACGGGAAACAAGCCAGAGCGCCAATCATGGTACCGAAACATCCACCTAGATTACGATAAACATTAATTGAACGACGATCACTATCCCGATCAGTAGCTAAGGAAGCCATTGAATTATAGGGAATCGAAATAAAGGTATTCATTAATTCAAATAGTAAATAAATAATCAAGGCGATTAAAGCAGCCGCATTGTTCGCCAGATGAAAATTAGTAAATAGTAAAACGACGGTTATTGCCAATGGCACAGCAGCCCATAAGGCAAACGGCCGACACTTTTCACCATTTTTAAATTTATGATTGACAGCCATATATCCGACTAACGGATCATTAATTGCATCCCAAACCGTTCCGATCGCAATTACTATTCCGGCGGTCGCAACATTAATTTTTAACACATCCGTCAGGAAGAAAAGATAATAACTGCTCTTGAATGAAAAGACGATATTATTTGCGGTCGAGAAAGTCAAAAAGCCAAGTTTCTCGGACTTCTTTAATGGTTTTACCTGATAAACATCGTTAGTTTGGCTCATAAGCCTTTCTCCTTTGCGGCAATATCCAGTAGATATTTTCTTAAGAGGCTCTTGAATCGCTTGGGTTCATCACTCAAGGGATTGTGTCCGGAATTCTCAAACCAGATTAATTCTTTTTGCGGAGCCTCAATCAAATCGAAGTAATTTTGAACTAAGGAAGCTGGAGTATTCATATCTAATTTACCATCGAAGATAAACATCGGAATCTTAAATTGAGTACAGGTTTTAGTAAGATCGGTGGCTCCGACTTCCGGCCACATCTTCTTCAACACAAACTTATAACCTTTGATATAACCGATTAGTTCACTCAGAGAATATTCCTTAGAAGCTAAAATCGGAACGACCATAGCTTGAAAGTAAGAACGCTTTTTTTCATTTTGTGAATAGCCGCCATACTTCATCATGACTCTTCTTTGAGCCATCATCCCGTCAAAGCCACCCTTATAAACGCCATTAACCGGTTCCCCGATCTTCGCGAGAATTTCCAGAGATTTTTCATCGTTATGGGCTTTAGCTTGTTCTAAGGCAAACTCATAACTCAGTCTTTCATTCTCAGCTCCGTTTACTACTTGGCCAAATCCAACATAAGCCCCTAAATGTTCGGGATGACGATAAGCTAACCAGGTCCCTAATTCCGAGCCCCAACTGCCACCGATGATAAAGATTTTTTCTTTCTTAAATTCCTTACATAACCAATTAACTAATTCGTTGGCATCAGAGACCATCTGATCAATTGTCAGTGTATTGACATCGCAGTTTGAATACGAACCACCGGAACCTCTTTGGTCCCAGGCAACAATCGTAAAAGCATCCAGCAGATCGTTATTAGTGGTCATAACCGTGTGGCGGTTGCATACCCCTGGTCCACCATGTAGAAACAATAATATAGGGTTGTTATTAGTCATCCCTTTAATGTGAATCTGCTGGGGAAAATTCCCTAAAACCACCATTTCTTTACGATCAATCATAGTTGCCTCCAATTTTTCATATTATAAGCCTAAATTACCTAGATGGCTATAAAAAAAGAAGCCGTTAGGCTTCTTAGTACTTCTTCTTTCTGGCTTTTCTGGCCGCTTCAGACTTAAGTTTTCTGCGGACACCAGGCTTAACATAATACTCACGCTTCCGAGCTTCAGCAAGGGTTCCGTTTCTGGAAACCTGACGCTTGAACCGTCTTAACGCATCATCAAGGCCTTCATTTTCCTTCAACACTACTTTTGGCATAACTACCCTCCCTTCCTGAAATAAGCATTCAAATTATAAACAAGCTGAATTAAAAATGCAACTTTAACCGTGAAATTTACTGATTTTTCGCTTCTTCGACAATTTTTACTCCGGCACTCGCTCCAATTCGGGAAGCTCCGGCTTCAATCATCTTCAAACAATCCGCATAAGAATGAATGCCACCAGCCGCTTTAACCAATAGTTTATCTTTAACCGTTGCTTTCATTAAGGCGACATCGGCGACTTTTGCTCCGGAAGTTGAGAAGCCAGTCGAAGTTTTAACATAATCTGCGTTAGCTTCCATTGCCATCTTACAAGCCATTACTTTTTCTTCATCGGTCAATAAACAAGCTTCGATAATTACTTTCAATAAATTATCTTTAATCGCATCTTTAACGGCCTTAATATCTTTCCTGACATATTCCCAATTACCATCTTTAGCTTCACCAATATTAATCACCATATCGATTTCTTGCGCACCGTCTTTAACACATAGTTGAGCTTCATAGGCTTTAGCTTCGGTACTCATCGCCCCTAACGGAAAACCGATAACGCAACATACCTTGACATCGGAATCTTTCAATTGTTCGGCACATTCTTTTGCCCAGCAGCCATTGACACAAACCGAAGCGAAATGATACTCCTTAGCTTCATTACATAATTGAATAATTTTTTCTTTGGTCGCATCCGCTTTTAGTAACGTATGATCGATATACTTTGCAATTTCCATGTTTTTTTCTCCTAGTCCTCTTGTTCGGACTTATATTGGGCGATCGCACTTTTAGCCGCCAAAGGATCACTCATCCACGGTGTTTGAATTCCTTTTACCGCATTGAAAGTCTCGTCACCTTTGCCTAAAATCACGACCGTATCTCCTGTATTCGCTAATTCAATGCCTTGACGAATCGCCTCATAACGATCAACGATAATCATGCTGGTATTATTCTTAATACCTTTCTGAATCTGCTTGGCGATTTCTTCCGGGTTTTCCATTCGGGGATCTTCACTGGTCAGAATAATAATGTTGCAATATTTATCCGCAATCATCCCCATTGCCGGGCGTTTCTTCGTATCACGACCTCCGGCAGAGCCAAATACCGCAATAATTCGTTTATCCGGTGGCGTAATTGTCCGGATAAAAGTCATCAATTTTTCGATTCCGTCAGGGGTATGAGCGTAATCAACGAAGACATTGAAATCCTGGCCTTCATTAATTTTTTCGACTCGGCCCCAGACTTGAGGAATATTTTCGCACAAAGGAATCAGCTCTTCGAAGGAATAACCTAAAGTTTCATGTACTCCGACTAAGCTAGCCAAGAGATTATAAACATTGAACATCGCTAGTAGATTAGTTTTAACGGGATATTGGGCATCTGCAGTCACTAAGACAAACTCCGTATGATCCGCATATAACTGAATTTTCTTGGCTTGATAATCAGCCGGATTATTTAATGAATAAGTTACGGGACGTCCCGTTGTATCTTTAACTAATCTAACGCCGAAAGGATCATCGACATTGATAATTGCCGGTGCCTTTTCTCCCAACATCTTGAATAATCTTAATTTAGCCTGGTAATAATTCTCAAAGGTTAAATGATAATCGAGATGTTCATGGGTCAGATTGGTAAAGATTGCACAATTAAAATCGATAGAATCACATCGATGCATATCTAATCCCTGACTGGAAACTTCTAAAGATACGGCTTTCATTCCGGCTTTATACATATCATACATCGTCTGATGTAAGTAGATGACTTCCGGGGTCGTCAGATGTTCTTCTTTAACCTGATCTCCATATATGATCGCAATGGTTCCGATATAACCGGTTGGTTCAAAATGATTTACTAAATATTTGGTGACCCAGGCGATGGTACTTTTTCCATTCGTGCCGGTGGTGCCGAAAATCGTCATATGCTTAGTGCAGTAATGATAAAAACGCGCCGCGATCTGATTCAAAGTATCTAACACATCGGTTACTTTAATATAGACTAATTCCGGATCATAGTATTCAAACTCATCGGAATAAACGACCGCTATTGCTCCATTCTCTTTCGCCTGAGTCACAAAGCGATGTCCATCGGTAACTAATCCTTTAAGACAAAAAAATAAAGCTTTGTTACTCTTTATTCGCGAATCACTCATTAACGATTTAATCTCTGTTTTAGGTGCGCCTTCAAACAAACTTGATAGTTGCATTTAAATCCTTTCCCCGAATACTTTTCCTTGAGCGGTTTTAGTAATTTTGACCGGAATAAACTGACCATAAACATCAGTTTCGGAAATAAAGTATACCGGCAGATAGTCCGAACTGTGTCCGAACCAATACTCTCCCTGTTTACTTTCAACATAGACGACCGCTTCCTGATTGAGTCTAGTTGACTGATAGTAATTATAACTTCTTGCTGAAAGATTAGTCAATTCATGGACTCTGGCGGCTTTTGTCTTTCCGTCTATTTGATTAGGTAAGGTTGCTGCCAGTGTATGGTTACGAATTGAATAAGGAAAGACATGATAGAAACTTAAGGGTAACAGTTGTAAATTATGCTTAATTTCTTCAAATATTTCCGTTGTCTCGCCGGGAAAACCGACGATGATATCACAGCTAATCGAGATATTCGGAATCTTATTTTTTATATATTCCAACTTTTCTTTATACTCTTGGAAAGTATAAGGACGATGCATTTCTTTCAATATTTGATTACTTCCGGATTGCAAAGGAATATGTAAGTGATGAGCGAAACGCGGCTCCTTGGCCATGATTTCAATGATCTTTGGGGTTACTTCATTCATTTCAATCGAAGATAGTCTTAAACGTTTTAGTTCCGGAATTTCAGTCAATAATCCCTCGATTAAATCGCTTAATTGTTGCGAATTATCCTGCCATCTTCCAGTATGTATTCCGGTTAAGACTAATTCCTGATGCTGCGGAGATATTAATTTTTTAGCTTGAGTGATGGCCTGATCGTATGGTAAACTTCTTTCCCTGCCTCTAGCTAAAGGAATCGTACAATAAGTACAGAATTGGTTACAACCATCCTGAATCTTGAGATATGCTCTGGTCAGAAAAAAGTGTTCGATTTCCTGATTATGTAGAACCGTCTCATTTTTTTCGCTGACCGCGATAAAATCAGTTTTGTGGCGATAAGCTTCATCAATCTTTTCCCCGACTTTTTCTTTATCGTGGGTTCCGATTATTACCTGACAACCGGAAAAAACTGTTAGATCATTCCGACATAACTGAACATAACAACCGATCGCAGCAATCAAGGCCTCAGGATTATCCCGCCGGATGGCATGAATTCGTTGACGACATTTACCAGCCGCAATGTTGGTTACCGCACAGGTATTGATAAGATAGATTTCAGCTTTCTCCTCAGTCTTCTGATACCCTCTTCTGATAAGTTCTTCGGCATATTCTTCCGATTCAAACGCATTTACTTTACAGCCTAAAGTAATAATTTTAAAAGTCGGTTTACGCATTATTAGTACCTTTTAAGGCTAGATCTCTTAACTGCTTAACCTCTGTCGGTTTCAATTTTCTAGCTTTACCGATTCTTAATCCTTGATCGGTGATTGTACCGTATCTTTTGCGATGCAAAGCGATTACTTCTAAATTAAAATGTTCCATCATTTTTCGAATCTCGCGATTCTTTCCTTCATGAAGGGTAATCATAAAGAAAGTCTTAGCTTGTTCACTGCTGATAACTTTAATCTGAGCCTGTGCAAAAGCCGTGCCATCTTCAAGCACTAATCCCTTATTAATCATTTTAATCTGGCTTGGGGTTAATTCACCTTTTACCCACACTTCGTAATCTTTGGAAATTCCATAACGGGGATGCATCATTAGATTCGCAAATTCACCGTCATTTGTCATAAGTAAAACGCCGGAAGAATTATAATCCAATCTTCCGATCGGATAAATTCTTAATTCCGTATCAATCAATTCTTTGACCGTATGGCGATGCAATTGATCGTTTAAAGTACAAAGATACCTGGTTGGCTTATTTAGAACATAATATACTTTATTTTCATCATGGACTAACGTGTTAAAAACTTCGATATCATCATCGGGACTTACTTTTGTTCCTAAGGTATCGACAACGATTCCGTTAACTTTAACTTTTCCTTCCTTAATCAGTTCTTCAGCTTTGCGACGGGATGTGATTCCGGCTTTGGCGATAACTTTTTGTAAACGTTCCATTTATTCGAAAAGATCCTTTTCCGCCGCTGGTTTTTCAAAGTCCGGTAATTTCGGTAAATCTTTTAAACTGCCAAGCTTAAAAGAATCCAAGAATGACGGAGTAACTTCGTATAAGAATGGTCTTCCGGGTGAATCGGTTCGTCCCACTTCTTTGATAAGTTCCCTGGCAATCAGTTTTCTAATGATCATATCGCAGCTTACTCCCCTGATCTCTTCAATCTGCGAACGAGTGATCGGTTGTTTATAAGCGATAATTGCTAAAGTTTCTAAAGTTGCTGAAGAGTAATTGATAACATCAGTATTTTCAAATAATTTCTGAGCATAAGGATTAACATTGGTTTTCGAAATAAACTTATATTTTCCGCCATAAGAAACTAATTCGATTCCTCTTTTAGGATCTTCTTCATAATATTTTTCCATCGCTTTCAAGATTTCTTTGGTTGCATCTTCGCTCTGCTGTAAAGCTTCCGCTAATTTATCTAAGGTAACCCCATCGTCTCCGGCGATGAAAATAATTCCTTCGATAATCGCTTCTTTAGCTTGTTCCATATCCTTCTCCTTGCCGTAAATAAATTCTTTGGTCAATTACTTTTGCAAGTAAATCTCCAGTCTTAATCATATCCAGCACCGCTAAGAATGTTACGATGACTAAATAGACATCTGCACAATCCGCACAGAGATCTTCTAAATAGAAGGTGTCCGGTAAACCAGCCATAACTTGTTTTAGTTGCATTGAACGTTCTTCTGCTGAAATCTCCTTATGAGCAATCTGAATCGGTAATGGTTGCATTATCTGATAGCGGCGGATACATTGATTCATCGCTTTCAATAATTCGCTCATGTTTCCGTCATTGCTGAAAACTTCGGTATTTAGTTCTTTGCGCCATTGATTCGCAATATTGCTTTCAGGTTTAACAAATTGTTGACTTCGTTCCTCGCCGCGCTTCTGAAGCTGTTCGCTAACCTCTTTGAATTTTTGATATTCAATCAAACGTTTAACTAGCTTTTCGCGAGTATCTTCTTCATAATTGTCTTCTAATTCCGATTTGTCTCTAGGCAATAATTTTTTACTTTTATATTCCAATAAACCAGCCATTTCAGTTAGATATTCACTGGCAATTTCCAAATGCATCTGATCCATAGTTCGAATATAGGCTACATACTGATCAGTTAAAACACTCAGATTTAAATTAAATAAATCGAGTTTTTTTTCTTTGATCAAATGTAGCATCAGATCAAGGGGTCCTTGAAACTGATCAATAGTAATGATGAATTCGGACTCCATCATATTTTATTCAATAACCTTATAAATCAAAGGTTCCGCTTTGACTGGTTTTTCCTGAATCACAAAGGTCGTGTAGAAATCCTTTATCCATTCCGCCGATAAAGGTTTATTCGTATGAATATAAGCTAAGATATCGTCCTTATTGATCTGATCACCGACTTTATGATTTAGAACGATTCCTACGGCCGGATCAATCTTATCATCCTTAGTTGCCCTGCCGGCTCCTAAGCGCATCGCTAAAGTTCCTAAATTCAAAGCAGCCAGTTTATCTAAATAACCTGATGTCTTCGCTCTCAATTCCGTAATCTGGGAAGCTTCTGGCAATAGTTCCGGATGTTCAATTTGGTTAACATCTCCGCCTTGAGCCTTAACCATCGCTTTTAATTTTTCTAAGGCTTTGCCATTATGAATAACTTCTTCCAACATCTTTCTAGCTTCCACAAAATTATCGGCAATCTTTGCCTGAACTAAGATAATTGAGCCAGCCTTCAAACATAGTTCGGTAAAGTCTTTTGGTCCTTTTCCCTGTAAAGTGGCGATTGCTTCTTTAACTTCCAAAGCATTACCGATCGCATTACCTAAAGGTTGATTCATATCGGTAATCATGGCTCGCGTATCTTTTCCGCAATGTTTACCGATCGCAATCATCGTTTTAGCCAGATGCTCAGCTTTTTCCGGCGTATGCATAAACGCACCATCGCCATATTTAACATCTAATAAAATCGTATCCGAACCAGATGCTAACTTTTTAGACATGATGCTAGAAGCGATCAAGGGAATCGATTCAACCGTTCCGGTAACATCTCTTAACGCATATAGTTTCTTATCGGCCGGATCGATATCTGCCGTCTGTCCGATGATTGCTAAGCCGATCTCATTAACCTGATTATGAAACTGTTCTTCATTTAAGAAAACATTGAATCCTTTAATCGACTCCAGTTTATCTAAAGTCCCTCCGGTATGTCCTAGACCTCTGCCGGACATCTTAGCGACTTTGGCACCACAACTGGCTACCATCGGAACTAAAGCTAAAGAAGTTTTATCGCCAACGCCACCGGTGGAATGTTTATCAATTTTGATACCTTTGATATCGGAAAGATCGATCACTTCGCCGCTATCGCGCATCGCCATCGTTAACTGGGCAATCTCTAATTCATTCATACCCTGAAAACAGATCGCCATACATAAGGCCGATACCTGATAATCTGGGATTAGACCGGAATCATAGCCTTCGATCCAATAATTAATCTCTTGTTCAGTTAAAGCCTGTCCTTCTTTTTTCTTTTGAATAATATCAACAAATCTCATAGTGTTTTTACTCCTTCTTCAATATTTTTTTTGATAATACTTTCAACTAAAGCAGTTAATTCAATTGTATCCATCTCGGAAAATTCCGCATATTCGATTGGCTTGCTGAAAATCATCTTCGTGCGATATTCCGCTTTTCCCCCGGTATCGATTAAGTAGGTATTAATCATCGTTACGGGAACGATTGGAACTTTAGCCATCAGAGCCGGTTTTAACGATCCGGCTTTAAATTCACCGGTCTTTAATCCCTTAGATCTAGTTCCTTCCGGATAAACGATAACATTTCTTCCACTTTCTAATTGGGCGGCAGTTTCTTTGATCATCTGCAACGAACTGCGGATATCTTTTCGGTCCAAAGTAATTATCTTCAGTGCTTTCATCCAAGCACCGATAATCGGAACGTGAAGATTCTCAACTTTACTGATTAGATTAGTCGGATAAGGAATATATTCGATAAAGATAAAAGGATCCAAAGAACCTTCATGATTGGAGACATAGTAACAAGTTCGCTCCGTCAGGTTATCCAGACCTTCGACCTCGACTTTGGCGCCAGAAGCCTTAACCGCTAACTTAGCCCAATGCTTTAATTTAGCAAAGGTTTCTTCAAAGCTCTTATTTTGATAGCGTTTCGCCGATATCCACATTGGGATTAAGTAAAAGAATAGTTTAACCCACATCATTGCTTTGCGCATCGTATCTCCCCTTTTCTTAGATATTCTTCAACTTTGAATTCATCATGTTCTTCAGTTTTAATTAATTCAAACTCAGCTTTATTATAGTCAGGAAAATCAGTATCGGTTAAATAATCTCCTTTTATCCGACTGATTAATAAGCGGTTGGCATAAGGAATAGCTTGATCGTAGATACTCTTGCCGCCGCAAATAAAAACTTCATCAGCTATCTTCGCATATTTTTTTAAAGTGGTTTTAAGGTCATCAGTAATCAATACCCCTTCAGGATGATAAGAAGGATCTTTGGTGGCTATCAACATCTTGCGCCCAGGTAAAGGTTTTCCAATCCCTTTATAAGTCGTTTCCCCCATGATTAACAGATGACCATAAGTAACTTCCTTAAAGTGCTTTAATTCATTTTTTAGATGCCATGGCAGTTTTCCTTGGTAACCAATGCCATTCTTCTGATCCATAGCCACAATAATTGTTAACATTAGACCGAAACCTTCCCCGAGATTTTATCATATGGATTGTAATTTTCCAAAATGAAATCTTCATACCTAAAATCAGTGATCTTATCGATTTTGCGGGCAAAGGTCAAAGTCGGTAATGGCCTAGGCGTTCTTTCCAACTGCAACTTTACTTTATCAATATGATCCAAATAAATATGTACATCCCCAAAAGTATGCACCATTTTACTCGGTTGATATCCGGTTACTTCGCAGATCATCAATAGTAACAAGGCATACGAGGCAATATTAAACGGAACTCCCAGAAAAAGATCGGCACTACGCTGATATAACTGTAAGGATAATTCTTTTTGATCGCTGGAAACATAAAATTGAACTAAAGCATGACAAGGCATTAAAGCCATTTTGTCATTTTCACCGGGATGCCAAGCGGTAATGATATGGCGGCGCGAAAAAGGATTCTTAATTAATCCTTCCATCAGTTCGCTTAATTGATCAACCCCGTCAAAATCACGCCACTGATGGCCATATACCGGTCCCAGATCGCCATAGGTCTTCGAGAAAGCATCATCACTCATAACTCTATCGAGAAACTGATCCATTGTTTCGCCTTGGTAATCTAGCGATTTTTTATATTTCTGATAAGGCCACTCATTCCAAATTCGTACCTTATTCTCAGCTAAATATCTTAAATCTGTTCTTCCGGCAATAAACCATAGCAATTCATAGGCAATACTTTTAAAATGAACTTTCTTGGTTGTTAATAACGGAAAGCCCTTTTTAAGATCATAACTGGTCTGATAGCCAAAGCACGAGATTGTCCCGGTTCCGGTTCTATCTAAACGTTTAGTGCCGTTTTCAAGGACATATCGGCAAATATCTAAATATTCTTTCATGTTTCACCCTGAAACAATTATAACCTTTATACTAACAATCGAAAAGAATTAAATTAGATGTTGGGCTTTAGCAGTAGATATTATCCTTGAAGATAATAAAACGACATTTTCTGCGATAATTTCAACTTTATTTACCGTTTTCATTTGTTCATCAAGAAACGGATGAACTTCTAGACGTCCTTTGATTGCCAAAACCGCTCCTGGGCTGCAGCGATCCTTAGTTTCTTCGGCGATACCTTTCCAGAATTCGACCTCAAAGTCATCAATCTCCGTTATTCCGTCAACATTACGGAATGGTCTTTCAACCGCTAAAGTAAGCATCATCCGCTTTATTCCTTTAGCATCCTTTACTTCTCTAGGCATAACTTTAATAGAACCGATCAAAGTACAGCAGCTTAGCATATATATCTTCCCCCCTACTAACAATTTAGCATAATTATTAGTATAAGGATACAACTAATCTCAAAATACTAGTCCCTATTTTGTGCCAGAATCATCCTGTTTTTGAATAATTGTTAAGGCTGGTTGGGGTAAAGCAGTGGTTTCCAATACTTTTTGCAGGAAACTTTGATCGATTTCCGCGAATAACGATAAGTAATCGAAAATCTCTAAGCCATTGAAACATAGCCGCACAAAGAAAGATCCTAAATCATCCGGATTATCGAATTGCGAGACGGCAATCCCGTAATTGCGATTCTTCAATTGCTCAAGAAGCTGATCCGACAAAGGTTCGTTAGTCAGTTTCTTTACTTCCTTTTGAATAAATTCCAGGAAGGTCTCTGGTTCTCCTTCTCCGACAAAAATCAGACTGCCATATCCGTTATCTAAATCAATGTCGTAGTTGAAATAACCGTTGATGATACCTTGATCGATCCACTGTTGATACTCGGGATTCAGACTAGTAAAATGAGCGGTTAAAATAATCCGCCATGCCAATTCTTTTTTCGCTAACTCTCTACCGCTAAGTTCCGGTTCCAAAATCTTATATCCAACGGATACTTTTGGCTGATTTACTTCCAAAGGAATGACAATGCGTTCTCTGGCAACATTAAAAGGTTCAGCATACTTGATGCGTTTTAATTTAGGACATTTAGCGAATTGTTTACCGGCTTGATTTTCTTTAATGATACTTAATAATTCTTCTGGATCCTGATCACAAATTCCCACCAAAATCATTCGTGAAGGATGATAATTTAAGGCATGGCATTCCTTCAACATTTCGGCATTGATCAAAGCTACATCCTTGGCCGTACCTCCGATATCGTTGCGATAAGGATATTCGCTGAATAAGGATTTATTCGTTTCCAAGACTAATCTAGTATCCGGTTGTTCCTGATACATATCCAATTCCTGATCGATAATCCCCTTTTCTTTTTCGACGGATGCTTCGTCTATTACCAATTTTTGGACAAAATCCAATAAGAGATTTAGTTCTTGACGAATATCTTTATTAGGGGTTGAAAAGTAATAGACCGTTTCTTCATAAGAAGTATATGCATTCACATCGCTGCCTAATTCGGTGTATTTAGTCATGATATTCAAATCTTCATCCTCAAACATTTTATGCTCGAGAAAGTGGGCAATCCCATTCGGAAATTTAATTAGCTTTCCGGAGTCATCAATTTGGATATTATCTAAAGATCCGTATGGTGTCGCAAAGAAAAAACGGGAGATGTGAAATCCCGGTTTACGCCAGAGATAAACGGTTAAACCATTGGGCAGGATTTCCTTATAATATGTTTCTTTAAAACTTTTATTTTCAATTTTCTCCATTAGACACTCCTTCTAAGACAAAACGGGATTGTAACTGTAATTTCTTTGCTTGTTCAACGACTTCATCTTTAGTAACTTTTGCGATTAGATTCAAAACATCTTTTAGTTTTGATGAAGAATCGCATAATACATTCTCATAAGCTCTGGCTAAAAGGCCCTCGGAAGTATCATCGTAAGTCAACAATGAATTCTGATACATCGTCTTGATCGTTGCCAAAAGTTCTTCGGAAAAATCACCGGCAATTATCCGTTCAAGTTGCACTTGAATCAATTCTTCAACCTTAGATAATTTATCCAAAGAAATTGCGGTCAGGATAACTAGACCTCCTTGGTAAGGAGCAATCAAGGAATTAATGGAATAACATAAACTATTCTTTTCCCGGATTTCTTCAAATAATAACGAGACCGGAAAGCCTCCCAATAACGCATTAAGAATGACAAAGGCCGGATACTGTTCAGAAGTAATCAAAGTATCGGTTCGATATAATTCAGTTAAGATTGTTTGAGGAATTTCCCGCTGATGTTTAATTTCGTTGAATTCATGTCTGGATAACAAAAAAGGAACTGAGCCTAATTCTTTCTTTTCGAAGGGAAAGTACTGCTTAAGTAAATCCCTAGCTTTTGTTGATGCGAAATCACCTTCCAGAAACATATCAATCGAACCGGTAAAAAGACTTTGGTAGACCTTTTGTATTTGTTTAAGGCAAAGTTTTGAGACTAATTGGTAATCACCGTCTTTACTGTAAGCCAAAGAATTTCCTTTCGCTCCGTTAGATAATAATTGATTTATAGCATATTCGATCGGTTGATCATTCTTACGTTTTATTGCTTCCAATTGCAACTTCTTTGCTTCCTTAAAACTTTCTTCATTCAATAAAGGCTGATAGATTATTTCGTGAAGAAACGCTAATTGTTGAGTCCAAATATCCGTTGGTACATAGGCTTGGGCTAAGCATTCCAGTCTGATCATCAGAACCGTATAATTACCGTAGATCCTAACCCCATATCGAAGATCGGCGCCGAATAACTTGTCGCATTGCGCTTGCATTTCTCTTTTCGAAGGGAAACAAAGGCAGCGATCGCATAACATCCGACCCAAAATATTCAAAACGGAGATTGTTTCTAAATTGACCGGTAAAGCAAAATTAATCTGCGCTTCCACATTTTTGTACTTGTTATTAAATATTAGGTGATAGATTTCGTTCATAATTTCCTTAGTTTATTTTGAAGGTCACGGAAGGTAAAGATATCGCGCTTAAAGCTACGCTATTCGTCTCGATCGTGATTGAAGAATCATTAAGAGAAGCCTCCAACTTTTGGTAAGCAATCAAGGCCGGATTCGCAATGGTACCGGCAGTATAGTTAATATAGAGTACTTTATCGGTATACCCATAGACATAATTAGTCTGTTTTACTACTTTACGGACATATGCCTCTAACACCAAATCAATCAGCTTCTGATAATCAGTATAGGCGTAATAATATACTAAACTGCTGGAACTATAACCGGTACCGACAAACTTAATGCCGGATTGTTGGGCAAAAGTTTCCAGCGCGGAAACCGTTCCGTCACCGAAATAAGTTATGGTATCGAAACTGGTTAAGATTTGCTGGTAAATAATCTTACTCAGGTCACTTGAGTTCTTATTGCTGACTGCATAATAATCAAGTTCTGAACTTTGAGAAAGATCTAGAGAACCTTTCGATAATCCATTCGCGAACCCGTTAACGAAGTCCAAACTTCTTTGATCCTCGCTCTCATCTAAGAAACCAACCTTCGTAATCCCTTGATAAGGAATCAGATAACCGGATAAATAACCTAGTTCATAATAATTAAAACTGACGGTAAAAATATTCTGGACCTTACCAATCTGTTCATCGGTTAAACTCTGGTCAATTAACAAAAAGGATAGATCAGGATATTGCTCATGGGTCGCTAATAAAACTTCCGAAAAATCTGAAGTTAAAACGATTAGTTTAGCCCCGGCTTTAACCGCCAAATCCAGAGAATTCTTAAAACTCTGTTGAGAGCTCCCGGTCAGTTTAAAAGTCGAAATGGTCCGATTATTCTCTTTAGTGTAATTCTCCAAGCAATTCTTAATCAAAGATTGATATTCCGTCAATGAAGAACCGGAATAGTTTAAGAAATAAATAATTTCAGCTTTAGTCTCGGTCGAACGGTTGCTACAACTAAATAAACTAAGAATCAAGCCCAATATAATAAAAATCTTAATTGTTTTTTTCATTTCCAACCTCCGCTTTGATGAATACTTCCCGAGGTTTAGACCCGTTGGCGGGTCCGACAACCCCTTTCTGTTCCATCATATCCACAATCCTCGCGGCCCGGTTATAACCTAAGCCGAACTTTCTCTGTATTAAGGACGTGCTCGCTTTTTGACCGGCGATTACAAATTTTACAACTTCGGAATACATCGGATCCTCTTCTTTGGGATCAGTATAACCATCACCTTGGGAATCAGTCATCGTAATAGCCGCTGAATAGATATCATCTTCATAGAAAGGCTTAGCTTCGCTGGATACATAGCTGGTGATATTCTCGATCTCTTTATTGGTCACAAAGACTCCCTGTAACCGTTTAGGTGAAACTCCCTGAGGTTTATATAGCATATCGCCGTTTCCTAAAAGATTCTCGGCACCGGTCTGATCTAGAATAACGCGGGAATCAATGCCATTGGTAACCGCAAAAGAGATCCTAGAAGGAATGTTTGCTTTAATCAAACCAGTAATAACGTCGGTGCTTGGGCGTTGAGTGGCGACAACCAAATGGATGCCGGCAGCTCGAGCCAATTGCGTAATTCTTTGAATACTGGTCTCAACTTCTTTGCCGGAAACAGTCATTAAATCCGCCAACTCATCTATAATTACTACGATATAAGGCATCGTTCGTAAGTTAAATTCTGGATGAGCTACGATATATGAATTATATTCTTTTAGATTTGTAACCCCGGCTTTTGCGAAAACATCGTATCGCCCTTCCATCTTCTTGACAACCGCCTGTAAAACTCTGGCCGCTTTCTTCGCATCGTCAATTACCGGGCAAATCAGATGAGGAATATTCTGATATCGATTAAATTCGACCTTTTTCGGATCGATTAAGCAGAGTTTTAATTCTGCCGGGTTATTTCTCAAGAGTAACGAACAGATAATCGCATTCATGCATACCGATTTACCCGAACCGGTTGCCCCGGCAACTAGTAAGTGTGGCATTTTATCCAAATCACAGAAGACCGGATCATCAAACAAATCTTTTCCCAAGACTACTAAAAGTTTAACCTCTTCAAGTTTAGCCGGTAACCGTTGCAGAATATCCCGCATTCTGACCGGAGTCGTCTGAACGTTAGGGATTTCGATGCCAACGCCTCGCATTCCCGGAATCGGAGCTTCGATTCGAATTGACTTAGCCGCAAGTTCCATTTTGATATTATCCTGAATATTAACAATTCGATTCACATTGATACTCGCTTCCGGTCGGATCACGAATTTGGTAACGGAGGGTCCGATATAAGTATCGATAAGTTCTGCCGGAATTGAGAACTGACTTAAAACTTCAATCAGTCGCTGCCCCTTTTCCTTGGCCGTTTTTTCATTGATATTGTTATGTTTGGAAGCAACCTGTTCCAACATCCGACCAATATTCGGCAGTTTGTAATTCAGATAGTCACTATAGGAAGCTTCTTTAACTTTCTTAACGGTTCGTTTACTTTCATTCTCGCTTAAAACATAACTGCCCTGTGAAGAATTATCATCGTTGGGCAAATTAATAAAGTTAATCGGCGTTTCTTCCACCGGTTTAGGCTGTTCGATGGTGATCAATTGGGGTTTCTGATCATTGACGATATCAATGATTGGCTCCTTAGTTTCCGGCTTAGACGGAAATTTTGAAACCGTTTGAGAAACCTTATCTTTAGCTTTATGTCCAAATCCTTGAATCTTCTCTTTGAATAGCGCAAAATATTTTCGGTCGACTAAGAGAATAATCGCGACTAGAATCAAGGCGATGGCGATAATCCAAGAACCTTGATAGGCCGCCAAAGTCGAGGTTAAATAATATAACAAACAGCCGATCCAGCCACCTTGAGGATCAACCTGGGCACCGGAAAAGATTTCGGAAGTCTTCGCAATGAAACCGAGATAAGCGCTTTGACCGACACTTAAGTCCTTAGGTAAAGCACATAGAATCAAAATGGCTGAAACCAATAGGATTATTCCGATGCGAATCCGCCAACTAAGTTTAGGGACCCTAGATCTAAATAAGATCCAAACCCCCATCAGAATGATTAAAATAAAGATTCCTAAGTAAATCCGGCCGAATAAAAACATGACTAGCCGGGAAAGATACTTTCCCAACACACCGGCCTCAAAGATAGCGATTAAAGAAATCGTGATCAGAATAACACAGACAATATCGATTGTTATCGCTTGTGAATAATCACTTTCTTTAAGCGAAGTATTCTTCCGACGTTTAGTTTTGGTCATTGACCAGCTGCTCCTTGGTCGCATGAATCTCAATAATTGCCGGAAGGATCATTGGTCGTTTACCAGTCTCTTTTAAAACATATCTTTGAATCTTTTCTCTAGCTTCCTGTCTAACGGCAATGTTATCATAAGTTCCGTTTTTAACATTCGTATTAATGACATCGGAGATAAGATCGGCAATATTCTTAACGATATAATCCGCATCTTTCAGATAGAACACACCACGGGACTGCACATCGGGTCCGCCGATGATCTTTTTCGTTTCGAAATCGCAGACGATTCCAATCACAATCACACCATCAGTCGATAGCGCTTCCCGGTCTTTTAAAACGAATCCGGTCACATCGAGGTTCTCATCGCCATCGATTAAAATATCTTCCGACTTAAATTCAGCGGTGCAAGATTTTAAAACGCCGTTAACAAATTTAGCGACTTGACCATTATCCAACAATAAAATCTTATCGGGGGTCATACCCATTTCAGTGCCCAGATGGGCATTATCCATCAGATGACGATACTCACCTTTAATCGGTAAATAATACTTCGGTTTCATTAAATACTGGAACATCTTGAGATCTTCACTGGAAGCATGCATCGATAAAACATTGTGAGAATTCAATGCGAGAATATTCATATCTTCCTTATAAAGCTCATTCTCCATAATTCCGGCTTCAACTTCGGTACCAGGTACGATTGGAGAAGCAATAATAATCGTGTCGGTAGGTTTTAGTTCGACTAAACTATCTTCCTTCATCGCAATCCGATTCATCGTTCTAAACACTTTATGACCGGAACCGGTAACTAAAATAATGATATCTTCCAAGTTATTATTGAACTGACTCTTAGGTAATTCAACCCCGATTGGAATCCGATAATAACCTAATTTTTCATTGAGTCTGATCATTTCTTTTAATTCATCATCGTAGATAAATACCCGCTTATTCAATTTCGCGGCCAGTTGCATGATTTCTTTGATTCTAAAAAGATTCTGATGATAAGCGGAAATAATAATTCGTCCTTCGGCCTGGGACATTGTCGGTTCAATTAAACTAGTTATGCGGTGACTAGGAGCCGTATAACCTACTCTTCCGGCCAGACCCGATTCGGTCATCAAGCATAATACTCCTTGTTTACCAATCTCCGATAAGACGGAAATATCACATTGATAGTAAGGATCCCGAGAATCATTATCGATAATAAACTCTCCGCTATAAACAACATAACCTTCTGGAGTACTGATGGCTACGCCAAATGAATCGGCGATGGAATGGGTCGTCCCAAAAGATTTAACTTTTGTCTTACCAATCGTAAATTCGCCATTGCGGGGAATCCGGTGAATCTGAACATTCCTTAGACCCGCCTTTTGAACCATATTCGTAATTAATTCCGCGGTCAACGGTGTCGTATAAATCGGTACATTAACTTGCTTTAATAAATATGGCAAAGCGGCCATAACATCGTCATGGGCATGGGTAATAATAATTCCTTTGAAACGATTCTGATTTTGAACGATATAAGTAAAATCAGGAACGATAATCTCAATCCCCAATTGATTGGTATCCGGATATTTGATCCCGCATTCAATCGCAATTATTCCATCCTCGGTCTCGACGCAATACATATTTCGTCCAGACTCGTCTAAGCCTCCTAAAGCATAAATTTTAACTTCACTCATTTTAAGCCATCCTCTCTATTGTTTTTTGATTCAATTTATCATTACTTAAATTATACCTGTTTACCGTCCAATGTCCAACTTTTTACCTCGGAAACCTGTACATTTACCAGATCTCCAGGGTTTGGATTCAAGGGAACAAAATTAACTAAATCCATCTGTGGCGTATAACCGGACCAAATCTTCGGGTTCCTTTTCGAAGGTCCTTCCGCTAAAACTTCAACCGTTGTCCCTAGATACTTACTACGTTGATACTTAGCCCAATAACTAGCTTTTTGGTTTAAGCGGGCTAAACGATCTTTTTTAACTTCCGGACTTATCTGATCAGTAAATTTACTCGCTGGCGTTCCAACTCTTGGCGAATACGCAAAGGTGTAAGCGGAATTAAACTGACAGCGGTCATAAAGATCCAAAGTTTCCTTAAAATCTTCTTCCGTTTCGCCGGGAAAACCGACAATCAGATCAGTTGAAAACGCGGCATTGGGTTTTACTTTCTTCAACTTTTCAAACAGTTTTAAGTATTCTTCTTTGGTATGATGCCTGCCCATTAGTTTCAAAATCCGATCAGAACCGGATTGAACCGGCAGATGAATAAACGGCATAATCTTATTTGAACTTCCGATTGCTTCAACAATTTGATCGGAGAAGTCCCAAGGATTCGAAGTCATAAAGCGGATTCGCGGAATATTTGTTTTCGCTACTTCTTTCAATAAGGTCGCAAAATTTTCTCCGTCAGGCAGATCCAAACCATAAGAATTAACGTTTTGTCCCAACAAGGTAACTTCTTTATAACCTTCTTTAGCTAATTGCTCGACTTCTTCAAGAATATCTTTCATCAATCTACTGCGTTGTTTCCCTCTGGTATATGGGACAATGCAATAAGTACAGAAATTATTACATCCGTCCATAATACTGACGAACGCTTTATATTGATAGTCACGATGCATCGGAAGGTTCTCATTGATGATACCTGGTTCCGAAGTTACTTCAATCATTCTTTCCTTAGATTTCATCACTTCATATAATAAATAAGGTAATTTAGTAATTTGATGTACGCCGAAGATTAAATCAATCTGGGGGTATTTATCATATACCCGTTTGACACTGCTTGGTTCTTGCATCATGCAACCGCCAATCGCAATGATTAATTCTGGATTGTTCTTCTTTAATATCTTCAATTCGCCGATATTTCCAAACACTTTATCTTCGGCATTCTCCCGGATTGCACAGGTATTGAGGATGATTAAATCAGCTTTAGAAACTTGATCCGTTACAGTATAACCCATTTCTTCCAAAATTCCCGCAAAGATCTCCCCATCATGAAAATTGGCTTGGCAGCCATAGTTTTGTAAATAGTATTTGTGATCTATCCCCAGCGTTTTGAGATAATCAGGAAGTTTTATTCCTTCCCGATCGATAATCGTTTCCTGATGATTGCGTTTCTTAGCTAAGGAGAGATTTGGTAACTTAAAGGTTTCTTTCATAAAGAAAGCCAAGTATTACTTGGCTGTTTCTGCTTAGTCCTGAGTGATTGCTTGAACCGGGCAATTTCCAACGCAACTTAGACAATCGATGCATTTGGATTTATCGCATTCTGCTTTGCCATCCGCGCCAAGCGCGATTGCTTGAACCGGACAATTTCCTTCGCAAGCACCACAACCGATGCAAAGATCCTTATTTACTGTAACTGGCATTTTTACGCTCCTTTTTACGAAATAATTATAACTAATAATCTAAGGATATTCAAGGCACAAAAAAAGCGATTACTCGCTTTATTTGGCGCCGCAGGCTGGGCAAGCATGATGAGGGAGTTTGTATTCCCCACATGAAGCACATTTTACCAGTGTCGGAGCTGTTAACTTGTAGTGAGTTCTCCGTTTCGCCTTCCGGGTCTTGGATACTCTTCTCTGTTGAACCGCCATTCTGAAAGCACCTCCTAGTCTTTCGGGATATAATCTTTCAACTTTTCTAAACGCGAATCAGGTTGTTCCTTGCGGGATTTTTCATAATCTTCTTCCTTAACAACTTCCCAATTCTCACCCTTGGGATAATCTACTATCCCTTCTTTTACAACTTTCAGAGGTATCTCCAGATAAATAAGTTGTAACACGGTTGGTAAGGTATCAACCACTCCGTTAACGCTAGGATAGATATCCGGATCACTGTCTTCAACTAAAGAATAAACGACATCTTCTGTGGTTGAAAACGGCAAGGTAACATCTTCTAACGTAATATCACAAGGCACAATCATTTCGCCCTGAATATTCAGATTAAGATAAAGCCGATTCTGGGAAGGCTCATAATGCCCACTTCCCGCTACTGAAGCCTTGGTAATGTTGCGGATTCTTTTAAACCGTACCAGATCTTCAGGTTTGAAATTCATCTCTTCCGTGAATTCCAAGTGGCCGTTAGGTAAATTAAGTAAATCGGATAATGACCACTGCACCTTTAACACCACCTTACATAAGCGTTAATATTATATGCAACTAACAAATTAAAGTCAATTGAGTCCTAACGGGCAATTTTAGATAAAGCATCCTTAGCGGCCTCTTGGGCGGCTTTTTTCTTGCTTGCACCGATTCCTACACCCCAGACTACTTTATCGACGATTGCTTCGACTTTGAAGGTCGGATTATTGCTAGTGCCTTTAGTTTCAGCCAAATGATACTGAACACCTTCCCGATAATCCGCCTGAACATATTCCTGTAATTTACTTTTATAGTCAATCATACCGGTCGTTTCCGGATGTTCCAAAATCGGCGTAATTACTTTATCCAGCAAAATACTGGCGCCTTCAAATCCGGCATCACAATAAATTGCTCCTAACATTGCCTCAAACATATCGGCAATTACGGAATCTTTATCCCGGCCTCCCGTTTTTTCTTCCCCAATTCCTAATTTTAAATATTGCGGTAAGCCTACTTGCCGGGAATACTCTGCCAAAGCTTTCTCACAAACTAATTGAGCTCTAGTCCTGGTC
>JAEZBR010000001.1 GCA_023426935.1 Bacillota bacterium | reverse complement strand
GAAATTCTATCATCGTTTTATTCCAGTTATCATATTCTTTAATCTCTGTTTCCCAATCCACTGAATGTTTATTTACTGTCATAGAGTATAGTTCTCCTTAACAGTTATCCTAGCCTTTAATTATCTTTTTTCGTAGATGGGTAACGCTTGACGCTTACTTTTAATGGATAAATACTATTACGAAAAATGTTGTTATAATGTTCTTGATGAAAACTCTAAAGGTTCAAAGAAACAAATACATGATAGTAAACATTTTTCTTATTTTTTGTTTGATTCTAACTGGGTGTACTAAAAATGACGGCAGTGATATTACAACCAAATACAGCGGAGAGATTGTCACTAAACAACCGGAAGCTTCTGGGGCGGTAGTATATAGGCAAGAGCCAATCACAATCGATGCGTCAAATACTTCGCAAGGATATGTCATGATTTCTTGCACTGATTCGTCCGCAAAATATAAAGTTCGAATCGTGTCTGGGGATTCTACATATACATATGATTTAGCAACTTCTGGCGATTACGATGTCTTCCCGTTACAAATGGGTTCTGGCGATTATACGTTGGTAGTTTATAAAAATACTTCCGATAGTAATTACGAAGTCAGTTATGCTCAAGAGATATCCGTATCTTTAGAAGATGACAATATTACCTTTGTTTATCCCAATCTATATGTTTGGTATACAAATTATGACAATGCGGTAAAAATATCTTACGACTTATGTGCGGACGCTAAGGATGATAGCGAGAGGGTAGACTTGGTTTATAACTATGTCGTTTCGCACATGACGTATGATTATTCTAAGGCCAAAACCGTACAGTCCGGCTATGTTCCGGATGTCGATAAAGTTTTGGCCAAAGGAAAAGGAATTTGTTTTGACTATGCTGCCATTACTGCGGCGATGTTAAGAGCCCATAATATTCCGACTAGATTAGTCATGGGTAATTTATATTTGAATGGTGAAGATGTTTATCATGCATGGAATGAAGTTTATGTGAATGGAGAATGGATCTGGTATGACACAACTTTTGACAACCAGAATCCACAGAGCGACTACACCGCCGAAGGAGATTATTAGTATGAAAAACTCTCAGAAGTATTTGGATTACGAAGATTGCGGAATCTTCTGCCATGAATTATCGGTAATCCTACAAGCCGGCATTCCTTTACATCAAGGGATGCAAAGTCTGAAAGAGACCTATGCGGATACAAAATACGGTGATTATTTTGTGCATATTTCTGAGTGTTTGGAAACGCGAGGAACTTTGAATGAAGCTTTGAGTGATTCCAAAATCTTCCCGCCTTATTTAGTGGCGATGGTAAAAATCGGTGAAGTAAGCGGAAAACTGGATGAAGTGACAGAACAACTAGCAACTTATTATGAGAACCAAGCCGAGATTCAAAAAAATATCAAGCATGCTTTACTCTATCCGGCCGTTTTATTAGGTTTGATGGCAATCGTTATTATTATTTTGGTAGTACAGGTATTACCGATCTTCAAGGAAGTTTTCGCTGGTCTAGGGGTCGATATTAATACAAATCAATATGTAACTTTCGGAGTGATCTTGGGATATGTGGCCTTAGTGATTATCGGGTTCTTGTTAATACTGGCGATTATTTTCTTAATCATGGTCAAGACGGGTAACAGTAAAAAAGCCATTAGGATTTTAGGTAAGTTAATTCCGTCAATTAAAAGAATGCAGTCAGCGAATGCATCCGGAAGATTTGCTTCCGAGATGGCTTTATTACTAGACAGCGGTTATCAAGTCAAAGATGCGATGGATTTAGTCAAAGATACTTTGGATAATAAAGAAGATAAAGAGAAGATGATCGCAATTGAAAAAGAAATGGCTTCCGGAGTTACATTTTCCAAGGCGGTTAACAATCAGAAACTATTCGAACCCTTACATCTAAAAATGATTCAGGTCGGGCAGATGACCGGAACCGAAGTTAAGACTTTAAAGAAATTAGCAGCGATGTATCATGACGAAGTTAACACCATCCTCACTCATTTGTTGGCTGTTTTAGAGCCAACTTTAGTAGGGGTTTTAGCGGTGGTCGTAGGAATCATCCTTTTAGCGGTTATCTTACCGTTATTAGGAATCCTGGCGGTATTGGGATAGTATGAAACTCTATCGCCATAAAATTAAGATTGCTTATCCTATGATAATTGTGATCAGTGTTTTAGTCTTAATTATCTTAGGAATGTCATTCAGTAGAATGATTGCGCATAAACAAAGTAAAAATGGGCAAGAGGTTCTTACTTCAGCAATCGATCAGTCAATCGTGACTTGTTATGCAATCGAGGGAAGATATCCGGAAAGTCTGGAGTATCTAGAAGAAAATTACGGGATCACAATCGACACGAAGCGGTATTATGTTTCCTATTCGGTTTTTGCCAGTAATCAAAAACCGACTTTCAAAGTTAGCATGCGGGGTGCCAATAAATGAACGAGCACAAATCTTTAACGGACTTTACCGTCTTGATTATTTATGGCTTATTCATTATTTTGATTATTGTGTCCTTAATGATCGGAACCCGTTACTATTATCAGGTCTCCAAGATAAATGCTGAAGATACTTATTTAAGATCGACTGTATCTTATTTAAGTAATAAGATTCGTAATAATGAGACAGCCAATAGTATTAAGGTTGAGGAACACGAAAAAGTGAATTGTTTGGTCATCGATAATCTGACGAATAAAACATATCTATATGTCTATGAGGAATATTTGAGGGAATATAACTTAACAACGGAGGGGACGTTCATTCCCAGTGTCGGCGATAAGATTACCAAGATGGATGCCATCACCTATAAACTTAATCAAAATATTTTGACTATTACTCTAAGTAAGAATAACGATGATAAAGAAATGGTTCTTTCTTTAAGGTGCGACCATGACTAAACACAACAGCATTCTGATTGAATTGATTATCGTCATCGGATTCTTAATTGTGGTCTTGGCAGTAGTTGTTAAGTTTTCGACGGAAGGATATTTACTTAGTCAAAAAAGTCAGAATGAGAATAAGGCCCTAATCTTCAGTCAGAATAAGATTGAAGAATATATCGCGGATCCTCAGAGTCAAACGCTAGAAAGTAAAGAATATTCCGAAGATAATCTAACTTATGTTGTTAAAACAAGCATAGAAGAATATCCCAGTGGTAAGTATTATTCAATCGTTGTTAAAGTGAGTGCCAAAGGTGAAGAATTGTTTACTTTAGAAGATGGCACTTATCTTTCGGAGACCGACCATGAAAATTAAACATCCTTCCTTGGGCTTAGGAATCTCTAGTCTGATTTTAGTTCTAATCACGGTTAGTTTAGTAGGATTCAGCGCTTTGAATTGGTTAGTGGCTAGAAACGATCACAATTTAACTCAAAAGAATATTCAGTATGAGATTGCTTATTATGGAGCCGATGCCAAAATGCAACGGATTATCGGTGAAGTCGACAAGACTTTAAAATCAGGGGTTTCAAAGAATTCGTTGAGTCAATATGGTAAAATTGAAGCAGACGAATTGTTACTGACGGTCGAAATCGATAATGACCAACAATTAGTCGCGGTCTTAAATTTAAATGACCAGGATTATCAGATTCAAGCTTATAAGGTCGTTAATACTCAGGAATGGGATGCTACCAAGGAATTGAATGTTTGGAAAGCGCAGGATTAATTATGGATGAAAAGCCTTTAAAAATCCGCAGTATCTTGGAAGAGTCTATCAAAGTTAAAGGTTCCGATGTTTTCATTGTTCCAGGCGCCAAATGCTCAATTAAAATTAACGGAGTCATTACTCCTTACAGTGATGAAGTAATCAAACGGGATTTATCTTCATTGCTAATTGGTGAAGTTTATACTTTATCCGGAAGGAGTATGGATATTTTGGATTCTGAAGGTGACGATGATTTTTCATTCTCGATTCCCGAAGTCGGACGCTTCCGTTGCAATGCTTTCAGGCAGAGAAATTCTTTAGCCATGGTTTTAAGAGTTGTTGACTTTAATTTGCCTAATCCTAAACTAATCGGTATCCCCGATACGATCATTGATTTCTATCAGGAGAAAAACGGTTTGATTCTAGTTACCGGACCAGCTGGCAGTGGTAAATCAACGACACTAGCCTGTATCATTGATCGGATTAATCATGAAAAAATTGATCATATTATTACGATTGAAGATCCGATTGAGTTTATTCATCGTCACGACAAGTCGATTGTTTCACAGCGCGAGATTGCCCATGACACTAAGAATTATGAGACCGCTTTAAGAGCGGCTTTAAGGGAAGCTCCGGATGTAATTTTGTTAGGCGAGATGCGGGATCATGAAACGATTGCGACGGCATTGACCGCAACGGAGACCGGGCATTTAGTCTTCTCCAGCCTGCATACGATTGGAGCGGCGAAAACAATTGACCGGATCATCGATGTTTTTTCGCCTAATCAACAACAACAGGTACGCGTCCAGCTTTCGATGGTGTTAAAAGCCGTTGTCTCGCAACAGTTATTACCGGATAAAAACGGTAAACTGATTCCGGCATTTGAAATCATGAAAATTACTCCGGCAATTTCCAACTTAATTCGGGAGGGTAAGACTTATCAAATCGATAATGTTATCTATTCTTCCAAGGAATTAGGAATGAATACTATGGACAGCGATATTCTTCGCTTGTATCAAGAGGGTAAGATTACTAAGGAAGTTGCGATGATGTATGCCGTTAATCCCAGTAATATTCAGGAGAAACTCAAATAATGGACTACGAAGTAGACATTCATGGTCTAAATGTGATTGAGGCCAAAGTCTTGTTGAATAATTTACTGAATTCCTTATCACCGCAATATGATACTTTGATTGTGATTCATGGTTATCATACGCATATCTTAAGAGATTTTGTTCGACATACTTATAAGCATAAGCGAATTGAAAGAGTTATTATCAGCATGAATCCAGGAGAAACGATTCTGCAACTACGAAGGGAGTATTAATCGATGCCAATTATTGATCAGAATGACTTAAAAAAGGTAAAAGAATATCAAGAGTTTGTTAGCTCGGTATCAGACACGCATTTTATTCAGGATCCGCGTTGGGCGAAAGTTCATCATAACCTTAAGGCAGAATTTGTTACGGTAGTAGATGCGCAAGGAAAGATTACCGAAGCCGCAACAGTTTATGTTCGACCGATCGCAATGGGATATTCTCTGCTATATGTTAATCGTGGACCGGTATCACCCCAACATGACTTGGAAGCGATACATGAGATTATTTGTGAGATTCGGCCATTAGTTGCGAAGTATAAAGCTTTTGCGATTCGTTTCGATCCGAATTGGCAATATGATGAGAAAGAAGAAGAAAGATTTAAAACAGCCGGTCTAAAAATCCGCGGCAAAGGATTCAGTAAAAGAGATTTGGTTATGTCTAGAAGAAGTATGGTTTTCTATCTTAAAGATCGTACATTCGATCAAATCATGTCAATGTTCAGAATCAAGACGCGGAGGAATGTTAACAAATCTTTACGAAACGGGCTGACTTTAGAAGAAGGCTTTACCAAGGAACATCTCGATGTCTTCATGAAAATTTTGGAAGAAACCGCAATCAGAGATGGAATCGAACACCGTCCCCGGGAATTCTTCGAGTTGATTGCCCAAAATTTCTCCCATGATGAAGCACGACTATATTTAGCGAAAAAAGATGATGAGTATCTGGCGGGAACAGTCGGGATGAACTATGCCGGGCACTTATATTACTATCACTCCGGAAGTACCGGAAGACTAAGAAATTTGTTACCGAACTATTTCCTCCAGCATGCCTTAATCAACTGGGCTGTCGACTCCCATTGTCACACCTATGATATGGGGGGAATAATTTCCGAAGATATCTCAGATGGACTATATCAATTCAAGATTGGCTTCTGTAATGAAGAAGGCTTGCAGGAGTATTACGGTGAGATAGACTATCCGACTAAACCGTTAATATATAAAGGATTTATTATTGCCTATGGTATGTTGCAAAAACATCGCAGCCGCCAAGTCGCTAAAGCTGTTAAGCAAAAACAGCAGGAGGAAAAACATGAAGAAGATTCTGATTAGTGTACTCGCTACCTTAATGTTTTTAAGCGGATGTGTTTCCCGCGGCAGCGACAGTCAAACCGTTTCGACAGATGTTACGGCGCAATTTGAAACTTATCAGCAGAATGAATTGATTAACTATCTTTCAAAGAATAAATTAACAGCCCATTATACCGTCAAAGATTTAAAAGCCTATGGCTTAGAAGATATGGAAGCGACATTGGGCAGTCAAAGTGAAGATTTCGATACCACTGCCTATGAAGAATCTTTGACGAATTTGAAAAAGATTCAACGTAGTAAACTAAGTACCTCAGACCAAAATATTTATGATCGTTATCAGAAATATTTGGAAACCCAAATTGCTTATAAGAATTATGAAGATTACTATTTCTATTTCACGCCCGGTAATGGTTTGAATGTTAACCTTATTACTAATTTAACTGAATTCGTAATCTATAACGAGCAGGATGTCAAAGATATTATTACCTATATTACCGAAACAAAGGCTTATCTTGAAGATTGCCTTTCTTACACTAAAACCCAAAAGGAAAAGGGTATTGAGCAGTCAGCCGACACGATGCAGGGAATAATCGATTATTGTCAAAAGATTGTCGATTCTAAGGGTAACACCGCAGTTGCGACTACCGCAAATAATCAGATTGCTAAAGCTACTTACCTGTCAGATGAAGCGAAGACGGATTACCAACAACAAGTCAGCAAGGCTTGTGATGAGAGTCTTATTCCGGCCTATCAAGAGATCATTGACTATTTCACCGAGGCTAAAAAGACGACGACCAGTACCGGTTCCTTGGCATCATGGAATAATGGTAAAAAGTATTATGCCTTATTGCTCAAAGATCAGACTAGTTCTTCGTTAACGCCGAAAGAAGCCAAGAAAGAACTGATTTCCTTCATTAATGATGAAGTTTCCGCCCTACGGACGCTCTATCAGGCTGATCCCAGTGCTTATCCGGATACGGTAGATTATGGTTATACTAATCCGGAAGAGATTTTAGCTCATCTTAAGGAAGCGATGACTAACGATTTTCCGACCGCAGCCGATGTCAATTATACGATCAGTTATCTAGATAGTTCGGTTGCGTCCGATTCGATTGCAGCTTACTATGTTAATCCGACAATTGATGACTTCGTTGATAATGTAATCAAGGTCAATGCCAATGCCTCTAATGATTTATTTACCACCTTGGCTCATGAAGGATATCCGGGACATTGTTACCAAATTACTTATGACCTGGCGAATAACTATTCTCCGTTATTAGGAATCATGAGTTATATCGGCTATGCCGAAGGCTGGGCGGTATATGTTGAATCCTTCGGGATTGAGTATAGTAAAATTACTAATCAGAATACAATCGATATGTTAAGTATCGATGAGGTTCTGTTCTACCAAGTAATGTCGGTTGTCGATATTATGGTCAACTATGAGAATGCGGATGCCGATACCGTAGAAACATTTGTCAGCCAGTATTATGGCACCGGAAACGGTGAATCATTATATCAGGCAGTTGTTGACGATCCGGGGCTGTATTTACCTTACGGAGTCGGTTATATGGAGATGAAGAATTTAGAGACTAGCGCCAAAGACGCATTGGCCAGTAAATTCAACTATAAGGATTATCATACAGTGATTCTAAATGCCGGTTCCTGTGATTATGATTATTTGAAGAAGCAGGTAAACAATTATATTAAAACGAATAAGTAAAAGCCGGGTTATCCCGGTTTTTATTCTTCAAAGGGTTTGATCGTATGATTCTTAATCACGTCTCTAGCAATATCCAGATACTTAATCATAGGCAGTAACAATAATTTATCGTACTGGGTTAAATATTTATATCCGTCTTCATTTAGAATCCAAACGGTATGTTTGGTTGGTTGGGCGGTTAAGGGAATTAAATCTTTTTCAAAGATTTGTCCTTCTTCATCGTAGTCATAAATTGACTGACCTTCTGCAACGGCTTGTTGCCACAAGGAAGTTATTTCCGGATCATCCGCATAGGCTTCAGGATCAAACTCATAAGCCATCTGAATATCAATTCCGTTAGGAAGAATCGAAGGCTTGACCATAAAGTACCAGGGATAGATCTCATTAATAAACTCGATCTCTTCGAATTTTTGAATGAACTGGTAAGTATTTGTGTTGTGATTATAAGCGATAGCCCCAAAATCTTTTATCTGTTGATTGAATTCTTTAACAAATTCAGTCTTTCCCTCGTTGTAATCTACCGGTTGATTCTTATATAAGGCTCGCATGTTTACTTCCTTCCTCACGTGTTTGTTGTATAATTATAACATTGTTATGTCCCCGTAGCTCAGCTGGATAGAGCGTCCGCCTCCTAAGCGGAAGGTCGGCGGTTCAAATCCGCCCGGGGACGCCAGTAAACTTACTGCAGGCCCTCTGTTTATTAGGGTTTGCAGTTTTTAATTCTGCAATATGTCGGATCGTTTATTGAGTTTTATATTGGGAGAAAACCTTCATAACTCTATTCATATACCGGCATAATTTACCAATATGTTTTGAAATGCTTCCGTGAATCCTTCCGAAAGATGCAGGATCTTTGCAGACAGATCCGTTCCGAAAGCTAATCGGAATGACTGACCAACTTTATCAAAGATCCAGACGAATAGGAAATAGGGAAGACTCATAATGATTAGTTTCCTATATCGTGTGCTCATAACTGCACACCCCGGTCTTTCTCTTTGGCCTTCGGCTGATTCAGATCCTTCTTGGAGATCATCTGTTTCAGAAGCTGTTTTAAAGTCTGTTTGCCTTTATGGATAGTTTCAGTATGATTCTTCTGAGCATCCAGTACTTTCCGTAACGCGCTCTG
>JAEZBR010000046.1 GCA_023426935.1 Bacillota bacterium | reverse complement strand
TTTACTGGCTCAGGCTTTGAAAAGTTTAAGTGATTAACTTCTTTTTTCAAATGTTTATAAAACGACGATCTTGAGTATGGCTTATTCACAAGAAATTCTATCATCGTTTTATTCCGGTTATCATATTTTTTAATCTCTGTTTCCCAATCCACTGAATGTTTATTTACTGTCATAGCGTATAGTTCTCCTTAACAGTTATCCTAGCCTTTTATTATCTTTTTTCGTAGATGGGTAACGCTTGACGCTTACGAACTTTCTTATTAAAATGATTAAAAAGTTTTTAAATAGGATTGGGCACCCATCATTAAACTAGATTTATTTTGACAGATAATTATTAATTGTGAAAATAGTTATTATTAAATGTCAAGGAAATTAAGTTTCCAAAATCATGGTCGAAACCTCACTTTAAATGCCCTTTTTGATCGATTTTTGGAAACTTATGCTAAATAATGCTGATAGAATAAGGATAATTGAAAAGATTAAATCGTGTTTTTAATCGAGAATTTTTCACGCTTGAGATCCGATAAATAATACTTGAAAGATAATATGTTTCATTTTTATGAGAGTAATACCTGCTTTAGTTGGTATTTTTAAGCTAGTTTATGAAACAAAGGAAGTTTCCTAATTGAATCAAAAGTTAATTCTGGTTGGTGAATATTGCTTCTTCTAAAACAGTCAAACGGGGTAGATTTCCTATGGAACTTATCGATTTGCGATAGTAATCATCGAAGTTAGGGTTCGCCCCTTAGTGGTGAGATGTAACATTTTTAATGAAAAAAGCGATACTTACGCATCGCTTGTGATACTACTTTCCGAATCTTTCCATCAATCTCTTCTTCGCTTCTTCCATCGAATCGACCGGTTTTTTCTCCGGTTGTTTATGAGGCTTGAAAGATTTTTGATGGGGTTGTTTATCCCGCTGCTGTAGCATGGGTAAAGGCAATAATGATAACTGTACTCGATTCCGGATATTATCGATCTCATAAACATAGACTTTAACGATATCGCCGACCGAGACAATCTCGGAAGGGTGCTGAACCCGATTCATGGACATTCGGGTAATGTGTACTAAACCATCCTCATGTAAACCGATATCGATGAAGGCTCCGAAGTCAACGACGTTACGGACGGTTCCGGATAATTCATCGCCGACTTTTAGATCGGTGATTTCTAAGACATCGCTACGTAGTAAGGCACCGTCGAATTGTTCACGGTAATCACGTAAGGGTTGTCTAATCGCTTCCTCAATATCTTTTAAGGTGTAGGGATCGATATTCAGATCCTTAATCTTATCTTCGGGGAATTGGGCATCCTTGACGCCTAGTTTCTCGATTCCACAGGCCTTCATTATTTCTTGAGCCAGCTTATAACTCTCCGGGTGGATCGAAGTTTCATCCAAAGGTTGTTGTCCGCCGACGATTCTTAAGAAGCCGGCACACTGTTCATAAGACTTCGCACCCATCTTCTTAACTTTTAATAACTGTTCACGATTAGTAAACTTACCGTTCTTATTTCGATAATCGATGATTGCTTGGGAAGTTGCACTGTTTAATCCCGAGATATGAGTAAGTAATTCCGGGGAGGCGGTATTCAGATCTGCTCCGGTTCTATTAACGCAAGTCATGACTGCTTCATCCAAACGTTGATTCAGATCTTTCTCCGGCAAGTCATGCTGGTACTGCCCAACGCCGATCGATTTAGGATCGATTTTGATTAGTTCAGCTAACGGATCTAGTAGTCTTCTACCGATTGAGACCGCACTTCTTTCTTCGACGTGCAGATCCGGGAATTCTTTTCGCGCTATATCACCAGCGGAGTAGACGGAAGCTCCGGCTTCGGAAACGATTGCATAACTTAGATCAAGCTTGTTATCTTTAATTAAGTCGGCGACGAACTTCTCGGATTCTCTAGATGCCGTTCCGTTTCCGATCGCAACAATCTTAATTTCGTATTTTTTAATTAGTTCTAACATCTTCTTTTTTGAACCTTCAACATCCGGTTTAGGTTGATGCGGGAAGATTTTGTCGATGTGTAAGACTTTGCCCGTACTATCTAAGACCGCTAACTTACAACCGGTTCGGAAGGCCGGGTCGAAGCCTAAGACGGTTCTGCCTAGTAAGGGGGGTTGTAATAATAACTTCTGTAAGTTCATCGAGAAGATTTCGATTGAACCTTTCTGGGCTCTTTCACTTAATTCGGAACGGATCTCCCGTTCAATACTGGGGAATAATAATCTGGTACAACCGTCATTAGTCGCCACCTCAATCTCAGTCTCAACGATCGTTTTTTGACCTTTCAACAATTGTCGCGAAGCTTCTTTGATTAACATATCCTCATCGAACAAGAAAGATACCGTGATAACTTTTTCATTCTCTGCCCGATCAATCGCCATGATTCGGTGATCGGCTAAGGAAGAAATCTTTTCGGTTCGGTCATAGTACATCTGATAGACTTTCTTTTCGTCGACGGCATCTTTTTTCAACTTCGTTACTAAAGAACCGGTTTTGAGAATAACTTCCTTAAAGTGCCAACGTTGTTTCGCGTTGTCACTGACATTTTCCGCAATGATATCTTGGGCACCTTGGATCGCATCCTTGGCTGTCTTTACTTTTTCATTGAGATATTTTTTAGCTTCATCTTCTAAACTACCGTCCGCTGGTAAGCTTAAGATCCAATCCGCTAAAGGCTGCAGGCCGTTTTTGATCGCCGTAGCTGCTCGCGTCTTTTTCTTCTGAGCATAAGGACGATAAAGGTCTTCGACCTGCGATAATTTAGTACAGGCATTCACGGAATCTTTAATCTCATCCGTAAGCTTTCCCTGTTCACTGATTAGTTTTAAAACACTTTCTTTTCTTTGAGCCAGTTTGACTTCATACTCATACTGTTTCTGAATATAAAGAATCTGTTCCTCATCGAGTCCATTCGTCATTTCTTTGCGATAACGGGCAATAAAAGGAACGGTATTTCCCTGTTCTAGCAATTCCAAAGTCGATACCACCTGCTTGATCGTTATTGTAAGTTTCTCACTTATCGCTTTAATAATTTCTTCATTCATGTTTTTCTTCCTCCTAATTTTCAGGCACGACTACTAGTATAATCGAAATTCGGATGGTAAGAAAGGAAAGAATGAGATATTCCATTTCAGAAAATTCTGAAACTGAACATTAGGTGAATTTCACAGTTATTTCATACTACTGTTTGAAAGATATACTAGAATTACGGCATGAAAAATTTCGGGACGAAAACTAGAGCGTGGTTCAAGGATACTAAAGATGCGTGGATCACGTTATTTATAACCAACTTAGCGGGAGTAATTGTTTATTGGCCTTTGATAACGCAGATCTTACCTAATCCCGATTCAATCTGGAATGGTTTATATCAGAAGATGAGTGATTATTGGGAGATTGCGTTAAGTAGATTCGGTTTGAGCTGGCTTGATTCCTTACGAAATTTTAAACTATATCCGACCATCGATACCTTACTCGCTATCTTTTTGGTTAGTCTAGCAGTCTTAGTGATAGGTAGACTTCTAAAACTATCCGGTTGGAAATTATGGCTGGGTGGTTTAGTTATCATGTTAACACCTTGTTTCATGGATTCTTTGACCTATTACTATTGTTCCGACGCTTATGCTTTATCGTTTCTCTTTGCAAGTTTAGCTGCGTATTTTTGGTCACATTCAGAAAAGAAATTGAATTATCTCTGGGGGTGTTTATTCTTAGTTGGCTCTTTAAGCATCTATCAGGCTTATTTCTTTGTTACGATCACTTTATTATTATTTAATGCCATCAAAGAGTTGGAAGAAAACAAAGAAATTAAACAGCTGATTAAGAAATATCTATTGATCTTAATAATGATAATCGTCGCAGCTTTAGTATATTTAGGCTTGGCAAAGATCGTGCAGATGGTTGCCCAT
The DNA here is from genome assembly GCA_023426935.1 of Bacillota bacterium. GTDB lineage: Bacteria > Bacillota_I > Bacilli_A > Erysipelotrichales > Erysipelotrichaceae > RUG11872. Next base: position 49,068 of record JAEZBR010000046.1, on the reverse strand, counting down.
GTAAAAGCGTATACTGGGAATGGTTTCAGTTCTTTAAGTGAGCTAGATTTGAATAGTATTTTAAAAGCAATCCCTAAGGCTTATAAATCTTTTGGTTATTATTATTTTTCAAATTATTACTTGAGGAATACTTATTATGGTCGTTGGATCATTAATACGGTAATCTTCTTGATCGGAATTATTAATTTGTTCATGATCGGAATAAAACTAAAGAAAGATAGGGCTCATTTATTCTTATGGTTACTTGCCATAGGGTTAATTCCTTTGGCAATCTTTGGAGTTTGCGTTATAGCGTTCTCTAACACCATCGAAGTAGGACCGACCGGAATACTAATGGTGCCGGGGGTAAGTTTGATCTATTTATTCTTCCTCAGTAAAGTAAGTATTAAGAAAACTAAACTTATTTGTGTGACAAAAATCGTGATGATTATTTCTCTTGCGGCTTTGATCGTTAACTTTAGTTTATTCGCAAATTTATTTCAGAATGTTCAAGCGAGAAGTAAAAAATTATATCTGGAAGAAGTGACTTTAGTTGAGAAGTATCTAAGTGATCATTATACGGATCTTCATGGACGTAAGATCTTAATTATCGGAACGATTGACACTTCAATCGGATTAGATAAGGAGACCGTGAAAAATCTTTCTTGGACTGTTGCCCGCTATGGCTTGATCTGGAATATTCAGAATGGTCAAGTTAATGGTTGGCATAATCTATTTGCGGATTTTACGAATTTTGATTATCAAAAATGTAAGCTAGATGATTATGTAAGTTTTGTTCGTTCGGACACTTATAAAAATATGACTAACATTTTTCCGGATGAAGGATCAGTCATTGAGTGGAATGGAATGATTGTTGTAAATCTGGGCTTCCATTTTGCGCCTGGTTATCAAAATTGTTTTAATCGCTAATAAATTAATTCTTTAAACACCCGATGGGAACGATATAGATTCCATCATTACGTTTATAAGCATAGTCTCCCCCGCCGGTTATGATCGCCATGAAAGAAGGCGATTTCATTTTAGTGAGATCAAACTTTTCATTTAATTTTTTTAAGTTTGCGACCCCTTCTGCAATTAGTTTTTCGCCGCCTAATTTTATTTCGGCTATACCATAGGAACCGTTTCTTAGCTGAATAACGGTATCGCATTCTAAACCGGACTTGTCACGATAATGTAAAACATTTCCGTCTAGGCTTTCCGCATAAACGTGGAGGTCACGGACACACATCGTTTCAAATAGTAAACCTAAGGTATTTAGATCATTGATAAGATCATTTGGTCCGACACCTAGTGCGGCACTAGCAATCGAGGGATCGGTATAATACCGGGTATCGGAAGTTCTGATTGCAGTTTTAGATCTTAAATTAGGATTCCAAGCCGCGAGATCTTCAATCACAAAGATTTTTTGAGGGCATCGATATACGATAATACGGTATTTGTATTAATTGATTGTATGTCGTTGCCTGCAATGTCATCCCTTAGCATTGTGCTTGATATCTGTGCCCCTTGATTCCTTGCGTAAGAACGCATCAGTCGCTTTACTCTTTCGGGATTTTTATTAACTCCATCAGCTCGATTTATATCTGAGCGAACTACGGCATCATAATAATCAAACGCTTGTGCAAGTGCTGCTTTTTCATTCATTTCTATTGCATGTGGCCATCCGCCTCGACAAATGGCGAATGCTAGTTTTTCAATGGTTAAAGGATTCTTACCGCCTATTTTTGCGGGGCTTTTAAATAATTCTGCCAAGCTTACTTCACCGGTCGATTCTGCTGATTCGAATAGTGACATTGGTCGCATTGTCAGCCAGGTGAATCTTCCGGTACCGGAGTGCGTAATTTCCTTTGAGTCAAGGGGCACCGCAGATCCGGTTAAAATGAATTGTCCTTCTTTACCTCGAGTATCCACTTCATATCTTATAGAGTCCCAAATTATAGGAGCGATTTGCCATTCATCAATAAGTCTAGGTGTTTCTCCGGCCAATAGAACTTCTGGATTAATCTCTGATTGTTGTAGATTTTCGTCGCGTTTTTTAGGTTCATCCATTCGCAAGATACTTTTAGCAACTTGTGAGGCTGTAGTTGTTTTGCCACACCATTTAGGTCCTTCAATGACTACTGCACCTTTTTCATTTAGTTTATCGGCTAAAATTGTATCTACGACTCTTGGTTTATAGTTGCTCATAAAAGACGCTCCCTTCAAAGCTATTTAGGATAAACTAGGCCGGTTGGCAATTAGAAAAGGTAAGACCACAATAAAAGGCTCCTTATCGGAGCCTTAGTGGTGGTTATTCGATTGCGATGAACTTAGATTCATCGATCTTCTTCTGATCGACTTTCGGTAGATCGATTAACAATACCCCATTTTCAAATTTAGCTTTAATATTCTTTTCTTCAACGTCATTGCCGACATAGAAGCTTCTTTGACAGGAGCCGGTATAACGTTCATGACGGATCATATGACCTTTCTTGTCATTGTCCTTTACTTCGTTGTTAGTGGTCGCGACAATGTTTAGATAGCCGTTATTAAGGGAAATCTTGACATCTTCTTTCTTGAATCCCGGTAAATTAACCGCCATCTCATAGCCGTTTTCCGTTTCTTTAACATCGGTCTTCATCCACGAATCTTCATGGTGACTATTTTTATCCATGGGGAATTCGTTTGCGAACGGATCGTCTAACAGATCCTCAACAAATACTCTTGGTAGTAACATCTTAGATACCTCCTTATGGTTTACTTGGTGACCTTTTCTGATCACAACTGTAATATACCACGGTAGTTAGCACTGTCAAGACTAGAGTGCTAAACATTTGAGGCAATTTGTAAAATTTGTTCCGGGGTTAAGCTTGAAAGGGCTGAATAATCCAAGCTTTTCTCACAATAAGCCTTGGCTTGGTTTTGATCTAAAATAATCGGTGAACGGGGATGAATATTCGCTAATTCGCCATATGAATCCCTAGTAATGATTGAAAAACCCTTGGATTTAGGTTCAAAAATTCCAGCCAGATAGAATAACTTATCTTTTCCGGTAATGAAGTATTTCTGATGCTTACTATCCCATTCATAGAAACCGTTGGCGACTAAGGCACAGCGGTATTTTTCAAAAGAAGTTTTAAATATCTCTTTTTCCTGGATTGTTTCAATCCGCGTATTGATCAATAACTTATCCTGAAACTCCGGATAACCCCAAGTCAAAAATCCGGGAAAAACGCCCTTGGAACTTAATCCCAGAGCCAAAGCATTTTCACCGGGATGAACATCTTTCGCCTTAGGAAGGTCTAAAGGTAATTTATGTAACCTTTGGGCTTTGCTATAAAGCTCCAGATATTGGTCATCGGGTTCAACATAGTATCGTCCGCACATAATCAGATTATAGCAAATATGTAGTAGAATATACCTGAAAGGTGGACAAATTGAATGCTCTATGACACGATAACCGCTTTAGCAACTCCTTATGGTACCGGAGCAATCGCTATAATTCGTCTCTCCGGCGAAAAAACCTTTCCGATTCTTAAAAAAGTATTTACGGGTAATTTAGATAAAGCCGCAACGAATTCGATGAATTACGGTTATCTGAAAGACCCTCAGACTGGTAAAGTCATTGATGAAGTGTTAGTGGCTATTTATCGGCACCCACATAGTTATACCGGGGAAGACTTGGCCGAAATAAACCTGCATGGCGGTACCTTTGTCGTCAATACGGTCTTGAGTTTACTAATCTCTAACGGGGCAATCATGGCTCAAAGAGGGGAGTTTACGCTTAGAGCCTACTTACATGGCAAGATGGATCTTACTCAAGCCGAAGCGATAAATGATTTGATTGAAGCTCAGCATCTTGATCAACTTACTTTGGCGACTGATGAATTGCGCGGTTCCGTTTCAAAATTAATAAAGCCGTTACTGGAAGAAATGGTTACAACCATCGGGAATATCGAAGTTAATATCGATTATCCGGAATACCAGGATGTGAAAGTTTTAAGTGACCAAGAAGTTAAACCGATGGTCGATAAGTGGTTAAAAGATCTTAAACAAATCTTAGCGAAAGCCGAAAGCGGCAAGATTGTTAGAGAAGGTATTCTAACAGCAATCATCGGGAAACCCAACGTCGGTAAATCGAGTTTATTGAACGCCTTATTGGAAGAAGATAAAGCGATTGTCACGGATATTCCCGGGACGACTAGAGATATAGTTGAAGGAGAGATTAGGTTACAGAATGTGACCTTGAAACTGATGGATACGGCAGGGATACGTCAGACAAAAGATACGGTGGAAATGATTGGTGTCGATCGTAGTTTGGATTTAATTAAGAAGGCACAGTTGATTCTCCTAGTAATCGACAATAGTAAACCTTTAGATAATAATGATCAGGAATTACTAGAATTAACCAAAGATAAAAATCGAATCATTGTCTATAATAAAGCGGATCTAAAATCGGACAAGGAGGGGGTAGAAACTTCTGCTTTGAAAGGTGAAATCGAACCTTTGATTAAGAAGATAAATGAAATGTATGAAACTGTTCATGCCGATATCCAAGATCCGACAATGTCTAATCCCCGCCAAATTGGTTTACTTAATCAAGCGTATAGTTCTTTGCAAGACGCGAAGAAATCTTTGATTGAGGGAAGAGAGTTAGATTTGGTGCAGGTCGATATTAATCAAGCACATGATTATCTGCGTGAAATTATCGGTAAATATACAAAGGAGGACCTACTGGACGATATTTTCAGTCGGTTCTGTTTAGGTAAATAAAATGTACTGGCTCGATTCCCATTCCCACTTAGCCGATGAATCTTTTAAGAAAGACCCGGAAGGTTATTTAGAAAGATGTAAAGAAAATAATGTCGGACATCTTTTAGCAATCGCTTGTAATCTTGAAGAAGGGGAATACTGTTTAAAACTTCATCAGCAATATCCTTATATCGATGTCGCCTTAGGATATCATCCCGAAGATCTTCAGAAATATTCACAGACGGATTGGAATAAATTAGAGAAAGCGTTGCAGAATAAAAACATTATAGCGGTAGGGGAAATCGGTTTGGATTATCACTGGGATACTTCTTACAATGAGTTGCAAAAAGAGTGTTTTATTCGCCAGATTAATTATGCGAATGAATATGATAAACCAATTATTGTTCATGCCCGTGATGCGTATGAAGATACTTACAATATTCTTAAACAATATCCGGTCAAGGCGGGAGTGTTAATGCATTGTTACAGCGGTTCCAAAGAGATGGCTCAAAGATATCTGACTTTAGGAAAAATTTATTTCGCTTTCGGAGGACCTTTAACTTATAAGAATTCAATCAAACCCAAAGAAGCCGCCTTTTCGATTCCGTTAGACCGAATTTTAACGGAAACCGATTCTCCGGCTTTAACCCCTCAAATCTTTAGAGGCCAGATAAACGAATCAAAGAATGTCCGATATGTCGGAGAATTCCTGGCTCAATTAAAAGGAATTTCCGAAGAAGAATTACAAGCTGCGGTAATTAAGAATTACGAAGAATTATTTAAGGTGAAATTATGAAACTGAAGATCGATTTCAGTTTTAATCGTGCGGTGGATAATTTCCAAAAAGAATTAACCACCTGGAGCTGGCGTAATTGGTATCGGGTGATGATTGTGACAACGATCGTCATTTCGATTGGCGTTGGTTTAAAATATCCCGCAATTATTGTAGGAAGAAGCGACGGGACCAGTATTTCGATCTATGACGCATCCGTGGTCAATCGAACCCAATCAACTTACGAAGGGCGCTTCTATGAATTACCAATCGAGAAAGAAACGCAAACCTCGCAGAATGCGGGTCCATATTTTCTATATTCCCAAGGAACGACCGGGAAAAGCGGCTATTACTATACGAAGTATGCCTTGACCTATGATATGTTCGGAAGACTGATGACTAGGAAGGCAATCACGGAAGAAACAGCTATAGAAGCCGGGGATATTGAATATCGTCCGGGTTCGCCAGTTAAGGTAGGGGCATATATGTATATTGAATATACGCGTTACGGTGTCGATTGCGAAGGATGCTCAGGACAATATACGGGAATTGGGAACTTTGGGGCGGGGATCCATTACGATAAGAACTACGGAGTAAGGCAATGGGATGGCAGTTATGTTAACGGCTTAACTTATCAGGGGTACTATATTATCGCCGCCGATAAAGCCCTTCCTTATTGCACGGTAATGCGGATAGAGAATCATCACTGGGAAGGGGCAGGTTTAGTCAGCGGTCAGCCGTTCGAAGTGATTGTACTAGATCGCGGTGGCGCGATTACCGGCAATCACATAGATTTATTCGTTGGTTTACAAAGCAATATGAGCATCACCTATGGAAAATGGGTTACTAGCAAAGATACGAAAGCGACGATTGTGAAGTTTGGAAAGTGGACAAAGAATTCCTTAGGACAGTACGGGTGTGCGCTATGAGAAAAAAGATTAATGAAGTTTTAGTGGTGGAAGGAAAGAATGATGCGCTTCGACTTAGAAAAATCTATGATGCCGAAATTATTATCACCGGGGGATTATCCTGCCCTCAGAGTACGATTGATTTATTGGCGGCGATTAGTAAGTCGCGCGATATCATTATCTTTACCGATCCGGATTCACCCGGCAATCGGATCAGACACAAAATCTTACAGCAGATTCCTAGTGCGAAACAGGCTTTCATTGCGAAGAAGGATGCCTTAGGTCACCATAAAGTCGGAGTCGAACACGCTAAAGACGATATCTTAATAGAAGCTTTAGATAACTTAGTATCCGGCAATAACGGTGAAGAATCCCTGAGTTACGATGATTATCTTTCTTTGGGTTTTACCGGCGAGACTGACAGTGCGCAAAAACGGGAAATAGTCGCCGAAGAATTAAAAATAGGTTATGGTAATGGCAAGAACTTCTATCATTGGCTAAACTTAGTAAAAGCCACAAAGGAAGATCTAGAAAGGATCTTAAACAATGCCCAACGCCTCTGAAGTACAGTTAAAACATTATGGTTTGGATCCTAAGAAGTATTATGGTCAGAACTTTTTAACTGATTCATCAATTCCGGAAAAGATGGCTTCGGTAGTTAAAACGGACCCCCCGGGTGTAATTATGGAAGTCGGCCCTGGCTTAGGAATCTTAACCAAAGAATTAGCGAAAGTTGCTTCTAAAGTTATTGCGTATGAGATCGACAAAGATTTAGAACCGGCATTGAAGGATAATCTGAGAAATTATCCGAATGTAGAAATTATCTTCGAAGACTTTCTTAAAACCGATCTTAGTATCTATTCTGGTCAGGATCTTTCTTTCGTTTCGAATCTACCATACTATATTACGACCCCGGTTTTATTCAAGGCGTTAAAAGCGAATGTTAATTTTGTGTCTTATACCGTGATGATGCAGAAGGAAGTTGCCCAAAGATTCTTAGCGAAGTGCGACAGTCCCGATTACAATGCGTTAAGTGTAATCGCTTGGTACCTATGTGATATTAAAAAGATTATGAAAGTTAGTAAACAGTGTTTTAATCCTCAGCCTAAAGTTGACAGTATGATCATTCAAATGAAAAGACGCCCATATCCGATTCAAGTAAGCAATCAAGAAGAATTCTTTGCCTTTGTCCGGGGGATGTTTCAACTACGCAGAAAGACCTGTTTAAATAATTTAACGAAAATAACCGACGATAAAGATAAAGCAGCGAGAATTTTAAATAAAGCCGAGATTGAAATCCAAACCAGACCGCAACAACTGAGTATTGAACAACTGATCAAAATCTATGAGGTGAGTAAAGATGCTTAAGGACAAAGCGAACGCGAAGATTAATTTAGGCTTGAACATTGTCGGAATCTTACCGAATGGGTATCACCAGTTAGAGATGCTGGAATTACCTTTGGAACTGGCAGATGAAATCAGTATTTTCCCTTCCGAAGAATATAACTTTATCTGTAATGCTTCTTTACCGGAAAACAATACGGTCTATAAAGCGTTTGAAGTTTGTAAAAACAAATATCGGTTCAAGGAAAATTTTACGGTTGTCCTGACCAAACAGATTCCTTCACAAGCCGGCCTAGGTGGCGGCAGTGCGGATGGAGCGGCGATGTTACGTTTATTAAACCGCTACTATCAATGGAACGATCCGAAAGAGTTACTTAAGTTAGCCCAAGAAGTGGGGGCGGATGTACCGTTCTGTTTATTTAACAAACCGGCGCTGGTGACCGGGATTGGCGAAAAAGTTAAGCTCATTCCTTTTACGGATCCTGATTATTTTGTTTTATTGATTAAACCTCATCAAGGTGTTTCAACGCAGTTGTGTTACCGGAATTATGAGGATGACCAAGCCGCTCATCCCGATATTGAACTGCTGGCGAAGAGTTTAATCGAAGGAAATGAGCCATTGATTAAAAAATATCAGGGAAACTCTTTGGAAAATGCGGCCTTCAAACTCAATCCGCAGATTCGACCAATCAAGCAAGAACTAGTCGATTATGGCTTCAATATCGTCTTAATGACCGGATCCGGGGCTTGTGTTTATGCGTTGAGTAAGGATCAGACTCAGATTCAACAAGCTTATTCGCACTTTAAAAACCGCTACGAATATGTCGCGGTTACGAAGGTTTTGCCGGCATAATTATGGAAAATTATCGAAATTATTCAAATAAACTTTAATCATGAAAGGATATTGACTACAATTATAACCGAGGTGAGAAAATGCGTAACGCAATTATCTTAGCAGCTGGCAAGGGGACTAGAATGGTCTCTGAACATTGTAAAACGATGCATGAATTACTGGGGGAACCCATTATAGGCCATATTTACGATAATTTAAGATTAGCCGGAGTCGAAAGAATTGTCGCGGTCGTCGGTTATAAGGCCGGCGAAGTGAAGGATTACTTAGGCGATAAAGTTGAATATGTGCTCCAACAGCCGCAGAACGGCAGTGGCGATGCCGTCAAGAAAGCGGAAGTTTTAAGTAAAGAAGAAGGAAAAACTCTGATTGTCAACGGGGATTGTCCCCTGATTCAACCGGAGACTTATGAAGGAGTCTTTAAGACGGCGGAAGATGCGGATCTCTGTGTCATGAGTACGGTTATGCCCGATCCCAGCGGTTACGGCCGAATTATTCGAAAACCTAACGGTGATTTCGCAGCCATCAAGGAAGATAAGGATTGTGATCAAAACGAGAAACAGCTTAAGGAAATCAATGCCGGGATCTATTGCGTCGATAATCAATTATTGTGGCAATATCTGCCGGAACTGAGCGATGACAATGCTCAGCATGAATTTTATATTACGCAGTTAGTTGAAATCTTCAATCAACACGGCAAGAAAGTTAACACTTACGTAGCCGGTGATTATGAAGAGATGATCGGAATTAATAATCGGATGATGTTGGCGGATGCCGCAAAGTGGTTAAAACATCAGGTCAATTTAAAGCTGATGCGCAGTGGCGTCACGATTATCGATCCGGAAAGAACCTATCTTTCCAAAGATACGCAAATCGGAATGGATACGATTATTTATCCCAATGTTATTACGGAAGGAAAAGTAAAGATTGGGAAAAATTGTAAGATTACCGCCAACAGTTATTTAAAAAACGTAGAGATTGGCGATGATTGTGTCATCGATTCTTCCGAGCTTACCGATACAATCGTCGGTAACGAAACCACGATCGGACCGGATTCTCACTTAAGAAACGGCTGTAAAATCGGCGATAAGGTCCGAATTGGCAATTTTGTCGAACTAAAGAACACTTCCTTCGGTTATAATACTAAGTGTGCACACCTCACTTATGTCGGTGATTCGACGGTTGGAGCCCATGTTAATTTCGGCTGTGGGGTAGTCACCGTTAATTACGATGGTAAGAATAAGTTCCATACGGTAATCGATGACGGAGCTTTTATTGGCAGTAATGTTAATATTATTGCGCCGGTTCATATTGGGACTAAAGCTCTATTGGCAGCTGGTTCAACTATCACTAGCGATGTTGAAGCCGGAGATATGGGAATTGCCAGAAACCGCCAAGAAATTAAAAAAGGTTATGGCGACAAGTATTTAAACAAGTAACAAGGGGGCAGGGAAATGATTAAGGATGATATTATCGTCTTCGCATTATCTTCCAGTATTGATCTAGCCAAGGAGATCGTCGGATATTTAGATCTTCCTTTAGGCAGATGTTCGGTAAAACATTTTGCCGATGGCGAGATCATGGTTGAACCTCAGGAATCAGTTCGAGGGAAGCGGGTCTTTATCATTCAATCTACCTGTCGTCCGGTTTCGGATACGATCATGGAAATTCTAGTATGTTTGGATGCCTGTAAGCGCGCCAGTGCCGGTGAGATTACCTGCGTTATTCCTTATTATGGTTATGCCCGTCAGGATCGTAAAGCTGACGCTAGACAGCCTATCACTTCCCGTTTAGTTGCGGATTTGTTACAGACAGCTGGAGCTGATCGGGTCGTTACGATTGATCTACATGCTCCGCAGATCCAAGGATTCTTCAATATTCCGATTGACGATTTATCCTGTGTTTCTTTAATCGGCCAATATTTTAGACATAAACATTTAAAAGACATCGTAGTTGTTTCCCCCGATCATGGTGGTGCAACCAGAGCGCGTAAATTATCGGTTTGTCTGAATGATTGCCCAATTGCTATCATCGATAAACGGAGAACGGCTCCTAATGTTGCGGAAGCGATGAATCTAATCGGTGATGTCAAAGGAAAAACCGCGATCATTATCGATGATATCGTCGATACCGGCGGATCGTTATGCTGTAGCGTCCAGATGTTATTAGGGATGGGTGCTAAAGAGGTATATTGTGCTTGTACCCACGGTGTCTTATCCCATAATGCGGTTGAAAGAATTTCTAATTCCGGAATTAAGGAATTTGTAATCACGAACACGATACCTTTACCGGATGATCAGCCTAAAACGAAAAATATAATTGTTTTATCGGTCGGAGCAATGTTAGCGAAAGTAATCGAAGCAATCAGTGATTATACTCCGGTCTCGGATGTCTATGACCTATTCAACGGCGAATAAACTCGCCGTTATTTTTGACTATAACGGCACGATGGTCTTTGACTATGAGATAAATAAACAAGCCTGGCTTAAACTCGCCGAGAAACTTGGTAAGCTAGAAACTTTTAACTATGAACAGCTTAACGGGTTAAACAATCTCAAGACTTTGGAAGTGATGACCGGTAGTCAGGATAAAGAATACCTAACCAAACTTAGCGAAGAAAAAGAAGTTATCTATCGCAATATCGCCCGAAAGAGTTCGAGTTATAAATTAGTTCCCGGATTAGAAGATTTATTAGATAACTTAAAAGAAAACAAGATTCCTTTTAAAATTGCGACTGCATCGATTAAAGCGAATGTCGATTTCTATTATTCTTACCTTAGATTAGATCGTTGGTTTGAAAGAGAAGATATCGTTTACGATACCGGAGAATATCCTTCCAAAGCAGCGATGATCAAAGAAGCGGCAAAAAGAGAAAAGGTTTCCTTAAATGATTTGGTTATTTTCGACGATTCTTTAGTTGCCTTAAGAAGTATTAAAAAACTAGGTGTTAAAAAAATCTACGCTTTGAATCCCAAAGGAATCGATATCGAAAAAGAAAAGCTCGCCGATAGGGTGACTAGAGATTATACCGGAATTACGCTTGCGGAACTTTAATCCACTGAGCATTCTCAATACTATAAAGATAAGCGGTAACTTTCTTGTCCGGATAACTAAGCGAAAGAACTTTTGAGTATTGTTGGAGTTGAACCGTATAACGTTCTAATAATTTAGTTTCATTTGTGTTCTGATCGGATTTAAAATCGACTAAGATAATTTCATCTTTTCCGATCGCCACCAGATCCATTACTCCATGCACGATCGAACCGTCGATCTTGATGAAGAAAGGATATTCCTGGTGAATATCTTTATCCAATAACAATTCTAAATCCGGGAGTTTAAAGAACTTATCGATCTTATCGATATCTTCGTTCGATAATCCTAGATTTAATTTTACGAGGTTTTCCTTCTGATAGGAGTGATAATCAATTAGCTCAAACGCTTTATGTAGAAGAGTTCCCCGTTGAGCTCTATCAATCTGATCAAGTGAGATTGGTGCGATGAAATGTTCCTCAAGGGAAGAAGGAGTTGAATTAGTTACCTTGATTAAAGGTTTTGTATATTTAAGATTCTCATACTTCGTCTCAATAATCTTCTCATCGCTGATTTGAAGTGTTTCTGCTTGGTCATGAATATGCAGATTATATAAAGTTATCGGACATTCAGGTTTACTCTTTAAAGCTTTGACAATCAGATTCATACCGGCATAGATTTTTCCGGAGATTTTATTTAATTGAGTTCCGGACAAAAAGAACGATTTATTTGTTGGGGTATCGTAGTAACCAACGATTGTTAAACGTTTCTCGGCCCTGGTTGTAGCGACATACATGACACGGATTTCTTCTTTTAAGGCTTCTTCCCGTTGCTTGAATTTGATTGCTTGACCAATCACCCCATTATAAGCATAGTGATAAGGTAAACGGATATCTTCTAAAGCTAATCCCAATTTATCGTCGAAATTATAAAAGGCAGTGTCGTGATTAGAAAGGATCGAATTGGTCAGATAAAAGACATGTTTGAATTCGAGACCTTTCGAATTATGAACGGTCATTACTCTGACAACATCGGCATCGTTATCGGCAGCGATGGCTGTGGGGGCATCATATTGTTCGTTGGTATTGAGTAAAGAAAGAAATTCTTCGAAGTTAAGATTTTGATTATCGGCAGCGATACCCTGTTGGTACAATAAATCTAAGTTATCTCTTTCCCAAGGAGTAGTGTATAAATCATGATAATCATTTAAAGAAAATAGTTTTTCCAATAGAGTAGTAATACTGCCATCTTTAGCTTTAGACATCTCTTCGTAATCCGAAATGAAAGGATGCTTAGTTTTATTTAAATAATTAAAATAACTTTCGTTGCCTTTATCAAGCTTAAGGTTTGCGAGTCCTTCGTCGTTGATTGAATAGTAGGCGGAACGTAAGATGCTGATCAAAGATAAATCATCATTATGATCTGCTAACAATCTTAACCAACTAAGGATCGTACTGACCGCATTGTCAATGAAGTAACCGGATGGGGAAACAAAGAAATAGGGAATCTTAGCTTGTTTGAATAAAGGTTCGAGAATACTCTTGATACTGTTATTTCGAACCAAGATTACATAGTCTCGCCAATGATTGAGCTCTGAAGATTTTCTCAATTCCTGAATTTTATTCAGAATAAACTTACATTCATTGGTCAATTGTTCTTCTTTATTCAATCCTTGGGTAGCTTCGCATTCAAACGCTTCCAAATCGATTGGGACATTATTCTCTTTCTGACTTTCGACGCCATAGTTTACGATATCGTCATTAGAAAACCTTCCTTCGAATCCTTCTAAGGACATTAGCTTTTGATAAAGCTGATTATTGAACTCAATGATTGTTTCTGTCGATCTAAAGTTTTTATCTAAAGTGATAACTTGATTATTTTCACTGGGGTGATCTAATAATTTCTGCATTAGTTCCGGTTTCGCGTTTCTAAAACCGTAAATCGATTGTTTAGTATCCCCAACCCGGAAAACATTGTGATTACAGATTGCTTTAATCAAGGTCTCCTGAATATTATTGGAATCCTGGTATTCATCCACTAAGATTGTTTGATAGTGTTCTCTTAATTCATCTTTGACAAAATCCAGTTTCAATAATTCTAACGCCGCTTCTTCCATATCCGCAAAGTCGATTTCGTTATTTGATTCTTTAAGTTTAATAAACTCTTCATGATACTGATCGGCTAACTTGATAAGGAAAGCGACATTATTCTTTTGAGTCGCTAAACTATTGAGCGCCGCTTGTTGGTCCGGAATATTCTGACAATCCTTTAGAAGATTTTTGATCGTTTTTTTATAGTTATCGTATGTTTCATCTTCACTGATTCCCAAGACTTTCTTTTTGCTAGGATCTCTAGCGATGTTAATGACTTTCATTATTAGGGTAAGTTGTTGGTAATCGTTGTCGATTAAAGCTTTACTAGCCAAAGAAAGTTGGTCCAATACTGGTTTATAAAGATTATTAAGTAATTCCGGTTTCTCCCCGGAAGAAACATAGTCCAGGAAGGCATTGATTGTCACTACTAAATCCTTGATTAAATAGAGATAATAACTAAAGTAGTATTTTTTAAAATCGTCAGGTAGTTTATCTAAGGAAGATACCGGTTGATAATAAGCCAAAGTGTTTTTGACCCAGGTCTTTCGATCGGCTTGAATGCTCATGAATTCGTCTAGTTTAATGATTAGATCACTAAGAGTAGAAAAATAGATTAAATCAGTCTCATACTTTTCGCTAAGTTCTTTCAGGTTCGGATCTTCAAGATTATTCTTTATTACATTTAAGGCGGCTTCTTTTTTATAAGCTTTTAAAGAATTTTGAGCTAAAACATTACTATAGCGACTGGGATCCCAACCTAATAAGTAAGAATAATTCTGGATAATTCTTAAGCAGAAAGAATCGATCGTGCTGACATCAGCAGCTGGTAACAATAATAACTGATCTTTGATTCTTTGATCTTCTGGATGTTCCTTACTAGCCTTAACTAAACTCTGATGTAGTCTTTTCTTCATCTCTTCCGCCGCGGCTGAAGTAAAGGTCATCGCTAAAATTCGATCAATATCGATTTTACCTGATAAGATCTGTTTGGTTATTCGTTCAATCAGAACCCGAGTCTTCCCGGCTCCGGCTGAAGCGGAAACGGTTAGGTCGTTACCGAATTGATCAATCGCTTGCGCTTGTCGTTTTGTCAGTTCCATTTTCGTCCTCCGTTTCCTGATGATGACAGATTCCTTTAAAGTCGCAATAGCGGCAGGCTTTTTGATCGGGGGTAATCGCATACTCACCCTTAAGGATCAAATCTTCGATTTTTTGATACAGCTCCGTTAAAACTTCTTTGGATTGTAGATAGTCCAGCTTATTCGAATTAAAGTAAATATTTGAATTTAATTTCTCGGAATTTACTTCTTCAAATTGACCCCCATTTAACCGATTTTCTTTAAGATATTCTTCATAACTTATTTTAGGATCGTTTTGATCAGTCAAAGTCAGTCGAACTTTTTCGGTTTTTAAGGAAAAGTAATAAACACCCAAAGGTTCTTGAGATAATTTTTCTTTGGCCATTAATGCATAAGTAACGACTTGTAGATCTTTACCACTTTCGAACAATGCTTTGCTGAAGGGATGCTTGGAACTCTTATAGTCGATGATTCTAAAATAATCTTTGGAGGTATCTATGCGATCAATAATTCCGCTAAGTTTGAGGTCATAGGGTTTAAGATTAATCGTTAAGGGGAACTTCTCTTCTTTAATCGTAGGCTGTAATAGTGAATCTTTAAGCATCCTAGAGGACAATTCTAATTTAATTAATAATTGATCCGCGAGTTGTTTAAAGACAAACGATAAAAGTTTTTCTTTATGAGGATAAGTAGCGGATAGTTGTTCTAGATAAATAGAAAGTTTTTGTTGCAGTTCGGGCAAGGTTGGTAATTCTTTTCCGACATATTCCTCCATAATGGCATGTCGAATCGTACCCAACAACGCAAAGTCAATTTCCGGATATGTTGACCAGGTATCGATCTTAAGACCATATTTTAAGAAATAAGAGTAGGGGCAGGAATTGACTAAGGATAAAGAACTGATTGAGCCAGTCAAGGCTGAAGCGGAAATGAACAGTTTCTCGGCGGTATTCGGAGCTATCTTCGGGGCTGCCATCTGCGATTGATCATTCAGCAGGGGGCTAAACTTGTTCTTAGGCCAGAGTTCAAATTTGGGTTGGCCATTGAAATCTTCATATAAATCCGCAATCAAAGAAGAAAACTGTCGGCTTTTACCGCTTAGATCCGAGCAAGAAAAAGAGACAATTATTTCCGGGGAAATTGTTTTGAACTGCATCATTAAACTATTCTGATGCGCTAAGCGTTGTGCCAAGGTAGGATAATTTTTAACTTTCTTGAGATAGTTTTCGCAAAGGACTCCCTGTTTAGCGATCGAGGGGAAGAAATCATTCTCATTCGTTCCGAGAATTATCGTTAAAGATTTGTCGGGTAATAAAGTCGTTGCGGTAACGATGGAAATACCTAAGTAATCGGTTTCTTCGGCGATTGAAGGTAAACAATCCAACTGATAATCCAACAAGGGGATATGGTTATAAAGGACCGAGACTAATTCCCTAGCTTGACTAAATAATTGGGTCTCTTGTTTATTATGTGATTTGATAAGCTGATCATTAAGAAGATAATTATATAGCGATACGATGTCCTTAGCTTTGAGGTAAGTAAAGACCGGTAATAATTTTTGACGTAAACTTTCAGCTTTATTTTCTAATTTTTTTAGATTATCGAAACTATGTTCGTTCCAAAGCGTTTGGGTGATCGTGGTTAAATGATCGAATGGTTGGAAACAATCATTTAGTTCCAGTTCGAACATCGCGAGATATTCCCCTAAACTTTGGGTATTTATTCCGAAACAATTTTCCGCGAACATCGCTGAAAAATTTTGACTGTTTGGCAAGAGTAAGAAAGCTGTAATCTTCTTTAACTTTCGAATCATTAATCCTGAGCCATAATTCGCACCCCTAAAAGGAATCCCCTTAGCGGTAAAGATTCGTTTGATTAGATAAGCGTAATCGTTTTGATTAAGCACAATCTGAATTTGATCAAGCGGAAGATTCTTTTTAATAATAAGATTTGCTAGACCATTTACTTCTTCTTCGGCATTAGTACCTTGATAGTAAGAAACCTGTGGCTGAAAGAAAGATTTCAATTCAAACGGCTTGGCGCCATGTTCGATAAAATATTTAGCGAAGTATTCATCCAGAAAACTTCCTTTAAAATTAGCTAGCACTTCATAATTATGACAATCCAAAGATTTAAGATATGCTAATTCGCGACGATAAGGAAGATCTAGGGTATCTAAAAACACATAGAGCTTTTTTAATTCTTTTTCCACCGGACTTCCTTCCGGAAGATTGTTAATGTTAACTTCATAGAAGATTATTTCTTGATAAAACTCTAAGACATCCTTGATAAAAGCCGGGAACCTAAATTCTTTTCCTAGCAAAGGATATTGTTCGCTCAGGTGATTCAAATGATCATAAACCATAAGGATAATCTTTAGCGCTGAATCATCGTTTATTTTTTCTGCTCTTAATAGCTGGGAAAAAGATTTGAATTCGACATTAAAAACCGCATTCGTTTCTTTCTGGTCTAGCCAATAAGCATATAGTTGATTTAGCAGATAACCGGGAACGATTATGACCTGGCTATTTTGGATCTTACTCATGGCTTAATTATACTTTTGTCCCAAGGACAAGTAAACTAAACTCTAATATTTTGCTGAACAGTCTGATTATAGGTTCAGCACTAAAACTAAATCAGTATTCTCAAGGGCTCTTGAGGGTAATATATGGGATAAATAGGGGAGGTAGTAAAATAGTTCATTCACTTTATTTTAATTGTGATAGTATGGGAGGGAAAACTAAATACGTTTAAATTTAGCTTTGGGGGCAAGCATGACAGTCGCAGCGCTAATGAAAAGTATCTTTTCTGGTGAAAACCACCAGGTCAGTATTGAACTTGATCAGCCAGTCGCAGAATTCCTGAGTAATAATTCTCAAGATCCGTTAATTGTAAAGTATCTGACTGATCTTGGAGAATTGACTAAAGAATTAAAGATCGTAACCAAGTTAAGAATACCTATTACGAAAAACATTACCAGTCAGATCATTCACTATAAGGATGCATTTAAACTTCCTAATCCGGCTTTAGAGATACCGTATTTTATCTATAGCTGCGATCCTGAATTTGGGATCGTTTTAGTGTCACAGAAAGAATACAGTTATTTTTATGCCAAAGCTTTATACTTCTGTTTAACGGAAAAAAACGGTGTACTTGATCAAGCGATGAATAATATTTTGGCAGTCTCGCTCGATAATATGCACTATGAAGAAACGTTAAGGGGAACCAAGCAGGCATTATTACAAACCGAAACGGTCGGCAAAGTTCAAAGAGAACTAGATCACCTTTATCTTCCGGATATGGAAACCTTAAGAGATCTGAGCATTCAAGCCAGTACGAATATTTTCGAACAATTAAAATCTGATTTAGTAAAAGCACCAACAAGGAAACGAATGATTATTAATCAAACGGTCGCGGATTGTTTCTTACTAAAGAAAAGTATGTATGTTCACTTTATGAAAGATAAAAATCTGTTGGATACCCGTTTTTACGGAGATTGCAGTCAGCAGCGTTTAGTTGCCAAGAAATATACCGATATGATTACCTTTGTGTCCTATGCGGATCTTTGGCATCTTTGCGAAAATAAAGATTAATTTTTAAGCGGTCTTCTGCTTATCAATTCAACGGTAACTTCCCCCAGATCTTTTAGAGGATATTTTCCATTGGTCAATTCCTGAATAATCAGCGTAGGGTCATCTTTGGCTCTAAAAGTGATAGTCGGTAAGACTTCATATTCAACTTTAATTAAAGTGAATTGTTTCTTAATCAAGGATTGAGCTTTACTCAATAAAGAATAATCTAGGGTCAGAGCATATTCGTGCATGATACTTGGCTGGGTAAAAGTTGCCAAATCGAGAGCGCCACTTACCGCTTTGGTATAAGCTCTGGCTAAACCGCCAGCGCCTAATTTAACCCCGCCATAGTAACGAACAACAATCGCAATTACATCAGTAAGGTCATTTTTTTCCAACACCTCCCTAATCGGAACCCCAGCGGTACCGCTAGGTTCATGATCATCGGAAGAATGGGCGATTGTGTCGCCAATCCGATAAGCATGGACAATATGGGTCGCATCAGAATACTTCTTTTTGACTTGAGTTAAGTATTCTTTTGCCTCTTCCACGGTAAAAATCCGGTACACTAAGCCAATGAACCGGGAATGTTCAATTTCGAAACTGTATTCACTAGGACCTAATATCCGCATTTTTAATCACCGGTATGATTATAACATTTTGAATATAGAGGTCTAATATGATAATATTTACGCGTTATTAAAGCGAGGTGCTAACTTGGACAAAGATGAATTAAAAGCCGAAAAATCCGCGAAGAAACTAGCTGAAAAAGCTAAGAAAGACGAAGCAAAAGAAAAGAAAGCAGCTTTAAAAGCTGAGGAAAAAGAAAAGAAAGCGGAGGAGAAAGCCGCTATTGAAGCTAAAAAGGCCGAAGAAAAAGAACGAAAAGCGGCGGAAAAAGAAGCTAAGAGAGCTGAATCATTGGAAGGTAAACCGACTAAAAAGAAAAAATCCGGTAAGGATGATAAGGTTATTGTAAAGAATGAATCCAAAGGCAAAGTAAAGTTTGGCTGGATCTGGGCGGTTCTGACCTGGTTGGCTTTAGTTGGCTGTTCGATCTATTTTTATTATGTTTTCCAGACTTTTGAGATGTTCCCAGGTAAATGGCGAATCTATTTAATGCTGGCGTTAGGCGCCATAGCTTTATTTACCGCCTTATTAGTCTTTATTCCTAAAGTAATGAGTACCGGTAAGATCTTGACCGGAGTTCTTAATGTTATGTTATGTTGTGCTTTAATCTTCGCCTCTTGGTATTTACCATCTGTTCGGACTAAGATTGAAATCTTATTTGAAAAAGTCCCGACCGAAGGTGAACTAGAGATTAACTTTTATGTGTTAACTGATGTTTATAAAAAAGCGAATAATATTGGGCAGGAAGAAACGAAAACGGAAGAAGGCAGTGAAGGGGAAACCGTAACGGAAGAAACGACGGGCGAAGGGGAGACGACTTCTGAAACTACAGAAGAACCGGCCGCGAATATCGCGGATTACAAAGATAAGACCTTCATCGTGCAGAAGACGATGGATCGTGATAACCAGGATTATGCTTTATTAGTCTTAAAACGCGAATTAATGGTCGATGAGGTCAAACTTCTCGAGGTTGAATCTTTATGGGAAGCGGCCGATGCGTTAAAAAGCGGACAAGGCGATGTCTTAGTTATGAACTCGACTTATATTCCGATTCTAGAAGATGTGACCGGTTATGAAGATTTCTCTAAGGATGTAAAGATTGCTTATACGGTCAAAAAGAAGTTAGTTGTCAGTACCGATCCCGGTGCTTACGATATGACAACGCAACCGTTCAGTATCTTGATTGCCGGTAATGATAGTTGGGATGAAGTTTATACGACCGGAAGAACGGATGTCGATATGGTGGCGACCGTAAATCCGACAACTAAACAAGTATCCTTCGTTTCATTCCCCCGAGATTCTTATATGCCTAATCCGGCAGTCGCCAATATGAACGATAAACTTACCCATATGGGAATCTATGGAATTCAAAATACCGTCGATGCGTTAGCTAATTATACCGATGTTTCGATTGGCTACTATGTCGTTATTAACTTCAATTCTTTAGTCGCCATTGTGAATGCGATCGGTGGCGTCGATGTCGATAATCCTTATGCCTTTACCTGCGATAGTATCGATACTTGGCGAGGAGATATTCCCGCCGGAGTAGTACATATGGATGGCGCGATGGCCTTAGCCTATGTTCGGGAACGTCACGATTTACAGAATGGTGATTTCGACCGAATCATGCATCAGACGTTAGTAATCAAGGCAATGTTGAATAAGATGACAACGCCGGCCGTTATTACCCAAATCGATAGTTTATTAACGGCGATGCAGGGGTTATTTAAAACGAATGTTTCTTTGGAATCGATTTATGCGTTATGCCAGATGCAGTTAGATGATATGGCGGTCTGGAATATCGTTACTTACAGTTTATCCGGTTCAACCGGCAGTAATACCTGTGCGGCAATGGGAACCAAGACGAAATTATCGGTTGTCTATCTCGAAGAAAATCAGGTAGAATTCGCAACGAGTGTCATGAATCAGATCATTAATGGCGAGATTGTAACGCAGCAGGAAATGCCTAGTTAAATAACCATAAAACCTCCCAAATCTCTGGGAGGTTTTCTTTAGGTTATTTTATCGAAATTAATTCGATATATCCTCTTTCACCAATCGGTTCTAACTGAATCCTTGGATTATCCGGATCTAATTTATAGCCTATGAGTTTGGGATCATACTTTGCGATGGCTTGTCTAACTTCCTCAATCGCTTGTTGGTAGTCTTCTTCTTTAAAAGGCTCGCCCTGAAACATCAGATATTTACAGGCGGGCAGAATGATTGAATCGAAACCGGCGGGTAATTCGGTTTGATCGTTAAGACTTACTTCGACGCCCTGAACATATTCGGAAGTGTTGGGTAACCGATATTTTTTCGGTAACCAAAGACAGACCGGTTCCCCGGACATCGCTTTAATACTAGTTAAAATCCCCCAGACATCACAGACGACTTCTTCGCAATAATCAAAATATTCAGCGGCTTTAATTCCGCGTTTGATTAGAACTTTTCTTTCCGGTTTTTCAATAATCTGAATAAAAATATTCTTCGTTGTTTCCATTTTTCTTTTCTCCCTGTAATTTTTAAACTTTACACCATAGACGGTAAATAACGGTAACGGAATAGGATTGGTCGCATACTCTTTAGGATTACAACCGAATTCCCGTAAGAAAGCTCGTTGGTATCCGTCAACGCTACCGTATCCTAACTCATAGGCTAAATCGAGGATCTTAACTTTTTCATCCCGTAATTTTAGAGCGGATCGCGATAATCTAAGACGGCGGATATAATCTCCGGGGGTATTACCGGTCAATTCCCGGAATAAACGGATTGCATACCAGGGTGAAAAGGAAGCGACTTGGCCTAAGTCGTTTAAAGTTATCTTTTCGTAAAGGTGTTGATCGATATAATCCTGCATCTTCTGGACAGCAATAGTTTTATCCGACATAACGATCCTTTCTATAAGGAAATTCTAACGGAGAATAAACGATATTTCTCGACTATTATTGTCAAAATATAGGAATTCAGGAAATAAGCGCGTAATTTAGAGTATGAAATGTCCGCGCTGTGGTAATGAAGATCCCAATTGGTTCTATTTGGGAAGTAAAGGCTGGTATTGTCGAAAGTGTGTAAAATTTAGAGCCTTACAACTAAATAATGATTTCGAGGAAAGTTACCCGGAACCACCGGTTGTCGATGCGGAATATGTCCTGCGTTTTAAACTGACGGTTTACCAAAAGGAAATATCTGATCAGATTTTAAACCTGATTAAACACCACACGTCCTTATTAGTTAATGCGGTCTGTGGAGCTGGGAAAACGGAGTTAGTCTATGCGACGATTAAATACTGTCTTGAACAAAGAAAACGGGTTGGTTTTGCGATTTCAAGAAGACAGGTTGTCTTACAGCTGGCCCAAAGATTGAAAGTAGACTTTCCTAGTCTTAAAGTTATCCCAGTCTGCCAAGATTATACTAAAGATGTCTGGGGTGATTTGATTGTCTGTACGGCTCATCAGTTATATCGTTATCAACATTATTTCGATCTCTTAATTTTAGATGAACCGGACGCTTTTCCGTTTAAGGGCAATGAGGTACTAAGAAATATCGCGAATAATTCCTGTAAAGGAAACATAATTTATTTGAGTGCGACCCCGGACGAATGGATTATGGACCTGGTTATTAAAGGAAAAATTTCAGAAGTTGATTTGCCTAGACGCCCCAGCAATAAACCTTTGGCCTTACCCCAAGTAATCTATTCATTTTCAAGCATCTTAATAATTAAACTAATCTTAATTTTGAAAAAACAACGTCGTCAGACCTTAGTTTACTTTCCGACAATCAAAATGTTGAATCAATACACCAGATTATTTAAACGCTTCAAAGTAAGAAGTATTTCTTCGAAAAGTAATGATAAGGAAGAAATACTTGCGGGGTTCTTAAGGAAAGAATTTCAATTCTTATTCTGTACCACCATCTTAGAAAGAGGAATTACTTTCCCGGGGATCGATGTCATCGTATTTATGGCCCAGCATCAGGTGTATACCAGCTCGGTTTTAGTTCAGATTATGGGAAGGGTCGGAAGAGATGTCAAAGACAGTGGCGGTAAGGGGGTATTCATGTGTTTAAAGAAAACAACCGCAATCGAACAATGTTGCCAATTAATCGATCATGCGAACAAGCTTGCTTATGGTGTGGTCGAAAACTAGAAGATCAGGAAGATTTGCTTCGCAGTTTTTATCATCCGGATCTGATCTGCGATAAATGCCGTAAGGACATGCAATATCGACCGTTAACGATTATGAAGGAAGGGCTTAGGATAGAAATGTTATATCCCTACTCAAATCTTGGAAGAGAGATGTTGATTCAGTATAAAGAGTTAGGCGATGAAGCATTATTTCCGTTATTTCTTCATCTGAACAAAGAAAAACTCCGACATAAATATCGTAAGTATACCTTAGTTCCTTTGCCTAGTTCTTTAGAAGCCTATAAGCGTCGTGGTTTCAATCAGGTTAATGAAATATTTTCGGTTCTAGAATTGCCAATCTGTGAATTATTAGAAAAAGAGGATGTTCCTGAACAGAAACATTTAAATCGGCTTCAACGATATCAGGCCAGCCGTAAAATAAGACTAATTCCGGGCAAGCAGATTCCTAAAACACCAATCCTATTGGTCGACGACTTGATTACGACCGGATATTCGATAATGGCTAGTTATCAGTGTTTTAAGGGAATAAATCCACAAATACAGGCTTTATGTGTGTTCGGACATCATTTTTACTATGAAAATGCCAGTAAAATCGAAAAGCTGGGGTTTTTTCTTAACGACTAATGGCATATAATAAGAACGTGCAAAGCACGGGAGGAAGTACATGAAAAAAGTATTGGCTGCGATTCTTGTATTATGCCTACTTGCCGGCTGTGGCTCTTCGAAGACGACGACCACGGAAACTGGTAAAGCGGCTCCTGCTGATTCAGGAAGCAAAACAATCAGTGATTTACGTATCGAATTCGTTCCGTCCAAGGATGCTGATGTCATCATTACCGGAACCAAAGGTTTGGATAAGTTGATTATTGATGAAATGGCTAACAAAGGCTATACGATTGACAAAGTAGATATTACGGTTGGTACATCTTATGATGCGACCGGCGAAGCATTATCTGCAGGTTCTATCGATATCGGCTGGTTACCAGGCGGTACTTATGCATTGTATTCTGATGAAACCGATGTTGTCTTAACAGCTACCAGAAATGGTCTGTCCAACGACTCTACCAATCCAGCTGACTGGAATGGCGATGCGAATGCCACTCAGAAGAATGGTCCGCAGGTTACTTATTATCGTTCTTTGATTTATGCGACTCCGTCTGCTTATGGTAAAGAATTAGCGGCAAAAGTTAATGCCGGTGAAAAACTGACTTGGGATGATTTAAACAAAGCTAACTGGGCTGTTTTAAAGACTTCCAGTTCCGCTGGTTATATCTATCCGACTTTATGGCTAATGAGCAATTATGATGGCAAGAAGATTTCCGATCTTGAACATGTAACAACGCTTGATGGTTACGGCTCTGCATTTGCACAGGCTGCTTCCGAATCCGTTGATATCATCGTTTGCTATGCTGATGGTCGTAACGACTATGAAGCTAGCTGGACGGTTGCTACTGATTCCAAAGATTCCACTGGTAAAGCTGGCTTAGGCCGCAAAGAATCCATCTGGAATGAATTGAACGTTATCGGTGTAACCGATCCTATCTATAACGATACGGTTGCAATCACGATGGCAAACAAAGACATCTATAATAAAGAATTCATTGCTGCAATTCAGGATTCCTTGATTAACATCATCGGAACTGATGAAGGCAAAGCGATTTTCAACGTTTACTCTCATACGGGATATGCAAAGGCCGTCGATTCAGATTACGATGGTGCTAGAGCAGCTCTCAACGCTGTAGAAGATCAAACGAAGTAACCGCTAGCATAACGGAAATTCAAAAGGGCGGTTAATAACCGCCCTCTTTTTTGAAAAAGGATCCTGGAAAGGTAAAATACCTATGATTGAATTTAAAGATGCATGTAAGACTTATCCTAACGGAGTCAAGGGCTTAAAACATATTAACCTTAAGATTGAGCAAGGTGAATTTGTGGCCGTCATTGGTTTATCCGGGGCTGGTAAGTCGACTTTGATTAGAACGGTTAACCGTATGATCGATGTGACCGAAGGACAAGTAATTGTCGATGGCACCGATGTAATGACTTTAAAAGGTAAATCTTTAAGAAAGTTTAGAAGAAAGATTGGCATGATTTTCCAGTCGTTTAATTTGATTTCCCGGGCTTCGGTCATTAAGAATGTTTTAACCAGTAATGTTCCGGATATGTCCTGGTGGAAAGTATTGTTTGGATATTATTCTAAAGATCAGAAAATTAAAGCCCTTGAGGCGTTAGATAAAGTAAATATTCTCGATAAAGCCTACATGCGTTGTGATCAGCTTTCGGGTGGTCAACAGCAGCGGGTAGCTTTAGCGCGGACTTTGAACCAGAATCCTTCAATCATCTTGGCAGATGAGCCGGTCGCTTCTTTGGATCCGATTATGGCTGATGTGGTCATGGATGACTTCAAGCGTATTAATAAAGAAATGAATATTACAATCATTCTGAATATTCACCACGTCGATTTAGCATTGAAATATGCGGATCGTGTAGTCGGAATTCGTTCCGGCGAGATCGTTTATGATGGTCCGGTCAAGGATGTTACTAAAGCAGTGTTAGACCAAGTCTATAACGGTAATGAGATCCCGGAAATGGGCAAGGGCGAGAAACATGGAAAATAATCCTGAGGCCAAAGTTGCGTTATTTGACCGCATCTTTAAACCTAAGACCGTAACGATACCTAATGGGCATACGGTGAGCAAACCGGCTAGCCGGATGCCGATGATCCTGATTATTTTGGGTATTGTATTTGTGGCATCTATTTATATGACGGGATTTGATATCTCCATCATTATAAAACGAGGACACCAATTAACGGTTATTCTGGCAAAGATATTTAATCCAAAATTCTCCTATTTCAGTAAAGTTGTCGGGCCTTTGATCGATACGGTCAAGATGTCTTTATTGGGAACGGTATTGGGTTGTTTAATCGCGTTGCCGTTTGCAATCTTAGCTTCAAACAATATCAATAGGAATAAATTCTCCTTATTGATTATTAGATTTATTCTCAGTATCACCCGTTCGGTTCCGACTTTAGTTATGGCGTCAATCTGCGCTTTGATCTTCAGCTTGGGTACTTTTGCCGGTACGGTTGCGATTACCGTCTTTACTTTCGGAATCGTTGCGAAGATGTTATTTGAAAGTATCGAAACGATTGATATGAAACCGTTTGAAGCGATGACTTCCTTCGGCTGCACACAGATGAAAGCGTTCTGGGCGGCATGTATGCCTCAGATCCTGCCGACTTATCTATCAGATTGTTTATATTGTTTTGAGATTAATATCCGAGCCGCTTCAATACTCGGTTATGTTGGTGCCGGCGGTTTAGGAATCTTAATCAATGAACGTATCGGTTGGCGTGATTATGAAGGATTAGGCATGGTCTTACTTACCTTGTTCGTTGTGGTCTTGGCCATTGAATTAGTATCGGATTACTTGCAGAAGAAGTTGAGCTAGGAGGAGAAACATGTCAGTACTTGAAACTTATAATTCCAGACCTAGAAAACTTTGGGTAAGAATCTTAATCTTCTTGGTCTTATTAGGACTTGTCTTATGGAGCATGAACGGCATTTCCTTTAACGGCATCGCGGCCAAAGGCAGTGAAGTTGCTTATGGTATCGTTTATGGTTTAACTCATCCCGATTTAAATTTATTATTTAATACTACTACCGATGGAGTCTTATACTTAACGGCCCAAACAGTCGCAATCGCGGTTTTAGGCACGATCTTCGGCGCAATCTTGGCCATACCGGTAAGTTTCTTGGCTTCAGAGAATATTGTCCCAAAGTGGGTAGCCTTTATCTTTAGAGCGTTGATTCTGATGGTCAGAACCATACCTTCATTAGTTTGGGCGTTAGTGTGGATTAGGGTAACCGGACCAGGAGCTTTCTGTGGGGTTGTAACCCAATCGATTTGTTCGATTGGTATGATTTCTAAGATGTATATTACGGCGATTGAAGATATGGATACCGGAATATTGGAATCTTTGGATGCGGCGGGATGTACGACTTTCCAAAAGATCAGATGTGGAATTCTGCCCCAGCTGAGCGCAAGTTTTATCTCCACCGCAATCTATCGGTTCGATATTAATTTAAAGGATGCGACGACTTTAGGTATCGTCGGTGCCGGTGGTATCGGTGCCGCTTTAGTCCAGTCGATTTCTTCCCGGCGTTGGGCAATGGTCGGTTCGTTCTTGTTAGCCTTAATCGTATTGGTATTGATTATTGAGTATTTCTCCACGAAGATTCGGGCGAAACTTGCTCATGGCGAATAAGTTTAAGATTTTAGTAACCTCCGATCTGCACAGTTATTTATTTCCGATAAATTATGCGGATAATTCAGTTTATGCGGGAAGTATGAGTCGAGTAAGTTCTTTAATCTCAAAATTAAGAGATGAAAATACTTTATTGATTGATAATGGTGATAACCTTGAAGGGTCACCATTATCTTTTTATCACTATCAATATCATGCCGATGAACCATATTGTGTTTCCCAAGCGATGAGAGATCTCCGTTATGACTATCTGAATGTTGGAAATCACGATTTCGATCACGGTGCTAAGCAGTTATTTAAGCATCTAGAAATGACTCGCGCTAAAGTCTTAACTTCCAATGTCCTGTATAAAGGAAAACCTTTAGGACCGGACTATGAGATTAGAACCATTAACGGTAATAAGCTTGCTTTAATTACCGTAACGACCTCAGCAATTCCCAGCTTTGAATCCGAGGATAAAATCAGAGACTTTGAGTTTAAGGATGCTTATGAAACCGTTAAACGGATTGTTCCCATAGTTAGAGAAAAAGAAAATCCCGATTACCTTATCGTTATCTATCATGGTGGTTTTGAGCGCAATTTAAGTCCTAATGCTTTGTTGGCAGACGACGGAGAAAATCAAGGATGTAAAATAACCACCATCCCGGGGGTTGACTTACTGATCAGCGGTCATCAGCACCTTAGTATTAATACGATTCTCAACAATGTACCGGTTATTCAGACTAATGCGAATGGAATTGAGATCGGTTTGATTACCATCGGAAAAGAAATTATAACGGAGTTAGTTCAAACGAAGATTGAACCCGATTTAAATTTCTTAAAACCCTATCAAGCGGCAGAAGATGCTTGCTTAGTTTGGTTACAACAACCGTTAGGAACCGCGAAGGTTGATTTAGAAATTAAAGATCAGTTCTTAGCAAGAGTTGATAAGAGTCAAGCCATTACGTTGATTAATAAGGCGGTTTTAGAGGCGACTGACGCTGACTTAGCCAGCAATGCACTCTTCGCCAATTCGGTCGGATTTAAGCCTCAGATCACGATGCAGCAGCTAATTGCGACCTATACTTTCCCTAATACCGTAGTCGTTAAGGAGATAAGTGGGAAAATCTTAAGAAAATATCTGGAGAAAAACGCAGAATTCTTCGACCTAGATAAGGGAAAGCTAGTCATCGCCGATGATTATGTTAAGCAATTATATAATTATGACATGGTTGAGAATATTGAATATATAATAAAGGTAGGAAACCCGCGAGGTAAACGAATTATATCTCTGAAGTATCAGGGAAAAGAAGTTAAGGATACCGATATATTTACCTTAGCTGTAAGTTCTTACCGCGCCAGTGGGGTCGGGGGATTCGGGATGATCAAGCAAGCTATGACCGTTAAAGAAGTGCCCACCAATATGATTGAACTATTGGCAACCTATATTATTTCGCATCAGATTATCGATTTCCAACCTACTCATAACATTATTGTCAGACCATAAAAAGGAGAAATTATTATGTCAAACAAAGTATTCGATATCGTCTTATTATTCGCTTTACCAGCCTCGGGAAAGTCCGAAGTTCGAAACTATTTAGCGAACATTCCGGTAGAAACCTTACGCAATGAATTTCATATTGGAGATAATCTGCAGCTGGATGATTTTCCTTATGTTTTCATGATGAAACGGATTGATCAGGAATTAGAAAAGTTAAACCAAGAACCGATCTTCTATGGCAGTAAAGGTACGACGCTGATTGATGAAAGAGATTGGGGAACCTTAGTTCAATTGCTGAATGACGATTACTATGATTTAGTAAATCAAAATGTAATCAAACCCTTAAGCGCGGCTACTTTATTATTCAACCGTTTCGATAATGCCGGGGAAAGAGTCGGAATCAAGCCAAGGATGGCATTATTACCAACCTCGATATTCAATAAACTAAGTGAAATATTAGAATCGGAAGCAAGAAAGATGTTGGAAGATAAACAACATGCTTACCCCCAAACAATGGAGAATAAAACCATCATTATTGAGTCTGCCCGCGGCGGCAGCGATGGGGCAGCGATGCCTCTAGAAGATCCGTTTGGATATCAGTATTCCTTAAGACAATTCTGCCCAGAGATCTTAAAGAAAGCTTCGATTTTATATATCTGGGTAACACCGGAAGAAAGCCGGAGAAAGAATGAGGATCGTAATGATCCCAACGATCCGGGTTCTAACTTGCACCACAGTGTTCCGCTGGAAGTTATGTTAAAGGAATACGGCTGCGACGATATGGAGTATTTAAGAGATCATTCCGAGGCGAAAGATACCATCACCATCAAGACCTATGATGAAGTTTATCATCTGCCGATCGGCGTCTTCGATAACCGGGTTGATAAGACTTCCTTCTTAAGAAACGAACCTAAGGATTGGGACCAAGAAAAGGTTGAAGTGGTTTCCAAAGGGATCAAGGAAGCAACCGATACGATGTACGAGAATTACCTTAAGAAGGCATAAGTCCTTATAGTAACAAGCGTTAAGTTAAAAATCGTAATATAGGTAACTTATGACAAATAGTTGTAAATCCGAAATAAAAAAGATTGCAATCTCAAAATATCAAGTTATAATAACCCTAGTACGACGATGATCGTATCAGAAAGGTATAGGGTTTAAAATTTAAATTATGAAGGGAAAAGTTAAGAAGTTTAGCAAAGAGAAGGGATACGGCTTTATCACGTTGGATGATGGCTCTGATGTATTCTTCCATTACACGCAGATCATTATGCCGAACAATGAGTCCTACAAGGAAATCGAAGAGGGCGCAGAAGTTGAGTTCGACGTAGTTGATACTGAGCGTGGAAAACAGGCTCACAACGTTAAGAAGATCGTAGCTGACGAAGCCGCTTAAAATAAAAGTCTGGCTAAAAATTAGAGACTGGGGCATGATGCCTCAGTCTTTTTTATACCAAGATATATGTTATAATACCAAAGAATGTGAGGAACAAAAAATGGGCTTTGCGGATAAGTTATTCAATGTGGATAAACATCGTCTAAATGAAGTCACGAAGAAAGCTAAATTAGTTGACGATCTTAAAGATCAGATGGCTGGTTTGAGTGATGAACAATTAAAAGCGAAGACGCCGGAATTTAAGGAACGTTTAAGTAAGGGTGCGACATTAGATGATATTCTGCCGGAAGCGTATGCGGTCGCTAGAGAAGCGTCGAAACGAGTTATCGGTGAATATCCGTTCTTTTGTCAGATCCAAGGAGCGGTCGTTTTACATCAGGGCGATATTGCGGAAATGAAGACCGGTGAAGGTAAGACTTTAACTTCGGTTATGCCGGTATATTTGAATGCGTTAGCAGGTAAAGGGGTACATGTCGTTACCGTCAATGAGTATCTATCCGGACGTGATGCGGAATGGATGGGTGCAATTCATAAATTTTTAGGCTTAACCGTTGGTTTGAATATCAGAAGATTGACCCCCCGAGAAAAACGGGCGGCTTATGAATGTGACATTACCTATACGACCAACTCCGAATTAGGTTTCGATTATTTAAGAGATAACATGGTCACGAAAGTCGAGGATCGCGTTCAGCGAGGATTAAACTATGCCTTGATCGATGAAGTCGACTCAATCTTGATCGATGATTCGCGGACACCGTTAATCATTTCCGGCGGGGAAAAAGAGACCGCTAATCTTTATGCTCAGGCCGATCGCTTTGCGAAGACCTGCCACGAATATAAACCAGACCCGGAAGATCCGGATAAATACGATAGCAATCCGGAAGATAAGCCGGGAGATTATGAGATTGATTTGAAAACGAAGACGGTTACTTTAACCGAACGGGGAATCAAGAGCGCGGAAAGATATTTCCATGTCGATAACCTTTACGATGTAGAACATACCGCTTTAGTCCATCATATCAATCAAGCCTTAAAAGCGAATTACACCATGAGTAATGATGTCGAATACATGGTCAAGGAAGATACCGTCTATATCATCGATCAGAATACCGGTCGTATTATGGAAGGCAGAGTTTTCTCTGATGGTTTACATCAGGCAATCGAAGCGAAGGAAGGGGTGCAGATCAAACAAGAGACCACTACTTTAGCGACGATCACTTACCAGAATTTCTTCCGTTTATATCAGAAATTGTCTGGTATGACGGGTACTGCCAAGACTGAGGAAGAAGAGTTTTTAGAAATCTATAACATGCGGGTCATTGAGATTCCGACGAATAAGCCGATGATCAGAGATGATGAACCGGATGCCATCTATGGAACCAAGAAAGCGAAGTTCGAGGCTTTAACCAAAGAAGTCCAAGAATGTCAGAAGACCGGACAACCGGTTCTAGTCGGAACCATCAGTGTCGAAACTTCCGAATTCTTAAGTAAGATGTTTAATCAGCGTCGAATCCACCACGAAGTATTGAACGCAAAGAACCATGAACGGGAAGCGCATATTATTTCTCGGGCGGGTAAAAAAGGAGCCGTAACGATTGCGACCAACATGGCCGGTCGTGGTACCGATATTAAGTTGGATCAAGGCGTTGCCGAATTAGGTGGTTTGTTAGTGCTAGGTTCGGAAAGACACGAAGCTAGACGTATCGATAATCAGCTGCGTGGCCGTTCCGGTCGGCAGGGTGATCCGGGCAGATCTAGATTCTATGTTTCTTTGGAAGATGATCTAATGGTTAGATTCGGCGGCGGACGACTAAGCGGAATGTTCTCACAGTTAGGAGATACGCCGATCCAAAGTAAAGTCGTCACTAAAGCAATCTCTTCGGCTCAGAAGCGAGTTGAAGGCTATAACTATGATATGCGTAAATCGCTGTTGGATTACGATGATGTTTTAAGACAGCAGCGTGAAACGATGTATGACCAACGTAATATCGTCTTGGAGAATGAAGATGTTCACGCTATCGTTAAAGAGATGTTCCAAAGAGTTGCGGTGAATAAAGTTGCCGCCTATACCGATACTTCAACTAAGATGGATACGATCGACGAGGAAGGTTTAGCGGATTCCTTACATAAGATGGGATTACTGGATATTGAAATATCGGCCAGTGATTTCGAGAACCGTTCGGTCGCGGAGATTGAGAAGATTGTGGGCGATAAGTTATGGGGTAACTATGACGATAAAGTCGCACCGGTTATGGCAGGATACCGTCAGTTTGAAAAGACGATGGTATTACGGTGCATTGATCGTAATTGGATTAATCACATCGATATGATGGATAAGTTAAGGAACGGAATCGGCTTACGTTCTTACGCACAAGAAAATCCGTTGAAGTCATATGTCGCGGAAGGATACGAAATGTTTGAGGAAATGATGGCCAACATCGCTTCCGATGTCGTTAACTTCGCAATGAATTTAAGAATCAGAGTCCAGAGCGGGCCAAAGGATCATTTAAATGGAATTAAACGAGTTTAATAACCGGGTCGAGAAAACAATTGCGAAGTTAGAGCAGTTGGGGAGTTCTCTTTGACTTAGTTACCCGTAAAGAGAAGGTCGATGATGTGACCCGCAAAATGATGGCGGATGATTTCTGGGCGGATTACAATAAGGCACAGAATGCAATCAATATCATGAACGAGAATAAACAGATTATCGAAGGCTATGAAAGACTGACTAAATCGTTTAGGAGTTTGAAAGAAGATCTTAAAAGTTTAGAGACTTCTTACGATGCTGAATTGGCAGCGATGTTGGAAGCGGAATATGAAAAAGAAGAAGAATTCTATCAACAGTTCGAACTGAAAGTTTTACTGTCCGGAGAATACGACCATTTAAATGCGATCGTGGAAATTCATCCGGGAGCCGGTGGAACGGAAGCCCAGGATTGGGCAGAAATGTTATATCGGATGTATACCCGATATGCCAGTAAAGCCGGGTTCAAAATCATCTGTACTGATTACGAAGACGGTGACGAAGCGGGAATCAAGACCGTAACTTTCATCGTTCAGGGATCTTTCGCCTATGGATATCTGCGCAGTGAGAAGGGCGTGCATCGTTTAGTTAGAATTTCACCGTTCGACTCGGCCGCAAGAAGACATACTTCCTTTGCGTCGGTGGAAGTTATTCCCCAGTTCGATAACGATAATTCAGTCGTCATCGATCCGAATGATTTAGAGATTGAGACCCACCGGGCATCCGGTGCCGGCGGTCAGCATATCAATAAGACCGATTCCGCGGTTCGAATTATACATAAGCCGACCGGAATCGTCGCCACCTGTCAATCGGAAAGATCGCAGTTACAGAATAAGGAGCAAGCTTTGAATATTCTTAAATCAAGATTATACGAAAGACAGTTGGAAGAAAAAGCGAAAGCGATGAAACAAGTCATCGGGGAAGTTAAAGCCAATGAGTGGGGATCGCAGATCCGTTCGTATGTCATGTGTCCTTATACTTTAGTTAAAGACAACCGTTCAAACTACGAAGAGACTAACGTAGATGCGGTATTGGAAGGTAATATTGAGAATTTCATCTATTACTACCTTAAAAGTCAAAGGGAAAAGCAGAAATGATGCGTAGAAAGGTAGGGGTAAGATGAGTGCGATTCAAACCTTCAATGAAAGGCCGATTAGAGAACAGATCAGTGATGTTCTTTTAGTAATCTTCGGAAATTTAGCTTTAGCGATTTCTTCGGTTTATTTTGTACTGCCGTTTAATTTATTAACCGGTGGCGTTGCCGGAATCAGTGTTATCGTGAATAAGTTTACCCATTGGGATGAAACAATCATTATTGATGTCTTAATTGTTCTCTTGTTTATTATTGGAACCATCTTTCTAGGTAAAAACTTTGCGATTAAAACGACTCTGAGTACGATTTTATATCCGGTCTTTATCTTCATCCTGGGATTCTTTCCGGTAACTTTACCGATTGAACCATTATTGGCCTCCGTTTATGCCGGCGTATTAACCGGGATGGGGGTGGGGATGGTCTTTAGAACCGGGGGTTCAACCGGAGGCTTAGATATTCCACCCTTATTAATGAAGAAATATTTAGGCATCGAATTATCTAAAGGCGCCTTGATTGTCGATGGAGTTACGGTTGCTTTCGGCTTAGTCGCTTATGGAATGTCCGCAGTTTTAATCGGACTGATTTCCGTCTATGCTTCCAGTGTGATGATCGATAAGATGTTATTGCTGGGTGGGGAGCAATCCAAAGCAATCTATATTATTTCCGATAACTGGAATGAAATAAACGATAAGATTCAAGAACGTTTGGGACGCGGGACAACCTTAATCTCCAGCAAGGGTGGTTATTCCAAGGAAGATAAACCCATCGTCTTTGTGGTAATTCAGCAGAATCAGTATGCCGAATTAAAAAAGATTGTTAATCACGTTGATCCGTTGAGTTTTGTGGTCGTGTCTGAAGCAACCGAAGTTCAAGGGGAAGGATTTACCTACCGTCCTCGACATTGAAATTGTTTATGCTTATAATTTAACCAGAAAGTGAGGTATTCATACGGCAATTCTAGAACTTACCGATGTCGCAAAAACCTATAAGAACGGGGTTAACGCCTTAAGAGATGTCGATTTGACAATTGAAGAAGGCGAATTTGTTTATATCATCGGCGCCACCGGATCAGGTAAGAGTACCTTGATAAAACTAATTGACGGTGAAGAAATTCCCACTAAGGGAAAAGTCATCGTGGCAAATACCAATGTCGGCAAACTTAAACATAACAAAGTTCCTTTATACCGTCGAAATGTCGGAGTTGTTTTCCAAGATTTCCGTTTGTTACCGAAGAAAACAACTTTTGAGAATGTGGCTTTTGCCTTGGAAGTAATTAATATGCCAAACTTACAAATCCGTAAAAGGGTTCGTCATGTTTTAAATTTAGTCGGATTACAGGATAAAGCTAATTCTTATCCGGAAGAACTATCCGGTGGACAACAGCAGCGGGTGGCGATTGCTAGAGCGATTGCGAATAAACCGCGGATATTAATTGCGGATGAACCGACCGGAAACCTTGACCCGGATACCGCTAGAGGTATCATTGAGTTACTTAGTCTGATTAACCAAAAAGAAAAATCGACCGTTTTAATGGTTACGCATGATCGGGCAATCGTCGATTCCATGCGGCATCGGACGATCAAGTTGGAAGACGGATATGTCGTAGCCGATTTTAAAGAAGGAGGCTATGAACATCATGATTAGAGCTTTCAAACGTCATTTACATGAAGCAACTACCGGTATTCATAGGCATTTGGCCATGTCGATTTCCGCTGCCAGTGCCGTAACGGTCACCTTAATTTTGATGAGTATTCTTTTGATTGTAATTGTTAATATTTCGCAGATTACGGTTAATTTACAAGAGAGTGTTAAGATCTTTGTAAAAATCGACGAAGATGTCAAAGAAGATCAGATAAGTCTTTTGCAGAACAAGATTAAGAATATTGACGGTGTGGCATCAGTCGAGTATTCCAGCAAGGATGAAGAACTAGATAAACTGAAAGAAGAGTTTGGGGAATCCGGCGAAATGTTTGAAGTTTATCGGGATAATAATCCCTTAAGCAGAGCCTTTATTGTCGAAGTTAAACAGAACTATAAGATTGCGGATGTCTCTACGGCAATCGGAAGAATTTCCGGCATCAGCGAAGCTACATTCGGCGGGGCGACAACAGAACAGTTTATGTCGACCCTCACTTCGATCCGAAATGGCGGAGCGATTATTATTTTAGCTTTAAGTCTGTTAGCGATTTTCTTGGTTTCCAACACGATCAAGATCACAATCTATGCCCGACAGGAAGAAATTGCGATTATGCGGTATGTCGGAGCGACCAATAATTATATTCGAGCTCCCTTTGTCATGGAAGGTATTTTCATCGGTGTCTTAGGTTCGATTATTCCTATTCTCTTTACGATCTTCGGTTACAATCTGATCTATGAAGCGATGGGTGGTAAACTAATCACAGGAATTTTAACGCTTCTACCGGTCTTCCCGTTCTCGTTATGGATTTCTTTAGCTTTGCTAGGGATGGGAATAATTGTCGGATTCTTAGGCAGTTTATTCTCCGTTAACCGGAATCTGAGGTGGAAACGATGATCAAGAAAATATCCATTCTTTTATTGGCCGTCATTATCTTTCTTTCTAACGGAACTAAGCTTATCTATGCGGTTGACGATACTGATTTCGCCAGCGATGAGGGAAAGTATTATTCCCTATGTTCTCAAACCGGATTATCTTCGGATGATAAGAATACCTGTAAATTATTCCAGCAGTATTTAACGGCGAAAGCTAAAGATATTCAGAATCAGGTTCAGAATACCCAGAATCAGATTAATTCAATCAAGGGTAATATTAGTTCCGTCATCAGTACCATCAACGCCTTACAAGCGCAGATTGATGAATTAAATAGTCAGATCTCGGCTTTACAAACGCAGATCGATACCATCAATGCGAACATTGCAAAATTACAAGCTCAAATTGATGAGAGAACTTTGAAAATTGAAAAGCTGAATAATCAGATCAAGAGTCGGATGGTCGATATGCAACCGTTTGTTTCCTTAAATAAATATATCGAATTTATTATGGGGGCAACCGATTTCGTGGATTTAATAAGACGTACCAGTGCTATCAATGAAATAATGGATTACGATACCAATCAGATTAAAGAGATGGAAGATGAGAAGACTAAATTAAAAGCTGATCAGGATGAAATGCAGGAACAGAAGAACTCCATGACCAGCCAGCAAGATATCCTCAACGAGACTAAAGCCAGCGTTGATTCGGCTAAAGCTTCACAAGAAGAGTTGGTTCTGGAATATCAGAAGCAGGAAGCGGAATTAGAAGCGGCTAAGCGCGCGGCTTCGGATGATCTTGGTGATTTAAAAAATTCGATTCAGAAGATAGCGGATAATATCGGTTATATTGCTCCGAGTTTAGGCTGGATTTTCCCAATTGAGGGAAGTTTCTATATTTCTGCCGGCACTTGGTATTATCCGGATGGCGGCGTTCACTTAGGAGTCGATTTTGCAGCTTCAACCTCAAAGTATGATGTCGCGGTCGCTAACGGAATAGTTGCGTATATTTCTGATGGATATGGGTGGGGCTGGTTAGGAAACTGGTCGGGTACCCCTTCCGGTGGCGGTAATACGGTTACCTTGATTTGTCAGGTCGGCGGGGAAACATATGCGGTAGGGTATAATCATATGTCCTCCGGAATTAAAAACTATGTTTCCGTCGGTCAAGTCGTAACGCAGGGAACTAGATTAGGTAAGGTAGGATCATCGGGTAATTCGACAGGCCCTCATACTCATATCGATCTATATTATCTAGGCTCGATTTCCATTCAGGAAGCATTGAATCTGATGGCTCGAAAAGGATTATCCTTCGGAGCCGGATGGAGTTTCAACGGAATATGCGGCAATAAGAGTGCTCCGTGCCGAATTAGACCTGAAAGTGTCTTCAATGTTTCCTACGGACATTCTTACAGTAGCTAGAAAAAAAAGGGATTGCCTGTCCCTTTTATTAATCCTTCACAGTAGTTAAATTATTTACCCATTTCTCTTTCTTGATCAGATGGAAAGCCAGAAACATTTTTACGACATCCGTTGACTGCCCAATCAGATAGAGAACGAAGATCGGTAGGTTAGTATAATAAGTAATGATTGCGACTAAGGGAATGTTTATCGTCCACATGAATACACTATCCAAAATAAGGGTGTGTTTCATATCACCGCCGGCGCGCAAGATGAAGTAACATTGTGTAACAATCATATAGATCCAGAATAAACAAGCTTGGATTTGTAAGAAAGTAACAGCAGTATATTTCGCTTCCATCGAGACCTTAGAATAAAGGTAAGGAACGATGAAGGAAGTAAGAAACATCATGACCCCAAAGAAGAAGGAGAGAATAACACTGAAGCCCAATAGTTTATAAGCGTTGTC
Organism: Bacillota bacterium; assembly: GCA_023426935.1. Lineage (GTDB taxonomy): Bacteria > Bacillota_I > Bacilli_A > Erysipelotrichales > Erysipelotrichaceae > RUG11872. The sequence goes on along the minus strand of JAEZBR010000046.1, from coordinate 10,774 downwards.
TTTGGCTTTATCTAATTCACCAGCGCCTAATTTCTGGGCGACTAAGACCGTGGTGGCAGCGGCCATTCCGCCAAACAAGATAAAGAATAAATCTCCGACCGTACTCGCGATTGAATAACCGGATAAGACTTCCGGACCTCTAGTCGCATAGAACTTATATAACATTGCCATACCGAAGGACCATAGTACTTCGTTCAAAGCTAACGGAGCCGCTTTAACCAAGATACGTTCAATTAAATGTCTCGACATTTTAAGAAGGTCAAAAACTCGGGTTTTGAATTGATAATCGCCTAATTTTAAGGCAACTAAATATAGGATCAGTTCCACGATTCGGGCAATGTAAGTCGCTAAGGCTGCACCTACGACCCCCATATTCGGGAAACCGAATTTACCGAAGATGAAACAATAGTTCAGAATCGTATTTACGACAACCGCAATCGCACTGATATAGAAAGGAATCTTCGTTTCACCAACGGAACGGATCGAATTAGAAATCGCCAAGGAAATTCCATAGGGTAAGAAGGATAAGGCAGCGACTCTTAAATAATTAACTCCGAACTCGATAACGTTGGGATCATTAGTAAAGAAGCCGACGATTACTGAAGGAAAGAAGGCACCTAAGAAAGAAAACACGATCATTACAATCATCGCACTATCAATCGCAAAGCGGAAAGATTGTTTCATGTGCTGGGGATCATTCGCTCCATAATATTGTGCGATAAAGATCGATGCGGCAGCTACTAAACCATTCGTGCCGAAAGTTGCGATCATGTAATAACGGTTTACCGCCGCTACGCCCCCGATCGCATAGTCTCCTAACTGACCAACCATTAGGTTATCAATCAGGTTAACAGAGCCGGTAATAAGTTGTTGTAACATTAACGGAACCGCAACTACCAATGCGGCTTTCATGAAGGCTTTATCGCCGATGAACTTGTGTTTAAATTTTTCCCAGGTCATATGTGCTTTAGTATATCATGAACCGTAAGGTTTGGACATGACCACCCTGCATAACTACCGGCTTCTGAAGCGAAAAGTTAAATGTCACTTAAAAAGGGTGGACAATAAAAAGCCTAACATTTAACCTATGAAAACAAATTCTCGGTACCCTTTTCATTCGAAGAAAGATATAACAGTCTCTTTACTGCGTGATTAAATAAATCGGTTATAAACTAGTAAGCGACAAGCGTAAGGGTTATTATGGACTCGAAGGAGCCTTATGAAACAAGTTAAAATAACCGTAATGAAGATTACTACTTATCCGGATCTGATCAAAAAGTACGAGAATCAGCTTGAACATGCCTGTACCATGAAGGTAGGACAAACATTCATCGTGGAGAACGGTACTAGACCGGAAGGGTTCTGTGAAAGTGCCTGGGAGAGTTTAGATAAGTTTGTCACGACACTGGCTTTAGGTGGTCAGGATTTCTATGATGGTTGGATGAAGAATAAAAAGTCAGCGATGATCAGTTGTAATGATGGGTTTAGACCCGTAAGTTTCTTAGTGGAAACGATAGATTAATTTGATTGTTATATTTTGTGAAACAAGAAATTCACTTGGCATAAAAGTCGCCGAGCCTTTATCAAACTGTTATATCTAACTATGCTAGAATATATCCGTGAGGCCAAATATGAACGAACCAGAAAATTTAAATAAAACCTATGTTGAAAAGAAACCAAATAAACGCCGTGTCGTTACGATTTGTTTAGTAACGATAGCTTTTGTTTTGGGAATCATTACCAGCAAAGTCGTCAGCAACTTAAGCAGTGGGACTCAGAGCACCAATTCCAAGTTTTCCATTCTTGAATCGGTTTACAACTTGATGGAAAATGATTGGTATTTTGGGAAAGATAAAGATGATTTAAGCAGTTCATTGATTGAATCTGCAATCAAAGGAATGGTCGATGCCCAAGGAGATACCCACACCCAATATATGACGGCAGATGAAATGAATAGTTTCTCTTCTTCTTTGGATAATACCCTAGTTGGGGTCGGGGTTTCTTATCAGGTAATTAACGAAAAAGTCTTGATTAGAAGTATTCTTCCGGATTCCCCAGCGGAAGCGGTTGGTTTACAGATGGGTGATCTAATTATCGCAATTGACGGTAAGAGTACCTCAGGTATGACCACCAATGAGATAAAGAGTGCGGTGACCGGAAAAGTCGGAACTGTGGTAAAGCTCAGTATTCAGCGGGGCAATGAAAAAATCGATTATGATATTACCCGTGCCCAGATCTACACTTCGGTTACCAGTAAAATCTTAGATAACAATATCGGTTATGTAAATATTTTAAGTTTCTCCAGTGGCACCAGTGAAGAATTACAGACTCATTTGGATAATTTAAGAAATAAAGGCGTTACGAAAATTGTTTTGGATCTAAGAGATAATGGCGGAGGATATTTAGATACTTTAATGAAAATGTCCGCTTTCTTTATGGATCAGGGTTCAACGGTTTTAGTTCAGGAATATCGGAATGGCAGTAAGGAAATTGAGAAAACTTCCGGTGCGAAACAGTATAACTTTGAGAATATCGTCATGTTGGTGAATGAAAACTCGGCCAGCTGTACCGAAGTCTTTGCGGCAGCGATGCGAATTAATGAAGGCACCAAGATTGTCGGAACCACGACTTACGGTAAAGGCACCGTTCAGGTCGCCGTAACTTTTGCGGACGGCAGTGCTTTGAAATATACCGATGCCCAATGGTTAACCCCAAACAATGAATCAATCGATGGAAAAGGTGTGACTCCGGATTATGAAGTTAAATTAGATCCGGCGTTATATGAATCTTTGTTAGATCTAAGTGAAGAAGAAAACTACAGCTATGATTCGGTTTCAACCAAAGTAGCGACCGCGCAGAAATATCTAAAGTTCTTGGGTTACTCAGTTGATCGTACCGATGGTTATTTCAGCAAGGATACTCAAAGCGCACTCACTAACTTCCAAACCGATCATCAATTGACAGTCAACGGACAGCTGAATATGGAAACCGGAAACGAAATGAATTCTGCTCTATTGAGAGTTTGGGATGATAATCGGAATACTTACGATACGCAGTTACAAAAAGCTTTGGAGCTAATTAATGAGTGAGAAAGAATTATTTCATTTAGTTTCGCCTTTTGAACCTAAAGGCGATCAACCAGCGGCAATCCAAGAATTGATTGAAGGAATCAATGAAGGTAAGAAAGATCAGGTTCTTTTAGGGGCGACCGGAACCGGAAAGACTTTTACGATCTCGAATGTTATTCAGAAAGTCAATAAACCAACTTTAGTGTTCTCCCATAATAAGACCTTAGCCGGACAATTATATTCGGAGTTTAAAGAAATGTTCCCGCATGATCATGTCGAGTATTTCGTTTCGAACTTCGATTATTACCAACCGGAAGCGTATCTGCCTAAGAGTGATACTTACATTGAGAAAAGCTCCATGACTAACGATGAGTTGGATATGTTAAGAATGGCGGCTTACGATTCGATTCTGGAACATCGCAATACAATTATCGTCGCTTCAGTGGCCTGTATCTATGCCTCCAGTGACCCGGATCAGTATCGGGATATGTTCTTTACCCTGCATAATGGGGAAACAATCGACCGTCAGGAATTAATTCATAAATTAGTTTCCTTGCAATACACCCGCAATGACTTAGATCTTAAACGGGGCTGTTTTAGAGTTCGGGGCGATGTGATTGAGATTGCGCCGGGACATACCGATACATTCTTAGTTCATTTGGAGTTATTCGACGATGTTATTGAGCGAATTACGGAAGTTGACCCGCTTACCGGCAATATTTTGAACGGTTATACCCTATATAATATTTATCCGGCGACTGGATATGCCAGACCCAAAGAAACGATGTTGAGGGCATGCGAAGAGATTGAGACGGAAGCGAAAGATCGGGCGGCCTGGTTTCATCAACAGGGAAAGCTACTTGAAGAAGAAAGGTTGACTCAACGGGTCAAATTCGATGTTGAACAGCTAAGAGAACTGGGAATGTGCTCGGGGATTGAAAACTATTCCCGTGTCTTGGAGGGAAGAAAACCGGGTACGAGATCTTTCACGTTGTTTGACTATTTCCCGAAAGATTATCTATTGGTTATCGATGAATCACATGTTTCGATTCCCCAGATTAGAGGTATGTATAACGGGGATCATGCCCGTAAACAGACCTTAGTCGATTATGGTTTTCGGTTGCCTAGTGCTTTAGATAATCGTCCTTTAAAATTTAATGAATTTGAAGAATTAACGAATCAGGTAATCTTCGTTTCCGCGACCCCCGGTGATTATGAGATGGATCTGACTCATGGCAAAGTAACCGAACAGATTATTCGCCCGACCGGTTTATTGGATCCGGTCATCGAAGTACGTCCCAGTAAAGGTCAGATTGATAATCTGGTCGATGAGATAAAACTAAGGATTAAAGCTTCCGAACGAACTTTAATTACAACTTTGACCGTCAAGATGGCGGAAGATCTGACGGCGTACTTACAGAAGATGGATTTAAAAGTCGCTTATTTACACCATGAAACCGACACCTTGGAACGAACCGAAATTATTCGGGATCTACGTTTAGGTAAGTATGATGTGCTGGTCGGAATCAATCTTTTAAGAGAAGGCTTGGATATTCCAGAAGTCAGTTTAATTGCGATCTTAGATGCGGACAAGGAAGGTTTCTTAAGATCCACCAGATCTTTGATTCAGACCTCCGGACGAGCCGCCCGAAATGTGAACGGTAAAGTAATCATGTATGCGGATGTGATTACCGGAAGTATGCAGCAAGCGATTCAAGAAACCAATCGGCGAAGAAAGATTCAGGATGCATATAATAAGGAACATGGCATTATTCCCCAAACAATCAAGAAAGAAGTTCGGGATGCGATCCATGGTAAAGAAACCCAGCAGATGGCCTCTAATTACCTTAACAAGAAGTTAAAAGGCGATAAGAAAGCCAAGGATCAGTTGATTGATAAATTAGAGAAAGAAATGAAAGATGCCGCGCGAGTCTTAGACTTTGAAAGAGCCGCCGAATTAAGAGACATGATCGGAGAATTAAGAGCTAAAGATTAGTTTTATCGCATATTAAGCGATTCATTCACCGTGACATATTAGAATTAATTAAAATAGGAATTATTTGCGGAATTAGAGATAAAATTATTGCTTTAATTTTAAGCAGGTGTTTAAATATAATTAACTACTGGGGAAAATAGCAGTAGGTATATATGCAGTGCCTGTTACTAAAGCTACAGAGCCTATAACAATCTTAATGGTTGCTGTAGGCTTTTTTGTTTCCATAATGGAAATCAATGAGAGAAGAGGTGTGGAAACGACAATTTAGGAATTGATTGGTTTAGATATATTTGGTTGCAAATTTGACACAGGAGAAATATCAAATGAAAAATTACAAAAAGGTATTGGGGAAGGCCCTAGTTGCCTATGCGATGGTAGCCTTATTATTATCGTCACTGACTACTTCGACCTTTGCCGCAAATGCCGCAATCAAGCTTACTTGTGGCAGTGATAGTAATGGTGAAATAACTGAATGGATTTTAAAAGGTGATGCCGATCGGGATAAGGATGTCGATGCCGATGATGAAACGGCAATTATTAATCATGATCTTGGCACTCCGACGATTACGGATGCTATGGCCTTAAGGGCGGCGGATCTTGATGAGGATGGTTCGGCCGATAGCCGTGATCATTCGTTGATTGGCAACTTGTTGAACGGCAGTATAGCTCTTCCTGACGGCAATGGATATTTTAGCTTCAGCGTGGTCGATACGCCGGCACCGGGATATAAACTGAAGAGTGTTAATATAAAGGCTGGAAATAATGCGGATGTGGTTCTTACGGTTGCGCATCCAGCGAATAACGGTTATGAATTAAGTATCGATGCTAACGGAAAAGCGACCGTGACCGGGAAAAGTCTTGCTACTAATCAGGTTGATTTTACCCATGAACTAATTTCCTCAGTTATAACTTTGGATGCTATCAGTGATGCGAACGGCCAGATTTCTAAATGGATATTAATGGGAGACGCGGATCGCGATAAAGATGTTGATGGCAACGATGAAATCGCCGTAATTAATCATGATTTATCCAAAACGCCTATTACCGATGAATTGGCTTTGAAAGCGGCGGATCTTGATGAAGATGGTTCGGCTGATAGCCGTGATTATTCGTTGATTGCTTCCATACTGTATGGTAAAGAAACTCTTCCAAACAAGTATTTCACTTATAGTGTCGTCGATACCCCAGCACCTGGTTACAAACTTAAGAGTGTAAGTATTACGGCTGGGAATTCAACGGTAGTTTTAACTCCCGCAAGTCTAACAAATGGCAATTACAAGCTAAGTATTGACGATAATGGAGTTATAACCTTGAGTGGTACTAGTCTTTCCAATAATAAAGTTGTATTTGTCCATGAACTAATCTCTGCGGTCATCACCATTAACCCGACCAGTGATGATAATGGTGAAGTAACTGAATGGTTAGTTAAAGGCGATTATGATCGGGATAAGGATGTCGATGGAAATGACGAGATTGCGCTGATAGCGAATGACTTGAATTTAAGAAAAGCCAATGATGAAATGATCACTAAATCCGGAGATATTGATCTAGATGGCTATGTTGATAGTCGGGATTATAATTTAGTCGATGCTTTACTTGAAGGAAGAACTGTTTTAAAGAATGAGTTATTCACATTTGAGGCCGTTGATAAACCAGCGGATGGTTATAAACTTAAGAATGTAACAATTAAAACTAGTGATGGAGCAGAGGTCGTCTTGACGCCGTATAACACTAATAATAACAATTATATTCTGAGTATAGATAATAAGGGTGTCGCAACGGTAAGTGGACATAGTCTATTGGTTAATGACATTCACTTTATTCATGAAGCTGCTTCGAACCAAACTCCTGTTTCGCCAGACACCGGAGTAACCAGTAATATTTGGCTATATATTGGTTTATTAGCGGGAGCAACAGTAATTTTAGGGTATGTAATCTATAGTAAAAAACACCAAGGTAAGAGTATTTAGTAAACAGGCTAAATCAGAGATGTAACAAAGGGAAGCACTGCTTCCTTTTGTTGTGGGTATCCGGTTAGGAAAACCTGCTTGAATATTGTATAATTGGGGCATACCATGGAAAATGACAAGATAGTAATAAAAGGGGCTAGAGAAAACAACCTCAAGAATATCGATTTAGAAATACCGCGGGGAAAGTTAGTAATTATGACAGGGGTTTCCGGTTCCGGAAAAACCTCCTTAGCTTTCGATACGATTTATGCGGAAGGACAGAGAAGATATATTGAATCGCTGAGTGCCTATGCTCGGCAGTTTTTAGGTAACGTGGATAAACCGGATGTCGATAGCATTGAAGGTTTATCTCCTGCCATCTCGATTGATCAGAAGACCACCAATAACAATCCCCGTTCGACGGTTGGAACCGTAACGGAAATTTATGACTATTTAAGATTGTTATATGCTCGCATCGGCGTTCCTTATTGTCCTAATCATCATATTCCGATTACTTCTCAGACAATCAAACAAATGATAACTCAGATTGAGAAAGCTCCGGAAGGAACTAGGCTGACCATTATGGCGCCAATCCTGAAACAGAAAAAAGGCACCCAGAAGGATGTTTTTGATAAATTATTGAAAGAAGGATATGTCCGAGTTAAAGTCGATAATGAAATCTATCGGATTGAAGAAGCACCGTCATTAGAAAAAAATAAGAAACACGATATCAGTGTCGTCGTCGATCGAATTGTGCTCAAGGCGGAGAATAATACCAGACTACACGATTCTTTGGAGACGGCTTGTAAGTTAGCTCAAGGAATGGTTGAAGTCCAGGTCGGGGAGCAGATTGAATTATTCTCGCAGAATTATTCTTGCCCGCATTGCGGCTTTTCGGTACCGGTTTTAGAACCCCGGCTATTCTCGTTTAATTCACCTTTGGGAGCTTGTCCTGATTGTAACGGTCTAGGGTTCAAGGAAAGAATTGATCTAGATCTATTAATGCCGGATAAAAGTAAAACAATAAGACAGGGTGGTATTAAGTATTATCGGTATATCGTAGATACTGAGAATATTGAATGGCAACAGTATAAAGCTTTACTTGATTATTATCACTTAAGCGAAGATAAACCCTTGAAAGATTTCTCGGAAGATCAGATGGATATTTTATTACATGGCTCCAGAGAACCGATATCCTACCGAATCGAGTCGCGTTCTGGCATGACCACAACCAAGACCGATTATATTGAAGGCGCAGTTGATTTAATTGAAAGAAGATATGTAGAGACCAGCAGCTCGATGGCCAAAGAATGGTATGGCTCATATATGACCGAAGATGTCTGCCCTACTTGTGGGGGAAAGAGATTGAATCCGGCCGTACTTTCGGTTCAGGTCGGGGGAAAGAATATCTATGAATTTACGCGAATGTCGGTTTTACAGGCGTTAGATTTTTGCAATAATCTAAAATTGAAACCGATGGAAGCCGAGATTGCGAAGTTAGTCTTAAAAGAAGTAAAAGAACGTTTAAGTTTCTTAAAAGACGTCGGGTTGGAATACTTAACTTTAGACCGTTTAGCCGGAACTTTATCCGGAGGCGAAGCTCAGCGGATCAGATTGGCGACTCAGATTGGTTCGCACCTTTCCGGTGTTCTTTATGTCTTAGATGAACCTTCAATCGGTTTGCATCAAAGAGATAATTCCAAATTAATTAATTCTCTAAAGAATATGAGAGATTTGGGCAATAGTTTAGTCGTGGTTGAGCATGATGAAGAAACGATGTTGTCGGCAGATTGGATTGTTGATATCGGACCGGGAGCTGGTATTCATGGCGGTAAAGTTATCTATAACGGACCGGTTCCGGGGATCCTAAAGTGTAAAGAATCCATCACCGGACAATACTTAGCCCACAAGAAAGTGATCAGCTATCCCGATAAGCGTCGAAAAGGTAACGGGAAAGCGTTAGTGGTGAAAAAAGCCAGCGAACATAATCTAAAGAATATAGATGTTAAATTTCCGCTAGGAACTTTCATTGTGGTAACTGGTGTGTCTGGATCCGGTAAGAGTACTTTAGTCAATGAGATTCTTAGCAAGACCCTCCAGCAACATTTAGGGCGGGTTCGGATTCACCCGGGCAAATGTGAGAAGATTACCGGGATGGATAATATCGATAAAGTTATTGAGATCGATCAAGATCCCATTGGCAGAACGCCTAGATCTAATCCGGTAACTTATACCGGCGTGTTTGACGATATTCGGGAATTATTCGCGAAAACCGTCGAAGCAAAAGCCAGAGGTTACGACAAAGGCCGATTCTCCTTCAACATTAAAGGCGGACGTTGTGAGGTCTGTCAGGGTGATGGAATCCGAAGAATTTCCATGAATTTCTTACCGGATGTTTATGTACCCTGCGAAGAATGTGGCGGAAAAAGGTATAATGAAGAAACCTTACAGGTAAAATATAAAGGCAAGAGCATCTATGATGTCTTAGAGATGACCATCGAAGAAGCGATGACTTTCTTCGAACCGATTCCCAAGATTGCCCATCGGTTACAGACTTTGATGGATGTCGGACTAGGCTATATCAAACTAGGTCAATCCGCAACTACCTTGTCCGGTGGCGAAGCACAACGGGTTAAACTGGCGAGTGAATTACAGAAGGTCGCCTCCGGGAAAACCTTGTATGTCTTAGATGAACCGACGACCGGCTTGCATGCGTATGATGTGGATAAATTATTGAAAGTACTGCAACGCTTAGTCGATAACGGGAATACCGTGATTGTGATTGAGCATAATCTCGATGTGATCAAGAATGCGGATTATCTTGTGGACTTAGGACCGGAAGGCGGCGATGCAGGTGGAAATCTGGTAGCTTGCGGAACCCCGGAAGAGATTGCCAAAGTTAAGGAAAGCTACACCGGACAATATCTGGTTAAAGCTTTGGAGGTAAAGTAATGGATCAAACCGTAACCGTCAAAATGGTCATTGATTATTTTGGTTATCGTCAGATCAGTGGAGATGAAAATACGCTCAATCGAAAGATTGAAGTACCGGATGTTAATCGCCCGGGTTTAGAACTGACCGGCTATTTCGAACATACCGATCGCAGAAGAGTTGTCATCTTAGGCGATAAAGAAATTGCGTTTATTGAAGGAATGAATACCGAACAACAGATGTTGGTATTCGATTTCTTAACCAATGAGATTACTCCGATGATTTTAATTAGTCGGGATCATGTCTGTCCGGAAATTCTTCTATCGATTGCTAGAGATAAGAACTTTCCAATTTTTACTTCTTATGCTCCGACTTCTTCTTTGATGGTTGAGATGATTTCATACCTTGAAGAAAAGATGACAATCTCCATCTCGGTACATGGCGTTTTACTAAACATTTATGGGGTTGGGGTTTTAATTGAAGGCGATAGCGGAATGGGAAAAAGCGAAATTGCTTTGGAACTATTGAAGAAGGGTCAAATCTTAATTGCGGATGATCGGGTCGATGTCGCCAGAATTCATAACAAGATTATCGGGCAGGCTCCGGAATTGTTGAAAGATTTATTAGAAATTCGAGGAATCGGAATTCTGAATGTCGTTAATATGTTCGGAGTTACCGCTACGATGCCCAAGTCCGATGTCGATTTAGTCATCAGCTTGGAAAAGTGGGATGATCAGAAAGAATATACGCGAATCGGTAATGAAGAAAAACAACACGAAAACTTCTTCGGAATCGATTTAATGAAGTTAGTATTACCGGTCAGAGAAGGT
>JAEZBR010000060.1 GCA_023426935.1 Bacillota bacterium | reverse complement strand
AAGAGTTAAGAGAGATGAAGAAAAATATCCCAAAACTGAGCGGATTATACGTCATTTATTACTGAATGAATCACGATTCACTAGGAAATAGGCCATTTCTTAGCACCACGATTGTTTACTGATAGAATTCGTTTTCGTATTTGCTTGATAAAATATCAATTATAAGTTCTTTGTTTATGCAATAAGTTCTCCGCGCATTTCTATAATAACACAAGCGAGCAAAAAGTGAGCAAAAAGTGAGCAAATAAAAAAAGTCCTTGAATTTGAATCAAGAACTAATTTCTAAATTGGCAGGGGTGGAGAGGATCGAACTCCCATCAAAGGTCTTGGAGACCTTTGTACTACCACTGTACGACACCCCTATGACCGCTTAAGAATGATAACATACAAATAAGGCGTTTTCAACAGAAATAATGTACGGTTTTAGGATAGGAAATGATATGATTTAGCCATGAATTCTAAAAAGAAATATGTGGTAGCCGCGATATTATCAGCATTGCTATCAGCGCTTAATGCACCTTTCGCCAAATCGTTAATGACAGATTGTGAATCTACGATGTTAGGGGCATGGTTATATTTAGGGGCCGGTTTAGGAACGTTAATAATTTATCTCTTCAAGCATGATTTTAGTGATCACTTTGAAAAGAAAGATTATAAGTATTTAGGCTTAATGGTGATGTGTGATATCTTGGCGGTCATCTTCTTGATGAAGGGATTGTCTCTGACTTCTTCAGCGACCGTTTCTTTATTAAGCAACTTTGAGATTGTGGCCACGGCTTTGATCGCTTATCTAATCTTCAAGGAAAGAATCTCACCTAATTTAAGAATATCCATTGTCCTGATCACGATCGCCGGGATCGTTCTTTCTTTGCAAGACGGCGATTTCTCTTTTTCTTCCGGCGGATTATTTGTGATTATGGCGACCTTAGCCTGGGGCTTAGAGAATAACTGTACGAAATCTTTGGCGGATCACGATCCTTTGAAAGTTACGGCTGTAAAAGGCTTAGGAACGGGAATCGGTTCCTTGGTCATCGCGCTGAGTTTAGGGCAAAAGATGCCGGATAGTTATAATTTAGTAATGATCATGTTATTAGGATTTGTCAGTTATGGCTTAAGCGTATCTTTATATATCTATGCCCAAAGAAAATTAGGCGCCGGTACGACCAGTGCCTACTATGCTTTAGCCCCATTCATTTCCACGATTCTAAGTTTGGTTATTTTTCGCGAAATACCGGGATTTAATTATTGGGTTGGCCTAATGATCATGATTGTGGCGGTCTATTTACTTAACCGGGAAAATTTACATCCGAATAACTGACTTGATTAATTAAAGATAGTAGTCCAAAATTAAAGAAAGAATAAACAGGAAAAGAGGAAAAGATGGAACGCACAATTACGATTAAAGCGGTGGGAAAAGCAAGTCAGAAACCGGATTGTATCAGATTGAATATTGAGTTGGAAGCGAAAGAACTCGAATATCAAAAAACGATGGATCTTGCGGCCAAACAACTGGAGAACTTAAAAAAGGCGTTAATTGCCGAAGGCTTTAAGCCGGAAGATCTCAAAACCAGTAATTTCAATATCAATACCGTCTATATTTATAAACAGAATAATTCCAACGAGAAAGTCTTTGACGGATATCGGTGTGTTCATTCCTTGGAGTTAAGTTTTGAGAATGCGATGGAAAAATTAAATAAAGCGCTGAATGCTTTCCAAGCCAGTAAAGCACAACCGGAATTTACGATTAACTTTACAATCAAAGATCCGGAAGCTTTGAAAAAAGAATTATTAGCGAAAGCCTGCGAAGATGCGAAAGAAAAAGTGGAGATCTTAAGTAAAGCATCCAAGGTAAAGTTAGGTCAGTTGCTCGCAATCAATTATTCCTGGGGCGATCTTAATTACGATTCCCAAACTAATTTAGCGGCGGCTAGAGGCGTAAAGCTGATGGCGATGAACAGTATGGATATCGAAGCCAAAGATATTGAGGTTCAGGAAAACGTAACTTTTGTTTATGAGATTAAAGATTGATGGTTTTAGTGTTAAAATTAAGAAAACAATTTAGGAGGAAAAATGGAAGATTTAAAGATGCATGCGAGAAATATTCGAATGAATATTCTCAAGATGATTGCTCATGCTAACTCGGGACATCCCGGTGGAGCGTTAAGTGCGACGGATATCTTAACGGTCCTGTATTTTAAAATTATGGATATTACGCCGGAGAATGCGGCGGGAATCGATCGTGATCGGTTCGTTTTGTCCAAGGGTCATGCTTCGGCACTGTTATATGCGGTTTTAGCTGAGAAAGAGATCTTGAAAGAAGATCTCATGACTTATCGTCAGATCGATTCGAAATTACAGGGACATCCCAATATGAATTATGTCGATGGTGTCGATATGTCCACCGGTTCTTTAGGTCAAGGTATCGCGGCAGCGGTCGGGATGGCGATGGCGAACAAACTTTCGGAAAATAATCATCGGATCTATGTTCTTTGCGGTGACGGTGAATGTGAAGAAGGGGAAGTCTGGGAAGCGGCGATTGCGGCAGCTCATTATAAGTTAGATAATCTTTGTTTGGTTGTCGATTTCAATGGTTTACAGATTGACGGAGATATTACTAAAGTAATGAATCCGACCCCAATCGATGATAAGTTTGAAGCGTTTGGTTGGAATGTTTTACATATCGACGGACATAATTTTGCAGAAATCGAAGCGGCTTATAAAAAAGCAGAAACATTAAAAGGTAAACCGACAATGATTTTAGCTAAGACTATTAAAGGTAAAGGCGTCTCCTTTATGGAGAACCAAGCCGGTTGGCATGGTAAAGCTCCCAACAGTGAAGAATTGGCTTTGGCGTTAAAAGAACTGGAGGCACAATAAGATGGCAATCGCGACAAGAGAAGCATATGGTGAAGAATTAGCGAAACTGATCGTAGAGGATCCTAAGATTGTGGTTCTGGATGCCGATCTGACTAAATCGACGATGACGATTATGGCGAAGAAAGTATGTCCGCAAAGACATTTCGATATGGGAATCGCGGAAGCGGATATGATGGGCGTGGCTGCTGGTTTTGCGACTAGCGGTTATACCGTGTTCGCCTCTTCATTTGCGATGTTCGCTACGGGAAGAGCGTGGGAACAGGTTCGTAACAGTATCGCTTATCCGCATCTCAATGTAAAAATCTGCGGTACCCATGCGGGAATCGCGGTCGGTGAGGATGGAGTATCCCACCAAGCAATCGAAGACATTGCCATTATGCGGGTTATTCCGGGAATGGAAGTATATTCCCCTTGTGACGGAGCTCAGACTAAAGCCGTCATTGATTATGTTTCTAAAACGAAAAATCCGACATATGTTAGATTAGGACGGTCGAAGGTTGAAGATGTTTATCAGCCGGATCATAAATTCGATCTAAGTAAGATCGATATTGTCCACCAGGGTAAAGAGGTTGCGATTTTTGCGACCGGCTTGATGGTACAGGCCAGTTTAGAAGCTTTACCGCAGTTACAGGCGGCCGGAATCGATCCGACCATCGTAAATGTCTGCAGTATAAAACCAATCGACGAGAAGGGTATTGCGGAAGTTTTAAAGACCCATTCGAAGATTGTCAGTGCTGAGGAACATAATATTATCGGAGGCTTAGGCTCCGCAATTTCCGATGTTTCCGTTAAGTATTGTCCGCGTTTGATTACCAAGATCGGAATCCAGGATCGTTTTGCGGAATCCGGTCCGTTCGCGAAATTATTGGTTAAATATCATTTGGATGCGCAAAGTATTGTTGAAACCGTTAAGAAGATCTAGCCCGGGAATTCCGGGCTTTTCTTTTGACGGTTATTATTCCTAGTCTCAACAAAAAGGCCTTAATGTCAACTGTGAAAGCTAAGTTTGGATATTTAGGTTAAAATAGAAGAGTTATTGTAAGGAGAGACGATGGAAAAGGACAAGCGCCAAGGTATGATCAGAATTCAGAAACCGACTTTGGGCATCGATATCGGATCGACGACCGCAAAGTTAGTCTGGATTGAAAACGGCGAAGTTAAATACGAAGCTTATGAACGTCATTTTTCTCAGGTTCGCGAGAAGCTTTTAAGCATGCTGGAACCGCTAAAACAATTAGCCGGTGATCGGCCATTCGCTATCGCCATCTCCGGTTCCGCCGGCATCGATCTAGCCAAAGGAATTGAAGTACCGTTCATCCAAGAAGTGTTCGTCGTCGGGGAATTGATTAAGGAGTATGAACCGGACACGAAATGTGTTGTCGAATTAGGCGGCGAAGATGCCAAGATAATCTTCTTTGACGGTACAACGGACGAAAGAATGAACGGAACCTGTGCCGGGGGAACCGGTGCTTTCATTGATCAGATGGCGACTTTATTAAATGTGACCAATGATCAGATGGACAAACTAGCTTTACAACATACCAAATTATATCCGATCGCTTCCCGCTGCGGAGTTTTCGCGAAAAGTGATATTCAGCCGTTACTGAATCAGGGGGCGAATAAAAGTGATGTTGCCGCCAGTATCTATCAGGCCGTAGTCAATCAGACCATCGCCGGCTTAGCCCGAGGCAAGAAAATTCAAGGGAAGGTCTTATTTTTAGGCGGCCCGTTATATTATTGTAAAGGACTTCAACAACGGTTTAAAGAAACTTTAAAACTGACTGATCAAGAAGCAGTCTTCCCGGAATATGGACGCTATGCGGTTAGTTTAGGTACGGCAATCTATGCGGATAAAGCCGGGACAAAAGTAACTTATGACGATTTGACGGAAAGCTTGCGGCACAGTATTAAACTAAAACCGACGGTTAATACTTTAAAGCCGTTATTCAATAATGAAGAAGAATATGAGAAGTTTAGGCTTCGGCATGCCAAAGATAAAGTTGAATTATCCGATATATCCGCTTATTTTGGACCGGCATGGCTGGGAATCGATTGTGGCAGTACGACTACCAAACTGGTTTTGATTGGTGAGAATAACGAAATAATTTATACCTACTACGCTTTTAACCAAGGTAATCCGGTCGATATCGTTAAAGAACAGTTGTTGAAAATATATGAATTAGGCGCAAAGAGAATAATCTTGAAAGGCAGTGCGGTTACCGGTTATGGCGAAGATCTGATCAAAAACGGTTTCAATATCGACTTAGGGGTGGTCGAAACAATCGCCCACTTTACGGCCGCGAAATGTTTTTGTCCGGATGTCGATTTTATTCTGGATATCGGCGGGCAGGATATCAAGTGTTTTAAAATTCATAACGGGGCGATTGACAGTATTATGCTTAACGAAGCTTGCTCAAGCGGATGTGGTTCTTTTATCGAAACCTTCGCGAAAGGTTTGGGATCGGAAGTCAAAGACTTTGCCCAGCAAGGTTTGTTCGCAAAACATCCGGTTGATTTAGGCAGCAGATGTACGGTATTCATGAATTCTTCCGTCAAACAAGCTCAGAAGGATGGCGCTGAAATTGCCGATATCTCCGCCGGATTATCGATAAGTGTCGTAAAGAACGCCATTTATAAAGTCATTAGGGCTACCTCGGCTCAAGAACTAGGCAATAAGGTTGTCGTGCAGGGGGGAACCTTCTACAATGATGCGATCTTGGCTGCCTTTGAACGAGAGTTGGGAAAAGAAGTGACCCGACCGACCATCGCCGGTTTAATGGGAGCTTATGGAACCGCTTTGTATGTTAAACAAAGGGTTAAGGAATCTAAGATCCTAGACAAGGTTTCCTTGGAGAACTTTTCTCATGAAGCTAAGGCACTTGAGTGTCAAGGCTGTACAAATCATTGTCATCTGACGATCAATACTTTTTCCGGGGGAAGACGTTATATCTCCGGGAATCGCTGCGATAAAGCGTTGGGTTATCATTCTAGTAACGAAGATGTTCCGAATCTCTATGCGTACAAACGGCAGAAATTATTACAGTTTCAAGGCGGCAGCGGAAAACGGGGAACGATCGGTATTCCCTTAGCTTTGGGAATGTATGAATTATTACCCCTCTGGTATGGCATCTTTACTGCTTTGGGCTTCAAAGTTGAATTATCCGGCATGTCGACCAAAGCCATGTATGAATTAGGACAATTTTCGATTCCCTCGGATACGGTTTGTTACCCGGCAAAATTAATGCACGGGCATATCCTGACTTTGCTTAATAAAGGGGTCAAGACAATCTTCTATCCCTGTTTAAGTTATAATGTCGATGAACACCAGTCCGATAATCACTATAATTGTCCGGTGGTTGCCTACTATGCCGAGTTACTAGCGGGAAATGTCGATGAGTTGAAGAAAGTAAACTTCTGGCATCCGTACTTAAATATCAACGATGACAAGGAATTGACGAAAGAATTGCATCAGTATCTTAAGCCATATTACTCGGACCTTAGTGTCTTTGAGGTACGTCGCGCTGTCAAAAAAGGATTCGAAACTTATCGCAACTATATGCAGGATATTCGTACTGAAGGGGAAGCAGCCTTAGAATATGCGCATCAGAATAATAAGCGGATAATGATTCTGGCCGGCCGGCCTTATCATATCGACGAAGAGATCGGACACGGGATTGACCAGTTGGCTTTATCGCTAGGTTTTGTGGTCGTTTCTGAAGATGCGGTCTGTCATTTGGCGAAGAATCCGAAGATCAGAGTCTTAAACCAATGGACTTATCATGCCCGGTTATATAAAGCGGCACAATATGCGACGGAACACGAAGATACTCAATTAGTTCAATTAGTATCTTTCGGGTGCGGAGTTGACGCGATCACTACCGACGAAGTACGCTCGATCTTGGAAGAGAAGGGTAAGTATTATACCCAACTCAAGATTGATGAAATTACCAATTTAGGAGCCGTAAAGATCCGCCTAAGATCCTTGTTAGGCGTATTGGAGATGAAATAAATGCTAAATAACTACTATGTACCTTTTACGAAAGAAATGAAGAAGACTCATACGATTTTGGTACCGAATATGTTACCGATGCATTTTAAGTTGATTGTCAGAATCTTAAGAAATTATGGTTATAATGCGGAATTATTGGAGACTAGCGGTACTAAGATTAAAGAAACCGGTCTAAAGTATGTTCATAACGATACCTGCTATCCGGCAATCTTAATTATCGGCCAATTCATTTCGGCAATCCAATCGGGAAAATACGATCCCCATAAGGTCGCCCTAGTTTTATTCCAAACCGGGGGCGGATGTCGGGCATCCAACTATATTTCGTTGCTAAGAAAAGCCTTAGCGAAGGCCGGGTATGAATATGTTCCCGTCATTTCCTTTTCTTTAGCCGGAATTGAAAAACACCCGGGGTGGAAATTAACCTTACCGATGTTATATCGAATGGTGTATGCGGTGCTATATGGCGACATTTTAATGAACCTTAAGAATCAGTGCCGGCCTTATGAACTTGAAAAGGGAGCCAGTGAAAAACTGGCGAAAGACTGGACGGTTAAACTGACCGCAGAAATGAAAACGAAAGCGCCGAATCGCAAGATTTCTCTGAAATATTATCAGAAAATCATCGATGATTTTGCGAAGATTAAATTAGATAAAAGTAAAGAAAAGGTTAAAGTCGGAATCGTCGGAGAGATTTATGTTAAATATTCTCCCCTAGGGAATAATGACTTGGAAGATTATTTGGTCAGTGAAGGAGCCCAACCGGTCGTTCCGGGTCTGTTAGATTTTTTATTGTATTGTTTGTTCAATAATCTGGAAGACACAAAACTATACGGTCGCGGCCGTTGGAAGTATCCGTTTATTCGGCTGGCGTTTAAATTCTTTCAACGCTGTCAGATGGATCAAATAAACGTTCTAAAGAAAGACGGTAGATTTTCACCCGGTGGAGCTATCAAGACGACAATCTCGTATGCCTCCGGATATATTGATTTAGGCACGAAAATGGGTGAAGGCTGGTTATTAACCACCGAGATGTTAGAACTGTATCATCAAGGTATTAAGAATATCATCTGTACCCAGCCTTTCGGATGTTTACCGAATCATATCTGCGGCAAAGGTATGATGAAACCGATTAAAGAGAATAATCCCGATATCAATATCGTCGCCATCGATTATGACGCTTCTTCCCCGGCCGTCAATCAGCAGAATCGAATCAAACTGATGTTAGCGAATGCCCAGAAATAAAGCTTGACACACGATATCAAAATGATATCATATTCATATCAAGGAGGTTTATTGGTATGAATGAAAAGGTTATCTCAGGAACCCAAAACGGAATGTTGGCATTGGTTTTGATTATTCTGGGTTATTTACTGGGTATACTCTTATTTATCCTAGGAATCGATGGCAGTGCAATCTTATTGGTAATAGGGTTATTGATTATATCTTTGGGCTGGATCCCGTTTTTAGGATTAAAGGTTTTAAAACCCCAAGAAGCTTTAGTCTTAACTTTATTCGGTAAGTATATCGGAACCTTAAAGAATGCGGGTTTCTATTTCGTTAATCCGTTCTGTCAGGCGGTAAATCCGGCCGCCAGAACCCATCTGAATCAAAGCGGGGATGTTAATTCGGATAATAGTTCTTTAGTGGTTACAACTAACGGTACGGGCACAAATGTTCCAATCGTTTCGAACAAAATCTCGTTAAAGATCATGACTTTGAATAATAACCGTCAGAAAATTAATGATTGCTTAGGCAATCCGATTGAGATTGGGATTGCGGTTATGTGGCGGGTCGTCGATACCGCTAAAGCCGTGTTTAATGTGGATAACTACAAAGAATACCTATCCTTACAATGTGATTCTTCACTAAGAAATATTGTTAGAATCTATCCTTACGATGTCGCACCGGGAGTGGATACGACCGGGGATGGCATTGCGGATGAAGGCAGTTTAAGAGGTTCCAGTGAATTTGTCGCCAAACGAATCAAGGATGAGATTCAGAATAAAGTAAATGAAGCCGGAATCGAAATTTTGGAAGCCAGAATCACCTATTTAGCCTATGCACCGGAAATCGCGGCGGTCATGTTGCAAAGACAACAGGCTTCGGCTATCATCGATGCTCGAAAGATGATCGTTGACGGTGCCGTGGGCATGGTTGAGATGGCTTTGGAGAAGCTAAGCTCCCAAAAGATTGTTGAACTGGATGATGAAAGAAAAGCGCAAATGGTATCCAATCTGTTAGTAGTATTATGCGGGAATAAAGATGCGCAGCCGGTGGTCAATAGCGGTACGCTGTATTAATGAGTGATGGCGGAGAATAAGAAACAGATACCCTTGCGCTTATCAGATTCGACTTATAGAGAATTAGTCCGTTGGGCAGATGAAGATTTCCGTTCATTGAACGGACAGATTGAATACTTATTGAGTGAATGTATCAAGAAAAGAAAAAAAGCCGATCCTAAAAGCACCCGTTAACGCGAGTGCTTTTCTATGCTAGACTAGAATAGTGAAACTATTTAAAGAATACCGCGGATTAAGAAAAGAAATCTATATTCTCTTCATCGGAAAGATGATGACCAATATGGGAGCCATGATCTGGCCGATGCTGACGTTGATTCTAAATAATAAGTTAGGAATGAACGCTTCAATTATTGCCAGTTATTTTCTGCTATTCAGTATTTGCAGTATTCCGGTAACTTTGCTCGGGGGAAAATTAGCGGATCATTTCAATAAGAAGAATCTGATCATATTTTGTGATTGTTTCTCGATTATCGCTTACATTTCTTGCGGCTTATTACCGTTAAGTATGGTATCGGTTTGGATCATGTTCTTCGCTTCGTTATTTCAAAGTGCCGAAACCCCGGCTTATGATGCTTTAATCGCCGACTTGTCTTTACCTAAGGATCGAGCCAGAGCTTATAGCTTAGGCTACTTAGGCAGTAATCTAGGTTTAGTATTAGCCCCAACGATTGGTGGGCTTCTCTTCGAGAATTACTTATGGTTAGCTTTTATAATCAATGGTCTGGCAATCGCTTCTTCGACCATTCTGATCTTTTTCTTTATTAAAGATATTTCCCGGGAGGTCGATGATTCACCTACCAAGAATAATTATGAATCAAGTCAAGAAGGGCTGAGTACTTTAGAAGTTATTAAACAGAATAAACTCATTATCTTACTGGCGTTTATTACCGCGGCCAGCAGTATCGTGTATGCCCAGTTTAATTATTTAATGCCCCTGGATTTGGCCAGAGTGCATGGGAATCAAGGCGCTGTCTACTTTGGGACGATTACTTCACTCAATTGTATCTTAGTGGTAATCTTTACGCCTTTATTCACGCAGTGGCTACGTAAGGTTACGGAAGTTCCCAAGTTGATTATCGGAGAATTCTTGGAAGTATCCGGCTTAGCAATCTTTATGTTATTGCTGGGAAATATTTGGGCTTATTATTTAGCGATTACCATCTTTACCCTCGGGGAGATTATCAAGACTTTAGCCAGTAATCCTTATCTGACTAAAAGAGTACCGGCTTCGCATCGCGGCAGGATTTTAAGCATTATCATGGTCTTTAGTGCCTTGATTGCCGGCATTGCCCAAAAAGGAGTTGGCAGAATATTTGACTCCGCGGGATCATTCGTTGCCTGGAGCTTAGTTCTAGGGGTTGGAATTCTAACAATCGCTTTGGAATTCTGGTTGAGTTACTTAGATAAAAAGATGTATCGGAAATTATACGAAACTAAGATTTGAGGAATTCTCTAAGATTCTTAGTTTATAGTAATAGTTAAGATTTGTTAAAAATAGCACAAATCAATAGGATCGGAATCCTATTGAAAAAAGATTTTAAAGTGTTAAGATGCCATTTGTCTACTGAAGGGAGAGTGGCACGGGATGGGTTTCTTGAAGGCTGACCATATCAGTCCCCAACGAATCATTACGGCTGGATTTTTACTGTTAATTTTGACCGGGACAATCTTACTGATGTTACCGATTTCGACGATAAACGGACAGGGGACACCATTTATTGATGCACTGTTTACCGCAGCTTCGGCTACGTGCGTTACCGGTCTAGTTGTTGTCAATACTGCTAATTATTTTTCTTTTTTTGGAGAATTAGTCATTATTATTCTAATTCAGATTGGCGGCATGGGAGTCGTTACTTTGGCCATCATGGTCGCGATGTCTTTCCGTAAACGGATCAATTTTAAATCCCGCTGGATTATGCAGGAATCGATTGCTGCACCACACTTAGCCGGAATCGTCAGGATTACCGGATTTATCGTTAAAACAACTTTGATTATCGAAGCGATAGGGGCTTTGATTCTGGTTATTTCTTATCTTCCCAGTTTAGGTTTCTCCAGTATTTGGACCGGAATATTTACTTCAATTTCTGCGTTCTGCAATGCCGGATTCGACATCTTCAAGGAAGGTAGTTCCTTGACTAATTATGTCGGCAACGGGATAGTCAATTTTGTCGTCATGGCTTTGATTGTTATCGGGGGCATCGGCTTTATGACCTGGTACGATTTTTCCCAGTATAAATTCAATTTAAAAAAATATCGGTTACAGAGCAAAATCATCTTAATGACCACCGCAATCTTAATTATTCTGCCGACGCTATATTTCTTCTTCTATGAATTTCAACAGCCTCAATGGGCAAATTTGAGTCTGTGGGAAAGAATCTGGGCTTCGTTATTCGCTGCGGTTACGCCGCGTACCGCCGGATTTAATACGGTCGATTTAACCAAACTGACGGATACTTCCCAAGGCTTGACCATTATCTTGATGTTAATAGGCGGAGCTCCGGGTTCGACGGCTGGTGGTTTCAAAGTTACAACGATTGCTTTAATTTATTTGGCGATTCGTTCGGCTTTCCATCATTGCGAGAATATTCCCGCTTTCGATCGGCAGATTCCGAATACCACTTTACGGCCAGCCGTAGTTATCTTATCATTGTATCTAGGGGCGTTCTTAATTGGCGGCACCCTAATCTCAATTATCGATTCCGTGCCGTTATGGCCTTGTTTATTCGAAACGGCTTCCGCTTTAGGAACGGTTGGCTTATCGTTAGGAATTACGTCCGGCCTGAGTTGGATTTCCAAATTGATTCTGATTATGTTAATGTATTTTGGAAGAGTAGGAATGTTGACTTTGATATATGCTTTACCGGCATCCAAGGATATGCAGCTATCGCATTATCCTACGGAAGATGTCACGGTAGGCTAAGGGAGAAAAAAATGAAATCAGTACTGTTGATTGGCGTTGGACGGTTTGGCCGTCATATGGCTAAAAAATTAGTTGAGTTACATAACGAAGTCATGGCGGTCGATATCGATGAACAGCGGATCAATCAGGTTCTCGATGTCGTTACCAATGCGCAGATCGGGGATTGTACCCGCGAAGAGTTTGTGGCTTCTTTAGGGGTTAGAAATTTCGATATCTGTGTGGTAGCGATCGGTGACGATTTTGAAGCTTCTTTGATTTCTACGGCCTTATTGAAAGAGAACGGTGCGAAGTTCGTTTTGGCCAGAGCTTCTCAGGATGCCCAAGCGAAGTTCTTATTACATAACGGCGCAGATAAAGTCGTTTATCCGGAGAAACAGGTCGCCCAATGGTCGGCGGTTCGTTACAGTTCCGATAATATTTTCGATTTCATTGAATTAACTCCGACCCATTCGTTATACGAAATTAATATTCCGGTCAGTTGGATTGGGAAGACCATCCGGGAATTGAAAGTTCGTCAGGAACATAATTTAAATATTGTCGCAATCCGCCAGGATAACGATTTACTCCCGGCCCCCGGACCTGATTATGAATTCGCTTCCGGCGATATCATTCTGGTCGTTGGCGCAAATAAGGATATTCAAAAGATTCTGCAATAACCTAATCAAACGATTAGGTTTTCTTTTTTTTAACGTAGAATTAATATTTAACCCAGATTTTACAAAAGTTGGCGGATTATTTTACTTTGATTTAAGACAATAATATTGAAAGGACGGAAAACGATGGAAACAGTATATCGCTGGAGTCGTAAAGTTTCTCAGAAATATAACCTGCGTTTGAGTGCGGTTTACTTAGTCTTACGGATGGCCATAATCTTGGGGTTAACGATCTTACTGGGATATTTATATTCTTGGTTATTTACGGTCACAATCTCCTTTATTTATTTTTTCGCTATTTTCTGGACTTTTATCTGGGGTTACTTAGGCGGAATCGAATTCTTACTATATCGTAACGATCACACGGGGGACTGACATGACATTCACAGATCTGACTAATATTATTTCCTTTATTGGCGGTATCGGCTTATTCCTTTACGGCATGCATCTGATGGCGGAAGGAATGCAGAAAGCGGCCGGGGAAAAGACCAAGAAACTATTTACTTATTTAACCAAGAATCGGGTCAGAGGAGTTTTAGTCGGGGCGGCGATTACCAGTATTATTCAAAGTTCTTCGGCGACGACGGTCGTCTTAGTCGGTTTAGTTAATGCGGCCGTTTTGACCTTGCAACAGGCCGTCGGGGTAATCATGGGTGCGAATATCGGAACCACGATGACCTCTTGGTTAGTATCGATGAATGAGTGGGGAGCTTTCTTTAAACCGGAAACCTTCGCACCTTTATTAGTAGGGTTCGGAGCATTATATATCTTAATGAATAAGAATGAGCGTCGGCAGGATATCGGCAGTGTGTTAGTCGGCTTCGGAATGTTGTTTATGGGCTTGGCGATGATGTCCAGCGCCATCGCCCCTTATGAGAATTCACCGTTATTCATCAATGCCTTTAGGATAATGGGTACTAATCCTCTGTTAGCGATCTTAGTCGGTTTAGTAATCACGGCAGTAATGCAGAGTTCTTCGGCGGCGATGGGAATCTTACAGACGATGGCTTTAGGCGGGATGGTCAACTGGGGTTCCGCCGTCTTTATTGCGATGGGCAGTAATATCGGAACCTGCGTCACCGCCTTATTGTCGGCAGTTTCTGCGAAACCTAACGCGAAGCGGGTCGCCATCATTCACTTGTTATTTAACGTCTTTGGCGCCTTGATTTTCGGAATAGGATTCTGGATCTTCTTTCAGTTTGTTCCTTCGTTGGCGACCGGTCAGATTACCAGTACGGAATTAGCCATCTTCCATACCATCTTCAATGTTGGTACGACCATCATTCTCTTCCCGTTTGGCAACCTATTAGTTAAAATGTCTGAAAAAATCGTTCCGAACAAGAATGAAGAATTACCGACGAAGGTTTTGGATGAACGAGTCTTGGAAACCCCGGCCTTCGCATTGGCCTCGGTCAACCGGGCAATTAACGATCTTTCCAGAGATACTTGGTTATCCTATGAACGAACCGGGAAAGCATTATTAAATCTCGATTTGAATAAAGCCAATCTGGCAATCGAAAGCCGTAAGAAAGCCCGAGCGACCCAAAAAGAAATAACCGGATATATGGTTCATCTGGATATGTCAGTTTTAACCGACAAACAAGCGTTGATGGCGAACGATATGTTATATATGATTACCGACCTGGAAAGGGTAAATGCCCGCTTGGAGAACTTAGCGGAATTAACCCAACAGTTAGTTCAAGAACAATTGAAGTTTTCGATTGGCGCCTATGCGGATTTGGAGCATATGATCAACCAGACCGGCACTTCGTTACATTTGGCCTTTGAGGCGCGCGAAACAATGTCTTTAGATAAAGTAAAGGAAGTAAATGACAGCGAAGTAATCGTGGATTCTCTGGAATCAGAATTAAGAGAAAAGCATATTACCAGATTAGCTCAGGGAAAGTGTCAGGCACCTTGCGGGGTTATCTTCTTGGATGCAATCAGCAATCTCGAAAGAATTAGTGATCACGCGACCAATATCGCCGACTATGTTGCCCAAGAGTTGAAGTGAATCTATAATTAAGTCAGGAGTGAAATTATGGCCAAAGTCATGATTGTAGAGGATGATGAGAATATTCGAAATTTGGTTCAGGTGACCTTAGAAGGATATTCTTATAATGTGGTCGCTTTCGAAAAAGCCGAAGATGCGTTGAGTTTTCTAGCGACTAACGATATCGACTTAGCAATTTTTGATTGGATGTTACCGGGCATGGATGGGGTAGAAGCGATTAAAAAACTGCGCAGTGAGAAACGCTTCGCGGATTTGCCGGTAATCATTCTCACCGCCAAAGATAAAGAAGTCGATCTGATTAAAGGCTTGGATGCCGGAGCCGATGATTATCTTACTAAACCTTTCAGGGTCATGGAACTGGCGGCGAGAATCCGTTCTTTATTACGGCGCGCACAAAAAAGCGAGAATGAGCATTGGCAATTCGCAGATCTCAATATCGATCTAGGAACCCGAAATGTTTCTATCAACAACGAAACGATTAAGCTAACGTATAAAGAATTTGAGTTATTGGTATACCTGATTCATAATCGGGAAAGAATCGTTCCCCGGGATGAACTATTCAATACGATTTGGGGTTATGATTATGTCGGAGAATCGAGAACCTTAGATGTTCACGTTAATTCCTTGAGGAAAAAATTGGGAGAGCCCTACGGCCAAATGATTGAGGCGACTCGTAATGTGGGGTATCGATTCATCGGAAAGTAAACCATGCGAAAAAGAATTTATCGGGAATTTGCACTGATCGTAATGGTGATTGAAATAATCACCAGTACGATTTTATATTTTGCTTTTTCGCATGTTTTGTTACAGAACACGCAGAAGAATATGTATTATTCCTTAAAATTGTTGGATTCCGGATTTACGGTTTCGACGGATTACGACTTTAACCGTTTAGATCTGGCAGAGGTTTTAACCGAAGAAAATAGCCGTTTAACCATCATTGGTACAGACGGAACGGTTTATTTAGATACCGGGGCTCAAGCGAGTACCTTAGAGAATCATTTGGAACGCCAAGAAGTCAAGGATGCGATTAAGAATGGCAACGGGGAAGCCATCCGTTATTCAGAAACGATGCGAATGAATATGTTATATGTCGCTATCTTAACTAAAGATTCGCGGTTTGTTTATCGCTTATCTTTACCGTATCATGGCCTAGCGGAATATTCCGGGACTTTATTACCGATTCTAGGAATAGTCTTAGGCGTATCTTTAGTTATCGCTTTACTCTTTGCGTATTATTTCTCCCGTTCAATCACCGATCCTTTGCAGGAAATATCGCAGGAACTGGATAATTTTAAAAATGAACTGCCGGTTGAATTTAAAGAATATAACGATGAAGAATTAAAAACAATTGTGACTACCACCCAACAGATGTGTGAGACCATCACAAAAAATCTTCAGCAATTAGAGAAGGATAAACAGATCCGTCAGGAGTTTTTTTCGAATGCGTCGCATGAGTTAAAGACCCCTTTGACATCAATTAAAGGCTATGTGGAATTATTGGCTTCCGGGGTAACAAAAGATCCTAAACAAATTGAAGATTTCTACCAACGGATTTTACATGAGACGGATAATATGACTAGATTAATTCAGGATATTCTAACCATTTCCCGATTGGAATCGCAGGAAGTTTTAATCAATGAAGAAAGAATGAATCTTCGGGTTGAGACCAATGAAGTTGTCAAGGATTTAGAAACATCGGCTGATCAACAACAAGTTACGATTGATAACGAAGTAACGGATGAGGATATTATGTTTGTGCCCTTACATTATCATCAGATTTTGACTAACTTAGTCAGTAATGCGATCAACTATAATCATCCCGGCGGTCGCGTGGAAATAAACGTAAAAGTCGTAAATCAAAAATTGCTGATCTCGGTTGCGGATACCGGAGTCGGTATTTCGCCTGAGAACCAGCAACGCGTCTTTGAGCGATTCTATCGCGTCGATTCCGGCCGTTCCAAAAAGACCGGAGGTACCGGTTTAGGTTTAGCAATCGTTAAGCATCTCGTTAAGTATCATCAGGGAACAATCGAACTAGTCAGTAAGGTCTCCGTCGGAACCCAATTCACGGTTAGTATTCCGCTGGTTTCCCATGTTTAGTCAATTCTGGCTGGAAGAAAGTCAACTGGCCCCTAATTCGGGTTACGCGGCTTTCGGCTTTATTCACTTAGGCTTTTTAGGTCTGAGTTTAATTATTATTCTGGTTTGTTACCGAGAATTCAGTAAATTAACGAAGCTAAAACAATTACATTTTCTGAAAATAATCACCTGGACGAATCTGGGTTTGGAAATCCTAAGAGATCTTTATTTAGTCAGTATCGGCAAGTATGCGGTTGGTTACTGGCCGTTACATTTATGTGGTTTGGCCTTATTCATTCATTTGGTGTTTGCCTACAATCATAATAAAATCTTGGGGGAAGTCAGTTTCGCTCTTATCCTTCCTTCAGCGGCAGCGGCCTTATTGTTTCCTAACTGGTTAGTTTATCCGGCTTTCAATATCTTTAATCTCAGTTCTTATTTGATTCATACCTTATTGATCTTAAATCCGATCTTATGTTTTAAGGCTAAACTTATCTTTCCTAAGTTTGCTAATCATTGGATGATAACCTTATTTCTGTTGTTTGTTACTCCTTTTATTTATTTATTCAATACTCAGAACGGAACGAATTTTTTCTTTATTAATTATCCCCTTGAAGGTACGCCTTTGGAATTGTTCGCCAACTGGTTAGGAAATCCGGGTTACTTAGTTGGATATGCGTTACTAGTCTTTTTAGGGACTTCGGCAATGGAACTGGCAGGGCATAAAATTGACACAAAACCCTGATTGTAAATTGAGTAAAAATAATAGTTACATATAATGAAGATAGTTGCTAATTTAGCGGTAACTAAGAGTTTAGCTGAGGGTCTATTTCCCCCGTAAATAGACCAATTGCTAGACTCTTTCGATTTTAAGCGTGTATAATCTACTAGTGGAGGCATTATGAGTCAGAAATCGCTTAAAGATGTGACCCATGTCACAAATATCAGTTTAAGCAGTGAAGGGAAACACCTGATCATTATCGATCAGACTAAACTTCCCAATCATTTGGAATATAAAACAACGGATACCTTGGAATCGATGTATCAGGCTATCAAGCTACTGCAGGTTCGGGGAGCTCCGGCTTTAGGAATCTATGCAGGTTATTGTATGTATCTATTGTCTTTGCAATATCAGGCTTTGCCATATCCGGAATTCTACGAAGCGTTGAAGAAGGATGGGGCTTATCTTAACAGCAGCCGTCCGACGGCCGTAAATTTAGGTTGGGCAATCAAACAAATGCTGAAGATCGTGGCGGATAATGCAAAGTACGAGAATACCGAGATTATTTCCTTATTAAAGAAACAAGCCATCCAGATTCATTTGGATGATATCGAAATGTGTACCAAGATTGCCGAGTATGGTCTGACTTTGGTTAAACCGGGAGAGGGAATCTTAACCCATTGTAACGCCGGCCCCTTGGCGACTTCCCGTTACGGTACCGCGACCGGACCAATCTTTTTAGGTAAAGAACGGGGCATCGATTTTAAAGTCTATGCCGATGAGACTAGACCGTTATTGCAAGGAGCCAGATTAACTTCCTATGAGTTGGAAAGAGCTGGGGTCGATGTGACCTTAATCTGTGACAATATGGCTAGTATCGTAATGAAACAAGGAAAGATCAACGCTTGCTTTGTCGGTTGTGACCGAGTCGCTGCGAACGGTGATTTTGCCAACAAGATCGGAACCAGTGGAGTGGCAATTCTGGCCAAATACTATGGGATTCCGTTCTATACCTTAGGACCTTCTTCCTCAATCGATTTTAACTGCCCTAGCGGTAAAGATATCAAGATTGAATTAAGAGATCCGGAAGAGATTAAAAATATGTGGTACAAAGAGCCGATGGCGTTGCCGGAAGTTAAGTGCTACAATCCGTCTTTCGATGTTACTGATCATGAATTATTGACCGCGATTGTGACTGAAAAAGGAATTGTCAGACCACCATTTAAAGAAAACTTACAAAAATTGTTCAGATAGGAGGATTTAACGATGAACGACAAAATTATTACGACTCCCTCAGCCTGTATCGAAATTACCCAAGGACATATCGCCAAGACGGTTTTAATGCCAGGCGATCCATTAAGGGCAAAGTATGTGGCGGAACATTATCTGAAAGATCCGGTTTTATTCAATACCGTCCGCAATATGTTAGGTTATACCGGAACTTATGAAGGTAAAGAAGTTTCGGTCATGGGCTCAGGCATGGGTATACCTTCAATGTCTTTATATGCGCATGAATTGTATTCTTTCTTGGGCGTTGAGTCGATTATTCGAATCGGTTCCGCCGGCGGAATCGCGGATAGCGTTAAGGTTAACGATGTGGTGATCGCCATGGCGGCTTCGACCAATTCCAACATGGGTAAAGCGTTTGATTTACCGGGAACTATCGCCCCGAGTGCCAGTTGGGATCTTTTAAAGGTTGCGGTTGAACAAGCTGAAGTATTAAAAATGAAAGCGGATGTTGGAACAGTCTATACTTCCGATTTCTTCTATTATCCTAATCCGGACGCTAAGTTAAACGATAAGGTCAAAGCGACCGGACATTTAGCATTGGAAATGGAAACGGCAGGCTTATATTTAACGGCGCTGGAGTGTGGTAAGAAAGCTTTAAGCATCTTAACGATTTCCGATCATATTTTCACCGGCGAAGCTTTAACCGCGCAACAGAGACAGGATTCTTTCCATCAGATGATGGAGCTGGCCTTAGCAACGGCAACGAGGATTTAAACATGACTAAAAAAGATTGGATCCATTTTGGCGCAATCATCGTAGTATCTTTATTAGGTTTGTTCGTAATCGACTTCAAGCATTTTTCCTTGTTCGGATTATTGATTATTGTAGCAATCACCATTTTGATTGCCAGTGAAATTATCGATTTGGTTAAGCGGTTGCTGAAGTGAAAAGTTAAATTCCACTTCAAAAAGGACCGAAAATAAAGTTGAAGTAAGTCTTACAGATCGGAGAAAAACTAGTGCCTAAAAGAATAATTTAAAGAGGGTACTTGTGGAAATTAGT
>JAEZBR010000059.1 GCA_023426935.1 Bacillota bacterium | reverse complement strand
AAAAGGTCTCCTAACAAGACTATTTTACCAAAAACGGCTCCAGGTTAGATTCCCCGAGCCGTTTTTATATAAAAAGGGCTGTAAACTAAGCCCTCGATATTCTCTTAGGTTTCTTTACAGCCCCTTTATAATAACTAGAGTTAGTGAACAAAAACTAATTGGTCTAAGCAGATTGAGTTTCAGTTATAATATATTTAGACATGGCAGAACGTTGGGTCATTGAAATGTTATTATTGACGCGGGTATTTCGGTTTGCTATAATATCGGAGCGCATCGCGACACGGCTCTATGGTGAAGCGGATAACACGGCGCCCTTTCACGGCGTTATTCACGAGTTCGAATCTCGTTAGAGTCACCATGTGCGTATAACCCTGAGTTGCATCAGGGTTTTATTTTTTAGAAAGGTGAAGATATGCGAAAAGGATTTGCCATCGGTTTCTATCTCTTATTCGGGATTCTAACGTTAAGCTATATTATTTTAGAACTTACTCCGACTTATTCGATGGGGGTTGTTTTTCGTCTGACGGCGACGCTTTGCGCCTGCCTTTTTCTCTATTTAGGTTCCTGGTTATTAGCGAAAGGTTTAGAAAGCGAACAACAGAAATATTTAATGAAGCATACTTTCCGGTTGATGTTTGCGGTATATCTAGTTTTACTATTAACATTTACTTTATTCGATCCGTTATTAGGTCGTAGCATCAGTCTGAATCAATGGTCATTCAGTGCGATGTTTGAATGGTTAAGAAAAACAACGAATTTAATTCCTTTTAGTATGATTAATATTTATTTAAAGGGATATGAACATGAATTGATTACCTTAAATCAACTAGCGATGAATCTGGTAGGAAACTTTATCTTAATGATGCCGCTAGCGTATTTGGCGCCGTTGTTAAACAAGAAACTTCGCAAGTTCAGCAAGTTCATCTGGTTCGTTCTAATCTTTATAATCTCAATTGAATTAGCTCAAGGAATTTTGATGGTTGGCTATTTCGATGTCGATGATTTGATGCTTAATTTAGCCGGAGCGTTATTGGTATTTGGTTTTACCAAAATAAAAGTGATCAAATCTTTATCGGATAAGATCACTTTCAAAGCATTTTCTTAATTACTTAAATAGATTGCCTAAGATCCCGCGGACTAATTTATTCGCAACGGTTCGGGAACCTGAGGTCAAGGCTGCATCGATCATCTTATCGGCGGTCGATTTGGTTTTACGTTTAGTCGAGTAACCGTTTTTCAATTTTTCTTTCTCGGCGGCGAGTTTTGCTTTCCGCTGTTCCAATTTCAACTCCGCTTCTTCCTGATCAAGGCGGAGATTTTCTTTTTCGATTTCGGTAAGATTATCGGTATTGGCGGTAGTATTAACTGTTGCGGTCGGATTAGATTGCAAAGATTCATAAGCCGAGGTACGGTCGATAGTTTGGGAATACTTATTTCTTAAGGGGCTGGAAGCGATTAGTTGATTCCGTAAAGAATCTTCAATCGCTCCGAATTGGGATTGCGGAGGCATAATAAATCCTCTTCTGACAATCGCAGGAGAACCGTCGGCTTGTAAGAAGGAGACTAGCGCTTCACCGGTCTTTAATTCGGTGATGGCTTTGCGGGCATCTAAATCCGGATTCTGTCGGAATCCATCAATCGCGGCTTTGATCGCTTTCTGATCTTCCGGGGTATAAGCTCGTAACGCATGTTGAACGCGATTAGATAACTGAGCCAAGACATTATTCGGAATATCGTTGGGACCTTGGGTACAGAAATAAACGCCGACACCTTTGGAACGAATTAATTTAACGACCTGCTCAATCTTCGCTTCCAAAGCGGCGGGAGTATCTTTAAATAATAAATGGGCTTCATCGAAGAAGAAAACAATCTTTGGCTTCTCTAAATCTCCGACTTCGGGTAAGCGATTGAATAATTCGCCTAACATCCATAATAGGAACATCGAATATAACTGCGGGGTTTGGATTAATTTGGCACAATGCAGAATATTGACCATACCCTGACCTTTATCATCGGTCGTTAACCAATCCATGATATCTAATTGCGGTTGCCCGAAGAAAGCATCGCCGCCCTGATCTTCCAGCTGCAGCAGAATCCTTTGAATCGTCGAAACGGTAGCGACCGCAATATTGCCATACTGAGCCGAGAAAGAAGAACGGTTATCACTGACATACTGCAGCATCGCCCGTAAGTCTTTAAGATCATCCAAAATCAAACCCTTATCGTCGGCGATATGGAAGATGACACTGAGGACGCCTTCCTGAACATCGGTTAGATTTAATAATCGCGATAACATATCCGGTCCCATCGAAGAGACTGTCGCTTTAACCGGTAAACCATACTTGCCGAAGATATCCCAAAGTTGAATCGGGAAACCTTGGTATTGCCAATTGGTGATGCCAAACCGGGCGATTCTTTCCTGCATGTTCGCATTATCCTGTCCCGGTAGATATAACGAAGCGATATCACCCTTTACATCGGCCACAAAAGTCGGAATGCCATCCTTCGCGAAGCCTTCAATCATGACTTTTAAAGTCGTGGTCTTGCCGGTCCCGGTCGCACCGGCAATTAAGCCGTGCCGATTCGCCATTTCAGGTAATAAGCATAAATGCTCACCATTATCGGTAGCTAACCATATTTTTCCGTTCTCTAACATAAGGTCTCCTTCATTTTCAGCAAAATTATAGCATGCTTAAGTAATTTTAGCATTCAGCAATTCAATCATGTTATAATTTACAAGCATATATCGGAAAGGAAGTAACTTGCTTTGGGCTTCATCGGGCTTATCTTTGTCATTATTGTAATCGCTTCACTTGTTTCCGCTACCGGAGCACTCTTTAGCGGTTTTTTCAGTGTCGGGATACCAATCTTAATTATTTATTCAATTATTAAAGCTTTTTCCAAGAAAAATAATAAACCGTTGGTTTTTAATAAAGCTAAAACCAATACTTCGGCAGATAGTCATTCATATCTAACCAGTATGCAGCAGACCAAGATTAACAATACTTTAAGAGATTATTTTGAAAGTCATGACCGGATTGCGGTGACCGGGGATATAACGTTAAGACCGGCAAATGGTCAATATACGACGATTCGCGATTTAGCGGTTTATAAGGGCGATGATCAGGTTGCGAATCTTAGTGAGTTTAAAGGAAACTATGGTAAGTTTTACCGTAATGTTTTAGATCTGTTAATGATCTTCTCCCAACAGGGGGTAAACGATACTAAAGTATATAGCAAGAAAACCGAAAAAGTTGAAACGGCAGAGGCTCAGCCGGTTAAACAAACTAAACCCAATGAGTATGACAGCGCGAACGAATATATCGATCGGATCAATGCGCTGAATAATGATATAACTTCGGAAGAAATCTCAAATGGTCTTTATCAGATTACTTCTTATCTGACTCAAATCAGTTTGATTGAGAAGAAATTCCCGAAGACGAAAGAAAAATTAAAGAAAGTTTATCATTATTATTTACCGATTCTGATCGGGATTTTAGACCAATATAAGAATTTCCAGGATACGGCGAAGAACACCGAGGAAATCAAGAAATCCGAAGATAAACTGATTAAGACGATTATTTTAATTAACGGGGCGTTAAAGAAGATAACCGAAACAATCTGTGCCGATGAATTAGTCGACTTAAATGCGAACATGACTACTTTGGGAATGTTACTGAAGAATGATGGTTTAGTCGAAGACGATAAGTTATTATTAGGTGGGAAGAAGGATGACACAGATGGACGATAAGCGAACTGTTGACGAAATGTTGGATGATGTTGCCAAGGGGAAGATGGATTCCACGCCGATGAATGAATTCGACCGAATGGCTAAGGATGCTCAGGTTGATGATTTGACCAAGTTTGCTAAGGAAAGCAAGAAGGTCGAGACGCCAACCTTTAAACATCCTTCTGAGAGTGTCGATTCCCGGTATAGTTATTTTCAGCAGTCTTTAGATTCGGTTCAATATAACCAACACCTTTCTAAATCATATAAGAATGGTTTTGAAGAAGCCTTCGACCGTTATATCGGAAAGGTCGATTTGAATAAAAATAATCTTTCGATTGTCGATAAAATGATTGCCCAGGAATTGATTATGTGCGGTCAAAGAGGAAGCCAGTTGAAACTTAAAGGCTTTTCTAACCCGTTAGAACGCCAAGGATATTATGAAGGATTAAAACAGATTGAATCGTTACTTGAATTATCTAAAAATACGATGATGCGGAAAGTATCCAATGAAGTATTGGAAGCTTTAGATAAGGAGTAATTATGCGTAAAGATCGTTCCAAAGAAATTGCTCAGTTGCAGGAGAAAGTTTTTGGTAAAGGATCGCCAGTCAGAACCTACAGTGTCAGTGACGATGATATGATGAATGAGGCTAGAAAAACCGAAACGGGTTTTGGTCAGGATTTAAAGCAAGATCTTAGTCAAAGCAGCAAAGACTTAGATGAATTAGCTAAGACTAATCAGAAGATCAATGATCGGCTTAATGATCAACTCGCGCAGCTAAGTCAGATGACCGGGTTAAATCAAACCGGCAACGAAGTCGATCTCAACAAACTGCAGCAGGAAATCCAGCATGATTTCGGCGTTAAAGTTGATTTGGACGATAAAGGTCAGCTGACGGAAAAACGGATTGTTAATTTAAAATCATTCGACGGAACTAAGGAAGAGTTAGAAAAGTCCGTAATTGGCCAGCCGGCTTTAACCACCGGTTTAGTCACGGGTTTTAAACGTCCGTATGTAATCAAAAATAAAGGCGATAAGTTACTGAATTCCATCTTAGTTATGGGACCGGGCAGTACCGGCAAGAGTTATGCCCAGGATTTACTATCGCAGATCTTAGCGAAGAAAGGAATTATCGAAGATGCTCAGATTGAAGTAATCGATCTAGGAAAATATTCGGCGATCGATGACGAAAAGCTTTTCTTGCAGGATCTTTATGCATCGATTGCGAAGAAAGGCCAAGTCATTCGTTTTATCAATGCCCAATATTGTGCACCTTCTTTATTGTCGGAAGTGGCGGAATTCTTTACCAGCGGAAAACTGACTTTGAAGAAACGTTACTATCTGAATCAGGGACAATTGGTCGAATCGAATAATGCGCTATTAACCTCTTCGGTCGATACCA
Source organism: Bacillota bacterium (assembly GCA_023426935.1). Classification (GTDB taxonomy): domain Bacteria; phylum Bacillota_I; class Bacilli_A; order Erysipelotrichales; family Erysipelotrichaceae; genus RUG11872. Next base: position 12,614 of record JAEZBR010000059.1, on the reverse strand, counting down.
TCGAAGCTAATAATCATTTCTTAATCTTTGAGACCAGATTATCCAAAGAAAAACTGGTCGATCTCTTAGGCGCTCAGTTTATTGAATCCTTCGATGATGTCGTGAGCACTAAACCATTTGAAATAAAAGATTTTAAAGTTCTATGTGAAATCGAGTTTAATAAACTGATTGAGAAATGTGCGGACGATTTCGCGATTGAATTAAGCATCGATGCCAAATTAAAAAATCAGGTTATCAAGAACTATATTGCTAAAGACGGGGCCGAAAATGTCCTTAAGGTCACGGATAATCTGTATAAGGATTTAACGCAGCTGAAACTAGCGAGCGACGAAGATTTTACGCAGGTATCAGCTTCTTATGATTCCGAGATTATTTTGAAAGTTAAGGATAAAGTATATAAACAATCGGACTTATTGCACAAGGATGATCCTTTAGACTTGAAAGCCATCCAGGAAGAACTTAATGGCATCGTCGGGTTAACGAAAGTCAAAGAATATGTTTTATCCCTAAAAGATAATTTCGATATTCAGAAGCGCCGGGAACAGCAGGGCTTAAAGACCACCGATGTTTCTAAGCACATGATCTTTACCGGAAATCCCGGCACCGGCAAAACCACGATTGCGCGAATTATCTCCAAATATCTTAGGGCATTAGGGGTTCTAAGCTCCGGACAGTTAGTCGAAGTTACCAGAGCGGACTTAGTCGGCAAATATGTCGGACATACCGCACCGTTAACCTTAAAAGTAATGAAATCGGCTTTGGGTGGGGTCTTATTCATCGATGAGGCGTATTCCTTATACCGGGGAAAAGACGATATCTATGGCCTAGAATGTATCGATACCTTAGTTAAAGGAATAGAAGATTACCGGGACGATTTAATCGTTATCTTGGCGGGTTATAAGAAAGAGATGGAAGTTTTCTTAACGGCGAATACCGGATTGAAATCAAGGTTCCCGAATATTATTAATTTTCCGGATTATACCCCGGAAGAATTATTGTTAATCTGTCGGTCTATCGCTAAAGGGAAAGATTATGTTATCTTACCGGAATGCGATCAAGAACTATTGGCTTATTTCACTAAGACCCAGAATAATCCCGATGAAGTCTCGGGAAACGGCCGAACGGCGCGTAATAAAGTAGAGGAAGCAATCTTAAGACAATCACAGCGCGTTTTAAAAGAAAAAGATGCGAATTTAAGAGAATTAAAGAAAGAGGATTTCCGGTTAGATTCCGGATCGTTCGTGGAGTAACATGGCAACCAGAACTAAAATTAAGCTCATTCCGAGCAATCTTCCCTATCTAGCCAGTGCGGCAGTGTTTGTCGTATTCGCCTTTATCTTACCAATTAACACCTTGTGGGGACTTTTAGTAGACTTAGGGTTATTAGGCCTTTCGTACTTTTTATTCCGGAAGTTTAAACTATTCCCGGATCAGAAAGTAAGTTATGAAGAAGAAATTCCCTTTGAACAGTTGGAAGTTGCGGAGATTATCAAGGAAGGTCAGACTTACTTAGACCAACTTAATCAAGCTAATCAACAGATTACCGATCCGGAAGTTTCTAAGCGTATTACCGAGATCGTATCTTTATCCAATAATATCTTGGATAAGGTGAAAGAAGATCCTAGTCAAAGAGGTAAGATTCGGAAATTTATCTCCTACTATTTACCGACTTTGAAGAAACTGTTAGATTATTATGCCAGTTTAGAGAAACAACCTTTGTCGATGCCTAATGTCGAAGAGTCCAAAAATAAGATCGCCGCAATGTTAAAAACGGTAATACAGGGCTTTAAACAGCAACTCGATTCGTTATATGATAAAGATGCCCTGGATATTTCCAGCGACATTAAAGTTATGGAAGCGTTGATGCAAAAAGAAGGCTTTAAGAGCCTAGAGGAGAAATAACATGAGTGAGCAGAAGAGTGATGAAAAGATTGTTTTAACTTTAGAAGAACCGGAAACAGCATTAAAGACCGATATCGCCAGTCAGAGTGTCCAACAGCCCAAAGAAACCGCTAAACCGGTGTATGTCGATAATTCAATGTTATCGGACGAGGAAAAGAAACAGGTCAGCGAATTTGCGAAGACGATCGATCTTACCCAGACCAATACGATCTTACAGTATGGTGCTTCGGCTCAAAGAAAAGTTGCGGATTTCTCCGATGCGACTTTAGCCAATGTTAAAACAAAAGACTTGGGCGATGCAGGCAATCTTTTATCGAACTTAGTCGTTGAGTTAAAAGGCTTCGACATGCAGCCACAGGAAAAAGGACTAGCCGCTTTATTCAAAAAAGGTTCCAATTCCGTATTATCGATTAAAGCCCGCTATGACAAGGCCGAAGTAAATGTCGATAAGATTTCGGAATCTTTAGAGAATCAACAGATCCAGTTAATGAAGGATATTGCTTTATTGGATGAAATGTACAATAAGAACTTAACCAATTTCAAAGAGTTAACGATGTATATTTTAGCCGGTAAAGAAAAACTAGCCGATGTAAGAAAGAATGATCTGCCCAAGCTGATGGCTAAGGCAAAAGAAACCGGGTTAGCGGAAGATGCGCAGAAGGCCAACGATTTAGATCAGCTTTGCAACCGGTTTGAAAAGAAGATTTATGATTTGGAACTGACCAGAAATGTTTCCTTACAGATGGGGCCGCAGATCCGGTTGGTCCAGAATAACGATACTTTGATGACTGAGAAGATTCAGTCGACTTTGGTTAATACGATTCCGTTATGGAAGAGTCAGATGGTTTTGGCACTCGGAATTGATCACTCTAAACAAGCCGTTGAAGCTCAGCAGGAAGTCAGCAAAGTTACCAATGAATTACTGAAGAAAAATTCCGAGACGCTTAAGATTCAGACTATTGCCACGGCTAAAGAATCCGAGCGGGGTATTGTGGATATCGAAACCTTGCAGCAGACTAATAAGAATTTAATTTCCACTTTGGACGAAGTTCTGAAGATTCAGGATGACGGCCGTGCGAAACGGGCAGCTGCGGAAGAAGAATTGGCAAGAATTGAGGGCGAGTTAAAACAGAAACTGCTCGAGATTAATCAGAACTCGACCAGTACGAAATAATGAAGCTTTTTCAAAATAAAACTTTAGTAATCATTCTGAGTGTTTTGATTGTGCTGGGGAGTTGGTTTGGAATCGGCGTGATGAAAACCACGGCGGCCGCGAATAAAGTTAAAGCAATTTATCTTTCCGGTGAAGATAACGACAATATCTCCATCAGCAATGATTTAGCAGTAAGAGAAAGCTGCGCTCAGAATCTGGCTACTTTAGGGGCTAAATATTTGTCTTCCAGTGAGACCGGAAGCATTGCCAGTATCAATCAGTTGGTTACGGAAATGAAGAATGAGACGGATTTAACCGAATTAAGCAAACTGAATGATCAATTGACCGAAGAAGTCGGAATTCTAACTGACAAGTTAAGCACGAAAGAACTTACGGCCGAGAATAAAGAATCAATGGATGAACAACTGTCCATCTTTACGAATAAAGGCAATACGATTCTTTACGATAATTACAATGTTTATGTTCAAAGTTATAAAAAGAAAACGAGCGATCCAATCTTTGGATTATTTACCAATTTCGCACCGAAAGTTGAATATTTCCGCTCATGAAAAAAATATTATTAGGATTTTTTGCGGTCTTGTTAGTTCTAGGCGTTACCATTCCGGTTCAGGCTGCGGATATCCCCGATAGTGTTTCCGAGTATTACTTAGATTCCGCCGGTGTTTTAAGCTTGTCGACGGAACAATACATTCATGACCAGGATTATGCCATGGATACTCTTAGCGGAGCTTACATCGAAGTAGTAACGGAAGAATATATCAATATGGATGTTTTAGATTATTCCGTAAAATTATTTAATTCCTGGGGTATCGGGGATAAAGATAAACAGAATGGGATCTTATTAGTTTTAGTTACGCAGGAAAAGAAATACTATGTGACCCTGGGCAAGGGATTGGAATCTTCAATCAGTTCCAGTGAGATTGATCAGATTTTGGAAGATAATTTCGAAGAGGATTTCGATGCGGGTAATTATGATACCGCGGTCTTAAATACTTTTAAAGCACTGTATTCCGAATTAGAGACCTTATACGGAACGCCTAGTACCACTACTCCCGTTACGAATTCCCCCCAGAATGAAACGGACGACGGTTTAGGGACGATTGGTTTAATCTTCTGGGGCTTGGTGGGGATAACCTTCATTATTGCGGTTGTTATTTTCTTAAATCGCAACAATCGCCGAAATTCTTATCGTTCCGATCACTACGACGATGATTGGATTGCCCCGGCGATATTCTGGGGTTCTAGAGCAGCCCGCCGCAGAAATTACTATCGCAGTTACCCAAGTAATCGAGGTTCAGGTTTCTTCTCGGGTTCTAATTCATCGGGTGGCTTTTCTTCCCGTGGCGGTGGATTTGGTTCCCATTCTTCCGGCGGCGGTTTCTCTTCCCGGGGTATGGGTGGCGGCACTAGAGGATCCGGTGGCGGACGACGCTAAGATTTGACAAAACCCAATGACCTTAATATGATAGTGAAAAATTGGAGGAAATTATGGAAGAAGAAAATGTAAATGCTTATCTGGAAACGAAAAATGGTTACTTCCCGCCGGAGTATTATCCGTCGATCCGCAGCCATTTAATAGAGAATACCAATATTAGAGTTTCCGATCTGATGAATCTTAACCTAAAGAATCCCAGCACCTTATTACTCGCCTCAATCTTTGGCGGCGAATTAGGAATCGATCGTTTCTTACTAAATGACAGTGGTGCGGGCGTCGGTAAATTATTAACCGGCGGCGGCTTGGGAATCTGGTGGTTAGTGGATATCTTTAAGATTCAGGACGATACCCGCAGATATAACTATCAATTGATTATGAGCTTATAACTATTTCTTTTTACTAAGTTGTTTGAAAGGGCAGGTGCCGGATAAACTACAATATTCGCAACCGCCTTTTTTTTGCATCTTTACTTCATGAAGGATGGCTAAGATAATCCAAGCGACAATAATGAGAATTAAGATTATATCGAGTAAGTTCATATGAATAACCTCGCTAAAGAATAAACGATGAATGAGACTAACCAAGCTAGGGCGCATTGTCCGATTACTAATAGAAGCGTTTGCCAGCCGGAATTCAATTCTTTCTTAATGGTGGCGATTGCGGCTACACAAGGGGTATACAGCAGAACGAAAGTTAAGAAACTTAAGGCTGAGGCCGGAGTCATCATCGTGGCTAAACTAGTCGCAACGGCTGAAGAAGAAACTTGTAATAAAACCGAAAGGGAACTCAAGACGGCTTCCTTAGCGGAGAAACCACAAATCAAAGCGGTCGCTAAACGCCAGTCATTGAAACCTAAGGGGGCAAATATCGGGGAAATGAAACGACCGATATAAGCTAACATACTCTGATCGGAACTAACCGAAAATAACTTAAAATCGAAGGATTGTAAGAACCAAATAATCAACGTACATAAGAAGATGACCGTAAAGGCGCGGGTAATAAAGTCTTTCGCCTTTTCCCAAACTAAGATCGAAACGGTCTTTAGGGAAGGGAAGCGATAATTCGGCAGTTCCATTACAAAGGGAATCGGATTTCCCTTGAATAAAGTATTCTTGAATATAAGGGAGAAAACAATCGCTAATAAGATTCCGGTCACGTATAATCCCATCATTACTAAGCCTTGGTGCTTGGGAAAGAAGACATAAGTTAACATGGCATAGATCGGTAATTTGGCTGAACAGCTCATAAACGGAGTTAAGAAGATGGTCATCTTCCGATCGCGGTCTGAAGAAAGGGTTCTAGTGGAAAGCACGGCGGGTACGGTACAGCCAAATCCGATCAACATGGGCACAAAGCTCTTCCCGGAGAGGCCGATTTTTCGTAATAGTTTATCCATCACGAAGGCTACTCTGGCCATATAACCACTATCTTCCAAGATTGATAAGAAAATAAATAAGACAACAATAATCGGTAAGAAGGAGAGTACGCTGCCGACGCCCGCGAAAACGCCGTGAATTATTAGCGACTGAATGACCGGATTGATTCCGAAAGAAGTTAATCCGGCATCGACAATATTCGACAGGGAATCGATCCCGGCCGCTAAGAGATCCGATAAGAAAGAACCAAATACACTGAAAGTCAACCAGAAAATCAGTAACATAATCCCCAAGAAAAGCGGAATCGCCAGATACTTATTCATGACAACATTGTCAATTTTTTCGCTTCTTAGATAAGCCGGAGATTCACCGTGACTATGAACGGCCAAGGCACAGACTTTCTCGATAAAACTATAACGCATATCCGCCATGGCAGCTTCCCGGTCGGTATGCAATTCATTTTCCATTTCCTTAACCGAGTGTTCGATTAGTTCTAATTCATTCTTGGAAAGACCTAAAGCATCCCGCATCGGTTGATCGCCTTCGACTAATTTAGTGGCCGCAAACCGCGGAGAAACATGAATCCTTTGCGCATGATCTTCGACCTGATGGGCGATGCCGTGAATACAACGGTGAACCGGCCCGACACAGAAATCAATTACGGAGTCATCGTCATCGGGATGATCGGATGGTCCTTTATCAGCCGCATCGAAATTGTGATGATGGTGATGATGATCGGCATAATCGACGCGCCAGGGAAATTGTTTCTCACTGGCAGCTTTAATGACCGCTTGGATTAAATCATCGACTCCTTCATCCTTAACGGCCGAGATGGGAATCACGACGATTCCTAATTGTTTGGATAACTCTTTGACATCGATATAAGTTTTCGATTCCCGTAATTCATCCATCATATTCAAGGCAATGACCATCGGAATATGCAAGTCCATCAACTGCAGACTTAAGTATAGATTTCTTTCAAGATTTGTCGCATCGACAATATCGATCAACGCATCCGGTTTTTGTTTAATGATAAAATCACGGGTTACAATCTCTTCGGAAGTGTAGGGACTTAAAGAATAAATTCCCGGCAGATCCACGACGGTATCTTCAAACTTGCGAATCTTACCCTCCTTGGCATCGATCGTAACGCCCGGAAAATTTCCGACATGCTGGTTAGAACCAGTCAATTGATTAAATAAAGTGGTTTTGCCACTGTTCTGATTTCCGACTAACGCAAATCTCATATTGTTACCTCGATTTCCGCCGCATCTTCCTTCCGTAAAGTTAAAAGATACCCTCGCAACCTTAGCTCGATCGGGTCACCCATAGGGGCAACTTTATTGACCGAGACGATGGTTCCGGGGGTAAGTCCCATATCCAGTAAGCGTCTTCTCAAAGCTCCGAATCCGTTGACCGCAACGATCTTTGCGGATTTACCTATACCTAACTTGTCGAGTGTCATTTTGTGCCTCCGGTAATATTATAAAAGGAATTTCTAGTTAGTCAAGGCTAACTTGGGTATAATAGAACTATGAAAAGAAAACTAATCCTGGCTTCGGCCTCTCCCAGAAGAAAAGAATTGTTAAGTTTATTGGGCTATGAATTTGAATGTATTCCGGCAACGAAGGAGGAAGAAATTGATCTTAGTCTGCCGTTGACTAAGGCGATTGAGAAAGTCGCTAAAGCTAAAGCACAAGATGTTTATGATTCCCATACGGATTTTTTAGTTCTAGGCTCGGATACGATTGTGACGATTGACGGAATGATTTTAGGAAAACCTAAGAATGATGAAGATGCGTTTAGAATGTTAAGGTTATTATCCGGTAAGACGCATGAAGTTATTACCGGTCTGGCTTTTATTTCCCAAGAAGAGACCTTTATTACGCATGAGGTGACTAAGGTTAAGTTTATGGCGTTAAACGATGAAGAAATAAACAATTATCTTTTAACCAAAGAACCCAACGATAAGGCTGGTGCCTATGCGTTACAAGGTAAGGGCGGAGCCTTCATCGAAAAGATCGATGGAGATGTATATACCGTTATCGGTCTGCCGCTGAATAAAGTTTATACTTACCTTTCAAACTTAAAATAACCTAATAATTATTTGTGAAGTATAATACTTCAAAAGGAGAACAACATGGAAAAAGATTTAACGTTAGAATCATTGAATCAGTTTGAAAAAGATTTTGAGAAACAACGCGCTAATTTAGTGGCCCAGAATGCGGTCGCGAGTATGGGTATTGCCAGTGCCAGCACGAATTATCAAACGGCTAGAGATCAGCGTCAGCAGTTCTCAATCTTTTTAGATCAAAAGGGTATTACCAATCAAGCTAGCTCCGGCCGCTGCTGGATGTTTGCGGGTTTAAATTTCCTGCGTTATCAGATGATCAATAAGTTAAAGGTCAAGGATCTGGAATTATCGCAGAACTATACTTTATTCTATGACAAGTTAGAAAAAGCGAATTGGTTCTATGAGAATATTATTGCGACTTCCGAGGAGAAAATCGGCTCAAGAGTTTTTGACTACTTATTGGCTTCACCTTTAGGCGATGGCGGACAATGGGATATGTTAAGAGATTTAATCGGTAAATATGGCTTAGTTCCGAAAGAGGCGATGCCGGAAACCTATTGTAGCTCCCATACTAATTTACTGGATCATTATCTGACCACTAAACTTAGAGGCGATGCGATTACTTTAAGACAAGCGAAGGATAAAGGGCAATCCTTAAGTGAATTAAGAGAATTGAAGAAAGGCATGTTGGCAGTAATCTATCGCATGTTAGCGATCGCCTTAGGCAATCCGCCTCAAAGTTTCACTTATGAATATACCGACACCGATAAGAAGTTCCATCGGGAAGATAACTTAACCCCCAAGAGTTTCTACGCTAAATATATCGGGGTGGATTTAGAAGATTATATTTCGATTATCAATGCTCCGACGCCGGATAAACCTTTCCATCAAAGTTACAGCGTCAAATTGTTAGGAAATGTAACCGAAGGAAAAGGCGTACGTTATTTAAATCTACCGATTGAAGATTTAAAGGAGTTGGCGATTAAACAGTTGAAGGATGGGATTCCGGTCTGGTTTGGTTCGGATGTGGGCAAGTATTCTAACCGTAAGGGCCTGATGGATCCGGAGTTATATCAGGTCGGGGAATTATTCGATACGACTTTCCCCATGACTAAAGGTCAGAGATTGGAATACGGTCAATCCTTAATGACGCATGCGATGGTTCTGCAAGGCGTTAATTTAAATAGCGAAGGTCAGCCGGAACGTTGGCGGGTCGAGAATTCCTGGGGCAAGGATGTCGGCAGTGATGGTTACTATGTCATGTCGGATAAATGGTTCAGTGAATATACTTATCAGGTTGTAATCAATAAGAAATATCTTAGCGCTTCCCAGTTAGCGCAATATAATGCCGACCCCAAGATGTTAGAACCTTGGGATCCGATGGGATCGTTAGCGGATTAGAATTTCAGGCTGTAGAAATGCAGCCTTTTATATTGAGCAAAAGAAACTGTACTTAAACTAGACTACGAAAGATTTCATCCTTGGCTATACTTAGTTTAGGTAACTAAGGAAAAGATATGAATTACGCGAAAGATTTCAATTGCGATAAAGCGGTCTTACTTAATCTTTTTTATGATACCTTAGACAAATTGGCCGGCAAGTTACCACAGTCAAATAGCGCAGAGGGTGAATTTGAAGTTCTAATGGAAGATTCGACAAGTTTAAGAATAACGATGGTCTCTGTCCCAGATAAGGTTATCGTGACGGTTTATCCGCAATCTTTAGATGATTACGGTTGGTCAAGGGTTCTGTTGGAAGAATTAGAAGCACGATGGATTTCATTGTATGGTTTACCTAAAGGGGAAAAGGAAAAATGAAAAAACTTATTTCGATTTTATTGACCTTATTATTATGCTTAAGTCTAGGTTGCTGCTCAGGTAAAGATAAGACGGAAGATTATTTAATCGAAGTCGGCACTTGGAAATCGACCAGCGAAACGGCACATAAGTATGTCTTTAACCAAGATTATACCGGAATGTTTATTAATTCAGACGATTTAAATCGCAGTAACTTTACCTGGAGTTACAATCCTCAGTATCAGAAACTAAGCTTAACTTATTCCAACGGAACTTGGGATTATCAAGTTAAAGCAACCAAAGAAAAACTGACTCTAATTGACGGTGGCATTAATTTTGAATATGTGCCCGGAATTCCCGTACCTACCCAACTTCCTAGTGAAGGAACCTATCCAACTGAATTGGTAGGAGATTTGATTTGGAACGCAAGTGAGAATCAAACGGGATCTTTCCGGAAGTATGACGATGATTATTGGGAATTGTTTGCGGATGGTACCGGATTATGGCACGAAGATGTCTGGGCGGATACCGGGGTAAAATGGATTGTCGATGACCAGAATCGGCTATATATCGGCCGAGTTTATAAGGATGGCGCATTTGAAGTACATTGGTATACTTACCAACCGACTACAGATGGTTTCACTTTCACCAATATCAATACCGATGAAGTCATAACCACCATTAAACGGAAATAATCAAAAAAAGATCTTCATCCGAAGGTCTTTTTTTAGCTTATTTCTTAGTAAACTTTTCAATCAATTCATAGAGTTCTTGCGGATTGAAAGGTTTTGCCAAATGGGCATTCATTCCCGCCGCTAAGGAAGCTTTGATATCATCGTCATACACATTGGCCGTCATCGCAATAATCGGAATTTTCTTCGCGTCTTCATGGTGAAGCTCGCGGATTGCTTTGGCAGCCTCTAAGCCATTCATAACCGGCATCCGAATATCCATTAGAATCAAATCGTAATCATGCGGTTTTGACTGTAAGAAGGTTTCAACCGCAATCTTTCCGTTTTCTACCCATTTAACTTCGCATCCCATCTTTGCCAATAGTTTTATGGCAATCTCCGCATTCAGATGGTGATCTTCCACTAACAGAATCTTTACCCCTTCAAGTTTAGGCGCGGTGACTAGTTTTTTATCTTCCTTTGCTTTAATCAAATGTTTCGCAGTTATTTCCGGTACTAACTCAAAATCGATATCGACCGTAAAGGTTGAACCCTCACCTAATTCACTCTCCACCTTGATTGTAGCTCCCATTAGATCCAACAGCTGCTTGACAATCGAAAGGCCTAATCCGGTTCCGGCATAACTGGAGGTAATCACATTATGTTCCTGGGAAAACGGTTTAAAGATTCCCTGTTCCAGAAACTCCTTACTCATTCCGATACCTGTGTCTGAAATCGTGATTCGATCATGGACTTTATCTACTTCCCGTTCTATAACTTCGATAACAATCTGTACGGTTCCGCCGGTGGGCGTAAATTTAATCGCATTGGAGATTAAGTTAACGAAGATCTGTTTCAAACGAATCGGGTCGGCTAGGATATAGGCATCTTCATTGACGTTTACATTCTGTAATCTAACCTCAACGTCCTTATTTTTATTTGCTTGTACCGCTAAGTCAGTGATACTCTCTACGAAATCTTTCGTATAAATAATTTCCGGTTCCAACTTTAAACCGATCGCATCAATCTTCTGATAATCAAGTGAATCATTGATAATGCTGAGTAAGTATTGACCTGCTGATTGAATCTTCTGCATATTATCCCGCATCACTGTTAAATCATTTTCGGTTTCGGATAAATAAGAAAGCCCTAAGATGACATTCATCGGGGTACGCAAATCATGACTCATTCGGGAAAAGAAATCGTTCTTAGAACATTCAGCTTCTTTGGCGGCTTTTAGGGCCATGTTTAATTCTTCGTTTCGCTTCTCTATTTCCAACTGATTTTTTAATTCATTCTTTGCTTGGACATTACAATTTTTCACCGTCATGATTGCATAATTCCCATTAGACGGTTTATCAGGCTTAGACATATTTACTTCAAAGAATTCTAGACCGTTACGAGGATTCACCCGATAGCGGAAAGCAAAGTGATTTTCCTTCTGCAGCCGTTTATTAACATAGGAACATGCCGTCAGGTCTAGTAACATCTGCTTATCTTCATCGCGGACATATTGATCGGTAAAGAGCTTCATCTGCGTACTGAAACTTTTTTCTTCAAAATCCTTATTATAAACATTCTGATTGACGACATTGTTGGCATAGAGAATCGAAAAAGTATCCTTGTCTAAATTGACATAATAAATCGCATTATAATCGCGGATCAAAGCCCAAAGTAAATCTTGCTGTTCCTTGTGGTTCTTACTGACTCTTGGCATAATCTTGGGCCTTCTTTCTATGGCGTGCTCAATATTATTACATTTTCAGTATAATTTAAAGTTTTAAAAGTTACACCGGTCGGAATTGGATGAATTTCGCGTTTGACAAGAAGGGTTATCATGCTAAAATATCTTCAGAGACAGAAGAATAGTAGCTGATTAAGAGTTTAGAGCAAGCTGATGAAGGATGGAAATCAGTAACTGTTAATCAAGGAACTCACTTCGTAGGGTCTTTCGCTAATCTGGCGTTATTAGATACTTGAGGGCTCATAAAGAGAACTAAGGTGGTACCGCGTAAACATTGCGTCCTTAGATAAGGGCGTTTTTTTGTGGGAGGATTTGACTATCAGGAATTCAAGTAGTTTTGATGAAAAAGTCTGAAAATGTAAACATTTGAGTTCATGTTCTTTGAAATTGTGAATAGTGTACAGACAAGCATTATGAAAACATCTTTGCAGTCTATCTTTGA
>JAEZBR010000030.1 GCA_023426935.1 Bacillota bacterium | reverse complement strand
CAGATAATTTGAAAGCAGAAATATTTAAAAAGCCTCGTGCAAAGTGCTTATGCAAAAGAGCTAGAAAAGCTATACAAAAAAGGCTGCATTATACCTAAATTGTTATTTAGGTTTCTTTACAGCCCCTTTTAATTTCTACTGATATTCCGCAACACTGATCCAACGATCAAGTAATTCTTTCTCTTCCGGCTTCTGTTTGGTCAACTGTGCCGCAGCGGCAATCGGCAACCACTTCTGAACATACTGGATTGCGGTGTCGGTCTTGGCACTGAAGATTTTAAGATACAACTCTGCTTTCTTTTCATCAGTCAAAGAGAATTGTAAGTAAGTATTCGCCGCATCGTAGGAGGCATTACCTTTTGTCGCATGACTCCAGTCAATGATCCGATATTCACCGGATTTCATAATTACGATATTTGATGGTACGAAATCACCGTGAACTAATTTGAAGTGCTTAGGCATATTGTTTAAGCGCTGTAATAATTCATAGCGGGTACTGGCATCGATCTCTTTTAGAGAATTGATTTCTTCCGCAACTTTATCCTTCGTACTTCTTAATTTCGTGACCGTCATTTTATTCATGGCAATCTGAATGTCGACGAACTGTTCCATTAAACTCTTCAACTTCTTGGGATTCTCGTGCATAATTTCTTCTAAAGTTTTACCGGGAATATACTGGGTTTCTAAAGCCCACTTACCATCGACTTGAATAACCCCCAAAACCTTAGGAACGGCTAAGCCGGTTTCTTCGACATAGGAATGAATCAAAGCTTCATTGAAAACGCCGGATTTAGGATGATCATTATTGAACACCTTAATAACTTTATCATCTTCCCGATAAACCGTCTTAATTGGACGGGTGACTAATATCTCTTTCTTATTGTTCATGGTTTCTCCTTACTTTCCGTAATAGGATGCGATGTATAGATCTTTTAATTCCGAGATCAACGGATAACGGGGATTCGCACCGGTGCATTGATCATTGAAGGCCGAGACCGACATTTCGTCCAAAGTCGCTAAGAAGTCTTCTTCTTTAACGCCATAATCTTTGATCGTAGGCTTGATTCCGATAATCGTCTTTAATTCTTCAACTTTCTTGATCAATAATTCGAAAGTCTCAGCATCATCCTTACCACAGATTCCATTATAATGCGCAATTTCACAATAACGTTGTAAAGTATGCGGATATTCATACTGCGGGAAAGTTCCCATCTTCGTCGGTACTTCAGCAGCATTATAACGCATTACTCGCGTGAGAATAATCGCATTGGCCGTACCGTGGGCAATATGGTGATAAGCACCTAACTTATGGGCTAAAGAATGGTTAACGCCTAAGAACGCATTCGCGAAAGCGATACCGGCTAAAGTTGAGGCATCCGCCATCTTATCTCTGGCAAGCGGATCGTTGGCTCCATTCTGATAAGCACTAGGTAAATAATCGAAGACTAACTTCGTCGCTTTTAAGGCATAGGGATCCGTGAAATCAGAAGCCATGACCGAAACATATGCTTCAAACGCATGGGTTAAGACATCGATTCCGGAAGCACTGGTCAAACCTTTAGGCTGATTCATCATGTTATCCGTATCGACGATTGCCATATTCGGCAGTAATTCATAGTCGGCTAACGGATACTTCGTACCGGAGTTCTCATCGGTGATAATCGCGAACGGAGTAACTTCGGAACCGGTTCCGGAAGAAGTCGGAATTGCGACAAAGTAAGCTTTCTCACCCATCTTGGGGAAGGTATAAATACGTTTACGGATATCCATGAAATCCATCGCCATATCCTCGAAGACAACTTCCGGATGTTCATACATCACCCACATAATCTTGCCGGCATCCATGGCTGAACCGCCGCCTAAGGCGATGATTACATCGGGTTTATAATTAGACATCGCTTTAGCCCCGGCCTTGGCACAACCTAAGGTAGGATCTGGCGCAACATCCGAGAAGACCGTATGATCGATTCCCATCGCTTCTAACTTTTCTTCGATCGGTTTAGTATAACCGTTTTGGAACAAGAAACTATCCGTTACGATAAACGCCCGCTTCTTATGTAAAACATTTCCTAATTCATCTAAAGCGACCGGCATGCAACCCCGTTTGAAATAAATTTTATTAGGCGTTCTTAACCACAGCATGTTTTCCCTCCTTGCGGCTACCGTCTTGACATTCAATAGATCCAGCGCTCCAACATTGTGCGAAACGGAATTACCACTCCACGAACCACAGCCTAAGGTCAAGGACGGGGTCAGTTGGAAGTTATATATATCTCCGATACCACCCTGAGAAGCCGGGGTGTTAATTAAAATCCGGCAGGTTTTCATCGCTTCTTCGAATTTATCAAGTTTCTCGGTTTCATTAACATTGATATAGATGGAACTGGTATGTCCTGGACCACCATCGAATACTAATTGACCAGCCAATTTCAGTGCTTCATCAAAATCCTTCGCTTTATACATTGCTAAGACCGGTGATAGTTTCTCATGGGAAAATTGTTCGTCACGGGAAACAGAGGTAACCTCTCCGATTAAAATCTTTGTGTTCTCCGGAACTTTAACGCCAGCTAACTGAGCAATCTTAAAAGCGGACTGACCAACAATCTTCGCATTCAAAGCACCATTTATAATGATGGTCTTCCGTACTTTATCAATCTCATTGGCTTTCAAGAAATAACAACCGCGATACATGAATTCTTTCTTTACCATTTCATAGACGTCTTCCAATACCGTTACGGATTGTTCGGAAGCACAGATCATCCCATTATCGAAAGTCTTGGAATGAATAATCGAATTTACGGCTTCGAGGATATTGGCCGTGGAATCGATGATAACGGGAGTATTACCTGCCCCAACACCGATCGCTGGTTTACCGGATGAGTATGCGGCCTGTACCATCCCCGGTCCACCCGTCGCTAAGATACAATCCGCTTCTTTCATGATCTGATTGGTCATTTCCAAACTCGGAACATCAATCCAACCGATTATATTTTCCGGAGCACCGGCTTTTACCGCCGCCTCATAAACGACTCTCGCCGCTTCAATGGTGGACTGTTTCGCCCGTGGATGCGGAGAAATAATTATTACGTTGCGCGTTTTCAAAGCTAACAAAGTCTTGAAAATGGCCGTTGAAGTAGGATTGGTAGTCGGAATTACCGCCGCGATTAAACCTAAAGGCTCGGCAATCGTCTTGGTACCGAAGGCTTTATCTTCACTTAAAACGCCTACGGTTTTCGTATTCTTATATTTATTATAAATATACTCGGAAGCATAATGATTCTTAATAACTTTATCCTCAACGATTCCCATTCCCGTTTCGGTAACCGCCATTTGTGCTAACGGGATCCGCTGCTTATTAGCCGCTAAAGATGCGGCCCGGAAGATCTCATCGACCTGTTGTTGGGAATAAGTCGCATAAACCTTTTGGGCTTGGTGAATCTTATCCAAAAGAAGATTTAATGATTCTGGACTATCTACTACTAGAGATTTATTCGCTAAATTTTCCATCGCTATTCTCCTTTGATTGCTAACCGCTAAGACGTCCTTTAGTGGTTGTTAAAATATTAACATATAGAAAATAACTTGGAAATAGGTTGAAAACGCTTTCTTGTTAAATATTTAACAAGTTCTGGATAAACCTACTTAATCTTAGGTTTTAACATCTGTTATAATTACCCCGAGGTGTTGAAAATGAAAAAGTTTTTTGCAGAATTTCAAAAGTTTATTGAACGGGGTAATGTAATGAATCTAGCTGTCGGCGTGATGATTGGCGGAGCCTTCAACTCGATAATCTCTTCTTTAGTGAAAGATATTATTACTCCTTTTCTTTCTTTAATCTTAGGTAAGATCAATTTGACCGGATTATCGTTGACTATTCCGACTTCGGATATCAATAATCCGATTGTGCTGACCTACGGCAATTTCTTGCAGGCAATTTTAAATTTCTTATTAACCGCATTATGTTTATTCATCGTAATCCGGGCTGTTAATAAAGTATTCAAAAAGAAAGAAAACGAAAACAAACCCGTTGAACCGACAAAAGAAGAACAGTTATTAACCGAAATTCGGGATCTATTAAAGAACAAATAATTATCTTTTAATCAATTTAGCTAAGGTTGCAAATAACAGTTCCGGTTGGATCGGTTTAGAAAGGTGGGCGTTCATGCCCGCTTTTTTACTTTCCTGTTGATCGGAAGTAAACGCATTGGCGGTCATCGCAATAATCGGTACCTCCTTGGCATCTTTTCGTTTCAGTTCTCTGATGGCTTTCGTTGCCTCTAGACCATTGAGTCTAGGCATCCTGATATCCATGAGAATCGCCGCATAATAACCGACCTTCGATTGACTAAATAGATCTAAGGCTTCTTTCCCGTCAGTGGCATTCGTAACGATCATACCTTTCTTCGCCAATAATTTACCGGCAATTACAGCATTCAACGGGCGGTCTTCGCACAATAAAATATGTTTGCCGCTTAGCATCTTATCAAAGATTACCGGACTCGGTTTGGCCGCTAATCCTTCTTGGACTCTAAAGGTATAAGGTAATAAGATCGTGACTTTCGTTCCTTTATTCAAAGTACTTTCAATTTCAATACTACCACCCATCGCCGTAACAATCTTATTTGTCAAGGCCAAGCCTAACCCGGTACCTTGAATTTGATTGGTATACGGGTTGTTTTCCTGAGAGAAGGGTTGGAAGATCCGTTTAACAAACTCTTTACTCATTCCACATCCGTTATCGCTAATCGTAATCTGATCGCTGCGGCGATGTGCACTCTGTTTAACCTTCTTGATTCGAAGGGAAACTTTACCATTCTCGCCCGTAAACTTGGCGGCATTATTCAACACGTTCATCAAGATTTGTTTAACGCGCATCGCATCCAGATATAGTTCATAATGATTAAACGCTTCATCTGGTTTGTAATAAGTAAAAGAAATATTCTTCTGTTCCATCATTGGGGTAATCATCTGGATGCAGGATTCCATCAGTTCGCTGCCCTTGACCCATTCACGATGCAACTCCAGTTTATTCTTCTCAATCCGACTCATATCCAGAATATCATTGAGTAAACCTAAAAGATAATTACTCGATTTGTCGATCTGATTAAGATAATCCTTTACGGCCGAGGGATCTTTGCTGAGCTCATCCTTGGCCAGTTTAGTCATTCCGATAATTGCGTTCATCGGAGTGCGGATTTCATGAGACATATTCGAGAGAAAATCACTCTTAGCTTCAGAGGCAATCTTCGCTTCTTTCAATGCTTCTTCAAGTTTCTGCTGCTGTTTTTCCTGCTGACGATAAGAAGTTGTATAATCCTGGACTGAAGCCAGAATCTCGGAATGATCATCTAATAAATAACAGCACAGTGTTCTTTTCCGCATTAACTTCCCATTAATCTGAATAAAGAACGAGGTAATATAGATTGGTTTAGACTCAAGATGTTTTATTACCGTACTTAACTTATTCTGTTTTATTACTTTAGCGATATCATCCACATTCTGACAATATTTCCTCGTCAAATTTTCCAAATTAAATCCCGGCTTTGTATCAACCGCTTTCAGATCATAAAGATACGGCTTACTTACTCCGGTTTTGGTATCAATCGTGAAGATACCATCGTAGTTAGTCTCCGCCAATTTATTGACAATCAATTCGGTCTGTCTTTCAACTGTATTGTCTCTTAAGATACAAACGGCTTCAATACTCTTGGTCCTTGGATTTAGGATCATATTGTAAATTGCTTCATACCAACCCGGCAAGATTGACAGTCGATAATTAAACTTCAGAATAGTTTTCCCCTCATGATAAGCTTCCAATAAAGCTTTTGAGCTGGTTTGGACAAGATGTTCTTTCTGCTCTTGGGGACTAGCCATAAGTTTACTAAGCGCTTGGTGAATTTCGTTTGCTTTGCCGATTTTTAGTAACTTAGCAATTTCAGGAACATCACTATGGGCTTCGAGAATTTCATTACGGCTTAAGTCAATATAAATCGTCGCCAAAGAACTTCGAGCTAAAGCCCAGTTAACTTTCATCTGTTCGTCATAACGCTGTTGTCTTTCCATTACTTCATCGAAAGGTAAGGAAGTTCCGATAACTTTGATTACTTTATGGTTCTCATCAAAGATCGGTTCACACATTAGCTTTTCCCAATGATATTCATTGGTTGGCGGTTGGCGGAATTGAATAATTGCCTGACTGGATTGACCGGAGAAAACCTCGTGATACATCTTCGCCAGATCCATTTTAGTAGCCTCGGAGATATAATCACCTTGAAAGAAAATTTCCGGAGTATTCTCTATTACCAAATTATAACCATGAAGTTTTTTGGTCAGTTCCGTCTGATATATTTTCCGGGTTTGAACATCCATTTCCCAAACGGAAATATTGGCAATCTTGGTTGCTGCATCAAGTAAAGCTTGGTTTCTCTCATTCTTAGCTTGAATCGATTTCTGAACCGTTTCATCCGTTATATATAGAATATAGGCTTCAACATTATTCCAAACAATAGAACGAGCCTGAACATACAGATAATAGCCATCGCTGGTTTCCAAATGGAAAAACTGGAATTCAGTCGTTGGTAGATTCTGAATCTGCTCATACGTTATCAACCGAAAGGTCTCAAGATGTAAATCTTTTAAGGTCAGCCCATCGACTCGTTTTTTCAAATCGACCTTGGCTAAATTCCGCCAAGCATCATTCACAAAAATAATTCGGGAAGTCTTTTTCTCCGCCACAAATGTCGCTAAGTTAGAGCTCTCAACCAATGACCGATAAGAGATGGCTTCATTGGTAGGTTTGGTGAGAATCGCATAGTATTCCGGTATTCCATTCGCATCTCGGATCTTGCTGGCGGACATATGAACCCAACGAATGTTCTTCTTGACATCATAATAACGCGTGGTGATATTGATTGACTCACCTTTGGCGGCCTTCTCTCGGAGCTTATTCACAAATCGTTCCCGTTCTTGGGGAATAATTACTCTTTCCAAAGGAATATTCTTAGCTAAAATTGTATCCAACTGAGCTTTGGTCCGGCCACTTAAGTTATAGAAGCCCTCGCTGTAATACTTTAAGGTTAGTAACGGATCCTACTGCGAAATAGCGAATAAGGCGATACCGCCGGGAATCGCTTCCATCATACTATCCATCATCACGGCTTTTTGTTTATCATCATCGATATCGTTAATTGTTCCGATAACTCGGACTTTATTGCCGAAAACATCTTTGATAAATAGGCCTGCCAACTGACTCCAGCGGAATGTACCATCAATCATTTTGATTCGAATTGTTTTGCTCGCCTTGGATTTGGTACTAGTTTCCGCAAAAAATTTACTCAGAGCCGGGTAATCTTCGGGATAGACTAAATCTAGCGGACCGCGATTATTCAGAATATCAATTGGCTTAACTTTACTCATGGCATACTTTTGATATGAAGGCGTGCTATCAAAAGTTCCGTCTTTCAGATTCCATTCAAATACCGCCGTATCCGTCTGATCGATGATCATTCGATAACATTCATTCTTATATTCTTCTTTCTCTGTTTCGGCATGACGCTGCGTAACATCTTGCGAGACCACCAAGATAATCTGTTGCCCATTTACCGTCTTATAAGCTCCTAAATGCTGCGTTAGCCAGATGACATTATCATCTTTCTGTTTAATCCAAGTTAATGCATCCTGAGGCTTCCCACTATTCAGAGACTCCGCAATTAAATCTTTAACCGTCGCCAACTGGTCTTCACTTACTAGTTTTCGGACATTTTCAAACGGATTAAGCAAGAATTCTTTTTCATTCTGCCCAATTAACTGATAAAACGGTTTATTCGCATACAGCACTTCCAACTGTTCGCCTTTGTTCTTCAAGATTGCGGTAGCATAACCATAATCATCGGTCATGGCAATTAACTTATTCGCGCTTGATTGATCGGCACAAATCCCGACTCTTAAAACTTTCCGATCATCGAAAGTTACTATCTTCGTCTCGACCGAAAGTTTCCGAATGGTTTCATCCTGGAACAAATAGGCGATAAACTTCGCCGGCGCCTTTAAAGGCTGATCGATGCTAAGGAAGCAACCAGTAAAATTTTCTTCTATCTTTTGCTTTGGTTTGCCAAGCATCTGAATCAAAGCCTCATTTAAATAATAAGGATTATCCTCATTGAGGTTAAACAGTGCGATTCCATAAGGTAATGAATCGTACAATTCGATTAGTTCTGTGGACTTCATATATTACCTCCTCAGAGAGGATTCACTAAGGTAATTATAACAACGCCGTCATTTGAAAGACAAGAATAATTATTACTTTTCGGCATTTACCTTTACAATCCTGGTAAAATCTCTTACATTAGTACTAGAAAGTCTTGATGGTGATATATGGGATACATTATTCTGATTATTTGCTCAACAGTTCTTTATCAGCTTGCCCAGAAGTGTATGCCAAGCGGTAACAGTTATTTCTTATTGCTGATAACTTATCTGACTTCGAATATTCTAGCTTTAATTCTGTTGCTAGTTAACGGAAACTTCGATATTGCCACCGAGATTAAAAAACTCAATATTTTCCCCTTCGTTCTAGGTATTGCCATAATGTTGATTGATCTGGGATTCATCTTAGCCTATCGTAATAATGGCAACATGGCAATCTTAGCTCCGTTAGTAAATGGGGTCTCCAATAGTGTAGTTGTATTAATCGCCATCATCTTTTTCAAAGAAAAAGTAACACTCGCTCAGGTAATCGGCTTGATCTTCTGCATCTTGGGTGTGGTTTTACTCTCAAAATAAGAAAAACGGTCAACTTCCTTTTTAGGTATTTATATTTGCTTTTCGAGCCTGATTCATTAATTGATTAGCCTCTAATTTATATAATTTCGCAACTTTAATAAAATCGGATCTTTAATTCTTTTAATTCTTTATCTCTTCCGATAAACATAAGATTGTTTCTGTTTTACTGAATACATTTTCACTGAATATATATACAGTATAGGTTGGGCATTGTTCTTTATCAATCAAAGAGTGCAGATAAAAAGCCAAATTATTCTTTGGCTTTCGTAAGTGTGATCTTTCTTATTAGTCCAACTCCAACTATACTTACCACCAGAAGGATTAAAGAGTAAATAGGATTCTGATCAACTCCGGTGTTTACGACGGCAGGAGTATATATTCGTAAAAGTTAGATTACCGCCTGATTGCGGCTCAATAACTTCCGCTAATAATTTATCATCGACATTCAACACCGCAATTTTAATTGTTTGCGGCTGGGCATCTACCATCCCTTTAATTCCACTGGAATTCTGCGTAATTTTTAAGGTATAAACTCCTTCAACGGTGAAAACAAGATCGTCGAAAGCGACACTATTAGTTTTCCCGGATCGAATTCCTTCAGTTTTTATCTGGGTAACGGAAGGTAAGATGACTCCCTCGGATACTTCTAATTGTTCAATAGTGTACTCAAAAGATTTATCTTGGTCTAAGATCCCACCTTCGATATTAGCGGTTATGTTTAATTTTTCCGAGGATAAGGAAACATGCTTCTGTGATTTCAAAATCAGATCGAATTTATTATATGAGAAACCGCCATTTATATCGGGCTTACCATTTTTATTATCGTAGCCGATCAAGGTAAAGTTATAATCTTGCATGGTGTCTGGTTTGAAAATCATCATCCGATTGTACAGTGCTTTTGTTGCATTGTTAGGATCGTTTGGGTCAAACTTTATCCGATTAAAAATCTGCAGTGGGTTATTTTTTACTCTGGTACTCCAAATTGTTCCGGTAATCTCGATTTCATTTCCTTCTTCAAAATAAATATCTCCGTTGTTTAGGAAATGACTCGCCTTAAAAACCTCTGGAAATTCATAAATCATTTGTCCGGGTTCAATCACATTGTTTCCGTCGGCAAGCGTAAAGATTAAGATTCTTAATCCTACTTTATAAGTTTTACCAATCTTATACTCATCTTCAACTTCATTATTAAACTTTCTTCGATAATTATTATCTTCGATATATCCATTATTTACTTCCCTCTCCAGATAGAAAGAATAATGGGCACGCGAATCAAATATTTCCGAAGTATATGCTTTTACTTCGGTTAGTGGTGAGGTTAGCAACATGATTATGACTAAGGCAAAAACCATAGTCAGGGTGTTTAAAATCCTCATCGCCTTTGAATACATACTTCCCCCATTTCTTAGGCATTAAAAAAAGCCTATTAATAAATAGGCTCTGTGTCTAAGCATCTGGCTCTGTTGCAAATCCGCTAATAAAACTAACAAACATATATAGTTAATTATATTACCGATTTCGCTTGTTTATTTTACTATAGATTAGATAATTAATTAAGGGGGGCAATATTATTTGACCAGCCGTATCCTCTGAAAATGTTATTTCCGTAAATTAAAAAAATAGAGATTACAGTATTTCTACCGTAATCTCTTCCGAGTACTGCGTCTAAGCGTCGGACTCTTGTTTTTATTATACCTGATAAAATAAATTTGTCACAATATATTTTAAGCGTTGTTCAAATTCTAAATTAAACATAATTGTCTAAAGAAGTGTATCAATAAATAGAAAAGGCTAAGCTCATGATAGTGGTTAGCCTTGTAAATACTAATTCTTATGATGACTCATCCTGTTAAAGACATCTCTTTTTACGATAAACAACATATCCTGCCGTGGCTATGGACATAACTGTCAGAATCATGAAATAGTTAAGATAATTGTTATCGGCCGTATTTACTACTGCAGGCGGGATTTCCGCAAACTCATAGTAGACATCGATATCAGCATCTAACTTTACATTCATCACGTCGACAATGCTATCATCAGCACAATTCTTCCAAACGATCATCTCTCCGGTCGGAACCGTAATTCCGCCTTCGATTCGGGATAGATCAGCATTGACTAAAGTCAGATTATTTCCTCTGATTGTATATCGAGAATCGATAAACTCGTTAGGATCTTTATTCTTATTGCCGTAGAAGTTTACACTTACCTTGGGTGCCCAAACATAAGCAGTCCCAGATTGATTCTCACCCACTTCATAAGTATAAGCTATACTTGCGGCATTATTCGGGTCGGCACTGATACTGATGTTTGTATTGCTTAAGCCTGCAAAATCAAAGCGGCTTAGGGTTTCACCTTGAAAGTTCGTAATAGCCGGATCAATCTTACTAGGAACAATATTTTTAACTCCGTTGACATAGCTGATGTCAGGCTGTACCAAAATCGAACCACCCTCTGCACTCGTTACTTTGCTTGCTCCACTGATATCTTTATTGGTTGAAGTAACCGTGATAACGGATTTATCATCAGTCTTCAATAATGTGTTAGTTAAACCATTCTTCGCACCGGAAATGACTAGTTTTCCTCCGGCGTTAACTACTAGATTACTATTACGGATCCCGTTAGTATCCAAAGCATTACTAGTTGTATTAATTGTCAGACTAGCATTGTCGGTAACCACGATATTCAGTAATGCTGGATTGCCACCGTTGATTCCTCTTGAACTTAAAGTACTGGTTCCAGCATCGTTAATCGTTACTTCCGTGCCGGCTCCTTTAATGGTTAAGGCTCCGTTTCCACCCTGAGCACTAACATTATCAAGTCCATTTATTACGACGACATTCTTAACTCCTGAAGTGTTCGTAATTGTTGCTTTAGAGCCATTGCTGAAGACCAATTCAGCTGATGGTCCCTTATAAATTGGTCCAAAAGATGTTGTACCACAGTCGGTAATACTTACTTCACAGCCATCAGTGAAGACCAAATTACCTTCCTCATACTCAATCCCGCCTTCGTCAGTATGACCACAATGGGTCATCGTAAATTTCCCGCCGCTAAAGGTAGTGTCAAACGGACCGCCAATACTATACATTCCATAGCCATAAAAATTTTTAATGGTGAAATCAATATTCTTAAAGTTTAGGGAACCATTCGCGGTCGGACGAATATCGAGTCCATCTCCGACATCATCATAAAGACTATCGCCATCAAGAATCAATTGACCTGGGCCATTAAAATCATAAGTCGCTTCGACCGGGGACAAAAACATAAAACTGGCAACCAAGGTTACTTTCGCACCTGTAGGTACCGTGACCGTGAAAGACCGATTGAAATAGATATCTACTTTTGCATTGTCAGATAATTTATAAGTACCGGTCGCAAACTCAATTCCCGTGTACATTTCATTATCTGCGTTCTTAATCGTGCCTTCGGCAACGCCTTTAAGATTCGCAACAGTGGTACTGGAGTCAGCATGATAAATGGTATCTGCTGCCATAACCGTTGTTGGTGGCAACAATACTATTGCCAATAATAAGCCTAATACGCATGACATTACTTTCTTAATCATAATTATGGTATATACAAATTAGCCCATCTAACTAAGGGTAATCTGTATACTTTCCTTTCTTCCCTGGTTTTGTATCGGATCAGGGTATCCGTGTAGAATGGAAATCGTGAATGTGTACTAGTGTCATTTTTT